>JBBRNY010000027.1:0-27804 GCA_038229915.1 Kapaibacterium sp. (SeqCode) | reverse complement strand
GATTGTAATATCTGAGGCGAAGCCCGAAACTCAGGCGGAGGTTTCCTTCGGCAAGTTCGCTTTCATAAAATATCCCGGTCGCGCCGGAAATTCGACTGGTAATATCAGCACGAAGCGCATCGAGATTGGTGTAATTACCGATAGGATGGATGCTCGGCAAGATCTCTGCTTGTGCTGAGTATCGGAAATGCCCCACCCAAAGATGAAGGGCAGTATTAATGCCACTCGAATGGATCGGTGTTGCCGAAAAGATGGGAGTGTATAGACTGTCAATATTATCGAGGGGCGAAAGAACGATGCCTTCGGGTTCGGTGCGATCGAGATAGCCTGCGCTGAGCGAGATGCTATCGCTCGAACTAAGCGGCACACCAAACGACACAAATGCGCCGAGATTTTTTATATCATACGTTGCCGTCGGTGATGGCGAAAGCGTCGCGCGGTCTCGAACATAGGTTGCCTGCGCCGTCACTGATAGCGCACGGCTGAGCCTCGCCGAGGCTTCGAGTCCGAAATTCGTGAAGACAAGATCGGGCTGAACGATGGTTGCGACCGATAGTTGTGAAAGTGTCCAACGAAAGAATCCGCTAGCACTAAGACCAAACGCTCCGCCAATCGAAATAGAATCGCTTGCCGAAGCCGAGATCCTTTTTTCGACAATATCGGTGAGCGGTCTGGTCGGGGTTGATCGAGAAAGATATTGCACGTCACCGCGCAGCAACGCCCGAGTCGAAAATTCGCCGATCGTCAGTGCGGCAGGTTGCTGTATGCTGAAGCCCGAACGATTGGCTGTTCGAATAGTATCAGCATAATTTGGGAAAGAGCTGTCGATCGAAAAAAGATGTCGCGATGCAAACGTTGCATACGCGGCAAGAAGCGTCGGTTCTTTTTCGGAGAAGATCGAAAAACCCGATTGAGCAAGAATATCAAATCTGGTTCGATGATCATACGCATCAGGAAAACGAGCAATGGCAAGCTGGTCATCAAAAATATCGCCAGTAGAATCTTTGGTCGCAATGCCGCCGTTCATTGTGCTGAAGGCAGTGGTATAGAGCATAAAAATTAATGCATGAACCGATTTCGTATCATAACTCATTTGCGAACGAAGCCACCAATCATCGGTACGCGGATTGAGCTGCACATTTTGTGCCTGTTGTGAATGCCCCGAAGTCCGGCGATAAACACTGAGTGCGATGTTCATCGGATCAGAAGGGCTGATGCTGAAGACACCTTCGAAATTCGAAAAGCTATGCGTCAGTTCTTGTGTGTAGTGAATCCTGGAATAGGGAATCGGCGCACGAAATGTTTCGAGACGATAATTCACTGCATCACTCGAGCCATGATCGAGCGCTTGCAACTCGCCACCATGAGTGATCGTCATTTCCGAAGCAAGTTCGACCGGATAGTAATTGAGAATTGATGCACCAGAGATAGGATCATTGAGCGGCAAGACGCCATTCAAAAACGTGCTAACGAGCGGTTCGCTATAGCGCGAAGTCACGAGGAAAGTCTCATGCCCAAAGCCTTGATCGCCTAATGTGAGCGGCACGGCATTGACCGACTCTTCTAAGAGGTTCGGCACCGAATGTGGCGAGCCATAATATCGTACGGCTTCGTTAGTGATCAGAGTATTCGACCCAATATTTTTTGCAAGTGGTCGTTTGAACGCTGGGTGCGGAAGTTTTTTGGTGCTGTCTTTTTTTAAAAGTGAATCGACCGATGTTACTGCTTGAGCAAAACTATCGGTGGTTATTGTAAGGACAAATACCATCACCGCCGCTACGGCGAAGAAGCTCAGTGATATTACGCGGTACTGTTTCAGTCTTAAACGTGTTTAATGGTGTTGCGAATAACGCGAGAATCCTAAAATTGTTGCATTCTAATCGCTTGAAAGAGAATATTTTACATCACTTGACGATCCTCGGCTCCACAGGGAGTATCGGCCAGAATACGTTAGATGTCATTCGGAAGAACCCGGGACGCTTTGTCGTAGAAGCACTCTCGGCGCATAGTTCGGTTGAGAAGATCCTTCAACAGATCGAAGAATTCCGTCCCAAAATAGTCGTAATGACCGACCCGAAGGCTTTCAAAGAACTTTGCGAGATCGCGCCAAAAGATGTTGACGTGCAATTTGGCAATGAAGCACTCGAAGCCATCTCGACGTTGGAAAAAGTTGATACTGTCGTTGCTTCGATGGTTGGGTTTGCCGGGCTGAAACCAACTATTGCGGCTATCTATGCAGGGAAGCGAGTTGCGATCGCGAACAAAGAGACGTTGGTGGTCGCCGGAGAATTAATGACCGGTCTTGCGAAACGAACCGGTGCGGTGATCATCCCGATCGACTCCGAGCATTCGGCAATTGCGCAATGTTTGGTCGGCGAAACGCAGGAGTCAATTAAAAGAATTATCCTCACCGCAAGCGGTGGCCCGTTTCGAACGACTCCAAAAGAAGCATTTGCTGAGATCACCGTTGCAAAAGCCTTGAAGCATCCGAATTGGGTGATGGGGCGCAAGATCACGATCGACTCGGCAACGTTAATGAATAAAGGGTTGGAAGTGATCGAAGCTCGTTGGCTTTTTGATGTCAGTCTTGACAAAGTAGATGTGATCGTCCATCCACAGTCGATCATTCACTCAATGGTAGAGTTTGTTGATGGTAGTGTGAAGGCTCAGCTCGGGGCGCCTGATATGCGACTGCCGATACAGTATGCGCTTGGTTATCCTGAGCGGCTACCGGTCACGTATGATCTGCTTGATCTTTTGAAAAATAATCATTTCGATTTTGAAGCACCTGATACTGATCGTTTCCCGTGTTTACGCCTTGCTCGCGAGGCGGCGGCTCGGGGCGGGGTCTATCCTTGTATCTTGAATGCCGCAAATGAAGTAGCCGTCGAGGCGTTTTTAAATGAGAAGATCGGTTTTATGGATATTCCAAAGATCATCGAAAACAGCATTGATATTGCTTCGGCGCAAAGTCTTGAACCCTTTGATATTTCGAGCGATGCTGGTATTACTGAGGGTTTGAAACGCATTTACGAAGCCGACGTAAACACCAGAGCTTCGGCCGCAAGGTTGATCAACTAGAGCATATTTTTTTTTGGGATTTATCGACCCCGAACCCAATCTGACAAAATAGCATTTACAGCACTATGGATTTTTTACAAACGATTTTCTACTTTATCGTCACGATCTTCGCGCTCGTGTCAATTCACGAGTTCGGACATTTTATCGCGGGTCGCATCTTTGGGATGCACGTGCCGGTCTATTCGATCGGTATGGGTCGGCGTCTCTTTGGGTTTAATAAGCTGAATGGTTTTACGTTTGGTCCGCTTACCGATGAACTCGAAGCACAGCTTGGTGCGAATACCGATTATCGTTTATCGCTCCTGCCGATCGGCGGTTATGCGAGAATTGCCGGAATGATAGACGAAACACAGATGGAAGAAATGTCGGGCCCTCCAAAATCGTGGGAATTTCGGTCGAAAAGCTGGTGGAAAAAAGCGATCGTCTTATCAGCCGGTGTGATCTTAAATTTTTTACTTGCTGGTGCGATCTTTATTGGCATTAAATATTCTGAAGGTAAAGTATTTTGGGATACCACAACGATCGGATATGTCGCCGATCACTCGGCATCTGCAAAACTTGGCGTGTTGCCTGGTGATAAAGTCCTTGCATTAGACGGCAAACCTGTTACCAATTGGCAAGAACTTCAGAACGAAGCGATACTTGAGCACATGGGGAGCGACTTTTCGATGACGCTCGAGCGTGCTGGTCAGAAGTTTGATGTCAAATATAAAACGAGTGATATTTCCACAGAGTCTTCCCAGATCGATAAAAGTTTTGGTCTCTACCCTGAAGGTGTCGGTGGGGCATTCATTACAGAAGTAACCGCTTCTTATCCTGCCGATCATGCTCATCTCAAATCTGGCGACCGAGTAACGAAGATCAATGGTGTGCCGGTGCTAAACGAAGTCGCGATGATCGACCTAATGAAACCTCATGCCAATGAGCAGATCACACTTGAGTGGGTACGTGACGGGAATCCGATGTCAACAGCCATTACTCCGAATGCTGCGGGGCAGATCGGTGTACAAATTCAAGCAGCGCCATTTGCCGGCAAGATAACGAAAATAAATTACGGTGTCGGCGAAGCGATCACGGCAGGAGTTAGTGATCTATTTACCGTTACAAAACTTTATCTCAAAAGCATGGTCATGCTCGTGAGCGGAAAGGTTGATCCATCACAAAGCGTTGGTGGTCCGATCAAGATCGCGAAGTATGCGAGGCAAAGTGCTAAAGGCGGAGCCGTTTCGTATTTCAGTTTTATGGCAATGCTTTCGATCTCTCTTGCTTTCTTAAATATTCTTCCTATCCCGGCGCTTGACGGTGGTCATTTAGTTATCGTTTTTCTCGAAGCAATTCTTCACAGAGAGCTTTCACAAAAATTCAAGATGGGTTTTCAGCGTGTTGGCGTAACGTTCTTGTTACTGCTGATGGCGTTTATGGTCTTTAATGATATTCGCGGATTATAATCTCTGACTTATCTCGTCAGTATAAATTTGCTGACGGCTTCGAACGAACCTGAATGTAATTTCAATATTCTTGCGCCGCTTGCCCCGGTGAGGGTAATGGTGTGTTGAATGATAGGACGTAATTGGTCTAACGTTATTGTTTCTTGTTGGATACTCTTTCCATTATCATCTAAGATCTCTACCGAAAGATTCTCTTTAATCGTAGCACCCAGCTTTGCTGAAAAAGTAATTTCAGATCGCGTAGGGTTTGGAGAAATACTTTCGATCACGATAGCATTAATACCCCGAGCAAGATATTTCGAAAGTGTTGGGATGCCACAAGCAGAGTCGATCACAAAACTTGTAGCTTGCGCTAGTTGGGTTGGCAAGCAATTCGTTGATAGTGAGACATCCGAAATTGAAAACAACAGCGGAGTAATGTCGGTCTGGAGCGTATCGGTCACATAGACATCACACAAGAGTGTGCCAAGAAGACCACTTTTAAGTATGACTGGATTTGTGAGATCAAGAATAAGCACGATACTATCACCCTGTGTATTGAGCGACCTGATCGTTGCACTACTGAGCACACTGCCGCCGAGATCAAAACTATTTGGTGATAGAAGATCGGTATTTGTATGAAGGATGATCGTGAGTGAACGAGCGGGTGTCACACTCGCATCAAGAACACTCATCGGAATTTGTACTACAGAGCCAGCAGCACCAGTGATGGGTGTTGTTGGGATAGAAAGTCTGATTGGTACCGCCTGTACACCCATACCTTGCAACGGAACAGTCTTTTCTATAATACTCCCATCACTTTTATGCAAGAAATAATGAACAACAGCGTCTCTGACACCGCCGACCTGAGGTATAAAAAGTATTTGTTGAATATTTTTTGCGCCGATGGGCAACGGTGCTTTTACAAATGAGAGCAATGAATAATCCGCACTTCCTATGCCTGTTATTTGTACCGAGTCAAGCGAAAGAGAGTCGCAGGTAGTATTCTCAAGTACTATCGAGAACGTTGTGTCTTTACACGTTAAGATATTACCCAGTGTCGGAGTTGTGAGCGATAGTATTCCTGGGTCATTTGAGCCTACACCAGTGATAGGAATATCGACATTGCCAATATTGGTGCTGATACGGAGTATTGAATTAAATACTCCCGATCCCGTAGGGCGAAATCGTACACGAATTTTTACGGTATCACCGCGAAGTACTTGGCGATTGGATATGTCACTGAGGATATGATACGAAGCAGTATCCGATACAAGAGTATCGCTCGGAATAGTTAATGTATCACATCCGGTATTGGTGATCGTTAGTTCAAGTTCGCGAAATGAGCAGATCGAAACAGAATCGAATGCAAGAAGCTGAGTTGAATAGACTGCATTTGGTACACCTTCGGTTGCCGTTGCCGAAAGAATAAGTGTTGTATCAAACGGGTCATTCACGTTCTTCGAATGAATCGTAACTGGGATAGAATATTTTCCCGGGGTTGAGGGGACAAAGTGATAATGGAGTACGATTATAGAATCACTTGCAAGAATGATCGGTAAAGATTTCGCATCAAAACGAAATGGGTTGCCAACCAAGATCGAGTCTATCGTAACGTCGGTACAGGAAGTATTGCGAATGGAAATAAACCCATCTAACGAATCACAAATAGTTGAGGAGATCGGTGCTTGTAATAATGCATACCCACGATTGCCGGTTCGACCGATGCCCGTAAGGGTGATCGAGTCACGAGCGTTGCCTGTCTGCACGATGATCGAGCCTGTCTCAGCGCTGATGATTGTTGGCTTAAAACGAATGAGATACTGTCTTGAAACGCCGGGGTCAAGTGTTGTCGGAATAAAATTTGATAACAGAGAAAATGCAGAGCCATTTACTATTAAAGTATTCAATGCCATTGATGCACAACCAATGTTGGTGATGGTAATGATACGAACAGAGTCATCACTGCAGACACTTCGTGTCCCGAAGTCTAGCGTTTTATTGAGCGCTTCTTCGACAATGAGTTTGTCATCGGCAGCAATAGCGTTGAGATTGATGGTGATGACCGTGTCTTGAAAAAAACCATCAGCTTGTTTGAGAGTGAAACGAACTCTTTGAGTTGAGGTGCCAACACGTTCAGGTTTGAAGAGTATTTTTATAGAATCGTTTTTGCTGCCGCCAAATCCGAAAGAGGTTGACTTATGAGTTGTCGTGAGTTCGCCGAGCGAGTCATCGAGGAAGGAAATGTTCACTACTGCCACAGAATCACATTCTGTATAACGAAATGTGAAGGTCGATAAAAGACTGTCGCAGAGTTTAATGCTCGCAATAGTTGGTGGCTGTAATATTTGAAACGATGTGAGTATCGAGCCCGAGATCAGCCCATCGCCACCATTTGTTGTTTTCCAAACACCACCGAGGCGATCGAATGCATACACGACCGCGCCTCTACCAGTGACGGCGAAACGTTTGTCGTTATAGTTGTACGGTCCGCCAACGGGTATCCAGCTCGCGCCGCCATTTGTACTGCGGATGAGGCCATCATTGCCACTACCCGATTGTTTTTGTGCATAGATCACTGAGCGACAACCTCTGTTGCCAGTAATGCTTCCGCACAACTCGTCGGCTTTCCCTGTGAACTGCTGGCTTATTGTTGCTCCACTATCGGCAGTAGAACCAATGAAAGATTCTATGCCAGGAAAAGTATTGTCGCGCTCACTGCCAATGAACAAACGTTTTGTTGCAAAGTCGCCAAAGGTGCTCCAAGCTTCACGCTTCGTGACAAATGAATTCCAAGTGTTGCCACCATCGAGGGTAATATATAGTGGGTCGGTAACCTTACCTTCGGATGAGGAAATGCCGATACGATCATTCATAAAATCCAAACCAAGCGCGCCATTACTTGAGGCAACGACCTGAAATGTTTGCCCCCCATCGACCGAGCGTTTGATCCCAAGGCTTCGGTCAGTAAAAAAGATACCGGTCGGAATTTCTCTGATAGCGACAGGGAAGTCGGCTTGATACCAGAGCTGCCAAGTTTCGCCGCCATCAATTGTTTTATAAACGCCACTCCATCCGTGTTCAATGGCTTCGCGAATTGTTGCCCAACCGTTCAGTTTATCTTTGAAGAAAATATCGGTTACTTGTCCCAGTAGCTGCATATTCGGAATGAGCGACCTATTCCACGTAACGCCTCCGTTGCGAGTATAATATATTTGTGCAGGGAAGCCACCAGGGTAATTTCCTGTGCCGATACATCCTTCATTGGGATTTAAAAAAAAAGCAGAACTACACAACGTCGGCGCAGTAAATACTTTTATCCAATTCTGTGCATGAACATTGATACTCAAGAGTACTGTACATACTATAAATGATATGATTCGGAGTGTTCTCAATATTTAATAAATGAACTCCGAATGTGTTGGCTATCAATACAAAGTACATACCTCCCGGGAGGAAGCATCGTGATATCGATCTTGGTATTTGTGTTATCTGAAGAAAGAATTTGGGGCTTGTACGATCTGCCAAGCAAATCGTAGCAAGAAATATTACTTGAAAAGTTCGAAATGGTGTTACTGATAAATAAAATAGTACTCGCTGGATTTGGATAGAGCGCGGGTGTCAGCGCAGAGTATTCTCTGACGCCATCAAGCGTATCTCCGCCGGCATTCTTACTTGCGCTACCACGAACTGTAAGAAATCTGGTGCCGACGCTGGTGGTCATCGTTATCGACTCCAGATAATCACCTTCTGTATGAGGAGTAAAGGAGATCGTGATAGGTGTACTTTCTCCAGGCAACAGGTTGATCGGGAGTACTTTCGAAGTTATCTGAAACAAGACTGAACTTGAAGAGTTAATATCAAATATCGTCAATGTATCACAACCGGTGTTAGTGAGTGTAACCGTTCTTTTTTTAAGTGAGTCGATCCCTGTCTTTCCATATTCGATCAGTGTTTGCGAAAGCGAAAGTATCGCACTGCTTCCATCTCCGACACCTCGCAGTGTGAAGATGAGACTTTCTAAATTCCCTGTGATAGGTGAATGGAAACGAAGCCGATAGCGAACGCTATCATCACCCTCGTGATTTGCTCGGAATGAATAACTGATCTTGATCTCTGAATCAGAAACAAATTGAGGAGCAAAATTTAATTTAAATGCAGAGTTTAACTCAAGCTGTTTTAATGAGTCGAGAAAAATACCGGTGCATTGATCGTATCGAATTCTAAATGTTGCATTTGAATTCCCCGCATTCGTACAAAGCGAGTTGTGAATAATAGTGTCAATACCGATGGCGATCCGTTCACGAACACTGTCTGTGATAACACTATCAACCCCATCGTGAGACACACTAAACACACCACCACTATCAAGCCAAAAAACCGTAGAGCCCCGATCGAGAACAACCCCTTTTCGGAGATGAATAAGCGATAAATATGCTGAACCGACATCCTGAAAAAACTTTCCAAAATTTACTGATCGCAATAGTTCGCCTCGGACAGGATGACTATAGGCACCGAGATAAAATACACCAGAGCAATCTCTTGAGCCAACAACAGGACCCGTCAGATCGAAAAATATACTTGACAATGGCTTCCAGGTTGCACCACTATCGAGGGATTTCAGTAATTGCTTTCCGCCGGCATACATGATCTTATTTACATGATCACTGTAAAGCGACCAGATTGAGGAAATATTAGTGAGGGTTTTCGTCCAAGTCGCGCCTCCATCAAGTGAACGATAGATCGCCGAGTCGGCAGTGGCTATGAGTGTTGAGGTACTGTACGCCTCAACAGCGGATATTGAATCAGTAGCGTCAATGCCAACGGAAGGTTTAAATATGCCGCCATCGTAGTAGTAGATCTTTTGCTCGATCATCACAATGAGTGTCGTGCGATAGACTAATAGAATTTCGCATCGATTGGCATCTTGAATCTTTGTGAAGTTTGTCCAACGTGCAGAAGCTTCATAAATACCATCGCCGAGTACTGAGAGATAGGCAATGTTGGTATCCCGTATAATGATCGAAGATACTATGCCATTTGGGGTAAAAAGACCGTCGATCGTACCATTAGTATATTTTGCGACGAGTACTGTGCCATCATTTATCGCGATTAAACCTTTCTTGGTGGTTGCCATATCGAACGCCGAAACGCGTTGATTGCCGATCGGCTTCCAAGTAGCACTACTTGTCACGAAACTCGCGGCAAGAAAAAAAAGACAACACACAACACGAATCAAACTCCAGAGCATCGCAACATAGTTATATCTCGAAGTAACGAAATTACGACGAGTTTACCCCTCTTATAGTAAAACCCGCTTACTGGCTAAGGGTTTCCGAAAGTAACTCAAACTTAAGAGGTACTTCGACTTCGACAATATTGGAATGAGCGCTTTTATTCCCGGCAAGATCATAAGCACGGATGTAATAGTAATATTTGCGGCCGCTTTGCGCGAGGTTATCGCTATACATCGAGACCGTGACCGAATAGAGGTGGTTATAGTGATTGCCACCATCTTCTGAACGCCAGATCTCATAACCTGCAACGGCTTCGTTGTCTTGGGCTTGTTCCCAGTTGAGTCGTATCTGGTTGGTACGCGAAAGTGATTTCAGCGGTGTATCGGATTTCCATGTCGGCGGAATAGTATCGTCACTATCCGGCGCATGTTTATAACCTTTGGGCCACAACCCACATACGACTTCGTGGAAGGTCTCGTCAAGGGCTTTACAAACATTCCAGTAGATACATTTTACAATAGCATCTTGTTTGCCTTCACGAATTTTTTTGATGATGTCTGGGTCAGCCAAAAGCCCACGCGCCATACCGATCATATCGGCGCGGTCTTGAGATAAAATTTCTTCTGCAAGTTCGGGGGTTGATACTTTGCCTGTTGCAATGACAGGAGTTTGTAACCCATGCAAACGGAGTTTTTTTCTCGATGCTTCGGGCATATGTAAATTATATCCGTCTGGGTACTCGGCAGGCGGCATACAGCGATCGCCCGAATAACCTGTATATGGATAGAGTACTTCGCCGTCTTTATGAATAGCATCCTCGAACTTGCCACCGGCAGAAAGCGAGATATAATCTGCACCCTCGCTTGCCATACGAAGAGCAATTTGTGATGACTCTTCGGTCGTATAGCCACCTTTGATACATTCTTCGCCAAGGAATCTAACGCCGATCGGGAAATCTTCGCCTACCATACGACGAACTTGATGCAACACTTGTAACGGCACACGCAAACGATTCTCAAGCGATTTTCCGCCAAATTCATCGGGACGCTTGTTCTTTCTCGAAAGAAAAGAACTCAGTGTATAAGCATGCGCCATGTGCAGTTCTACTGCATCGTAGCCACACTCACGGGCACGAAGGGCCGCTTGTCCGTAATGTTCAATAATAAGTTTTATATCTTCGCGAGAAAGATCTTCGATCTTCTGCCTCCAACCTGAACGGGCGATCTTCAGGAAGTGAATGATCTGTGGCGCAACTTTGGAAGGTCCCTCATTATGAACTCGCTTTGCAAGTTCGGTCAGACCTGGCTTGTAGTCATCATTGCAAATTCTCAGTAACGGGCCAGACTTGGCTTCATGGACTGCCATTGCTTCGACGACGATCAGCCCGACTTCGCCTTTGGCAAAGCGCACGTATCGGTCGGTGATGGCTTCATTGATAAAGCCATCTTCGCCCGAAAGGCGTGTAACCATTGCCGGCACGACAAGCCTATTCGGCAGTGTCATCGATTTGATCGATAACGGGGATAAGAGATGTTCGTACATAGGCGAACAACAACAGTTGAGAAAAAAGGAAGGTTACAAGCACAAAAAAGCCCTCGCTTTGGCGAAGGCTTTTTCGATACGATCTGTCACTTGATCAGTATTCTGAAAAATTACAGAAGTGACTTAGAATATGTAGCTTTTGCGACGAAATGGAAATGAACTGTAAAACTGATCGGAGCTTCATTCGTGGTTGCCGTAAAATTCAGTATCGCTGAACTTGAAGCACCTGAAAGCTGATCTTTCAATAATTGTTTACCATCGTCGGTCAATGTCAATGGTTGTGGGGTTGATCCGATCGTTGAAAGATTAACATTGCTGATCGTACCAATCACCTTCGATGTCGTGCCATCGAGCGTAGTGACGGTGAGCACACCGGAAATGACATTTTGAGTTGCCGGTCCGTTAAACGAGATAATGGCATATGTTGCTGACTCAATATCAATATTTTTAATATCAGCTTTGTACTTGTTATAGTCTGAGCTTGATTTGCTAGCATCGATCGTATCTGATCGAGAATATGTAGTGGTTGGGTAATCAGAAATGACGAAATCCTGATTGAGCGAGAAATTGAAATCTTTATCAATGGTGCATCCTGCCGCAACAAAAGCGAGAAGTGCAAAAGCTAAGAATACTGTATTACGCATAAAATGTCCTTTTCTGTGTTATTTAAGGGGTTTTTTGTTAAAAAACTTTGGCAAAACGTATTGCCTCTACAAAAATATGCTTTTTTGAGGTTGCTATTCTGAAAATCCGAATTTTTGGTAAGTAATTAAGAATCATCTCATAAAAAAAGCCCTCACTTTCGCGAAGGCTTTTTTCTCTGATAGAGCATAACTAAGTGGTCATCACATCACTGGGCATTCGATCTGATTCTCTCGAACAACACCTGTGAGCATTTCATAATAAGCTTTTGCACTTGTACGCGCGGCTTCGATAGCACAATGCTCATCTTCAGTTGAATGTACTAAAGTGGCAAGCATATCGCGCTCGGCCTGGCGGTGGACGAGATCTGCCTCTTCGTGTACTTTGAAGAACGACAAACCATAATCAGACTCTACGCCATAAAATTTAGTCAAGCCATCGATCTTTGTCTTCGAGACTTCAGGAATTTGTGATTCATACGCATAGAGAGCCGCAACACCTTCGAGGGTCGAGCCATTACGTGTAAGATTCATCATGGTGCTATCAAGCGAAGCAGTCTCGGGATATGAAGTAGCTGAACGAACTTCGTCGCGGTCACAACCAAGAGCTTCCGAAAAACGGAGCCACAATTCTGGATGATTCTCTTCACCCCACTCTTCTTCAAGCATATTCTCAAGGAGCTGCTTGCGGACGATCGGGTCGTTCGAACCGGTATGTACTGCTGAGACGTAGCGCGCAAAATTGCGTTCGAATTGATAATATTGCTTTGCATAATCCTGCAACTGAGCATTATTTAACATACCCGCATTCCAAGCTTGGTAGAATGGGTGGTTGAGCACAGCATACTCTGCTATTACTGCATCGAGACGGGTTAGGAAATCTTGTGTCATCGTTATACCTCTTGGTGGTTTTTAAAGTCAGGTTATAAACAGCAATACAAAAATAATAATTACTGCAAATGTTTTGCTAAAAATTGCTCCATTGCAGCATAGACTTCGAACATATTTTCTTCGTTATGAAAGCCGTGACCTTCATTCTCTTTGACGATATAAGGCACGTCGATACCTCTTTTTTGCAACGCTTCAACGATCTGATTTGATTCGTTGATGTTCACTCGAGGGTCTTGTGCTCCTTGAATGACCATTAACGGTGAAATGATCTGATCGACATGAAACACCGGTGAAGCGGCTCTCATCAATTCTTGATCCTTTTCAGGGTTGCCAACCATTTCGTACATACTTTCGAGAAAAGGCTTCCAATATGGCGGAATCGTCTGCATAAAAGTAAAGAGATTTGAAACGCCGACATAATCAATACCGCAAGCATAGAGCTCAGGTGTAAAGGTCATCCCAGCAAGAGTGCAATAGCCGCCATAACTACCTCCGTAGATGGCAATGCGTTTTGCATCAGCAATACCTTGGTCAATGAGCCATTGTACCCCATCGCTTACATCATCTTGCATCGTCAGACCCCATTGCTTAAATGAGGCTTCCAAAAATGCTCTCCCATAGCCGGTCGAACCTCGGAAATTTAATTGAAAAATAGCATAACCACGATTGGCAAGAAATTGTACTTCGGGTTTGTAGCCCCAGGTATCACGGTGCCATGGACCGCCGTGTGGATTGACAATGACTGGTAAATTTTTTGGATCTCTCCCTTTTGGAAGTGTGAGGTAGCCATGAATGGTCAAGCCATCACGAGATGTAAATTGTATGGGCTTCATCTCGCAAAGATCATTTTCATCAAGCCATGGGCTAATATCAGCGAGCTTTGTTAATGTATCAGTCTCTTTTTCGTAAACATAACATGCTCCGAGCGAGCGATCACTATAAGTGCGGACAATAAAGACATCTTCTTCTTTATTATGAGCACTCAGACTTACTTCATAATTCGGAAATAGCTCATACAGCCGGTGATAGAGCTTCTCGGTATCGTGGTCGAAGAAGTGCCGTTCATTTTTATAAGTCGTGTATGTCGTATGGGTAATGACCTTTCGCTTTTGTGAAAACTGCAGATCATAAACATCAACCTCCGGATGCTCGAATATTACTTTTTTCTCGGTGCAGGTTGTAGGGTCGATCAACACTACCGCCAATTTGTCTCGCCCGATATTGCTGGCACAAAAGACATTGGTGTTATCGAACATAAAAAACATTGGCAGAAGCTTTTCACGGAAATTTGTTGTCCGAATAGGTCGAAATTCTTTTGATTCGTCCTCCCGATACAGAAAAGTTGAGTTCACACCATCAGTTGCAACAGCGATGCGAAGCTTTCCGTCATGATCTGTAACCCATGAGGTAATGTTGCCAGGGTTTTCGGCTACGAGATCTAATTCGCCGGTGATGACATTAATCCGATAGACATCAAAGACCTCTTTGTCGCGCTTGTTGAGCCCGATCAACATAAGGCTTTCCTGTTCTTCGAGTTCATCGATAATATTGACCGTCACTTTGTCGAATGGGGTCAAGTCCCGAACATCAGTCCCATCAACAGCTGCACTAAAGAGGTGAAAATTTTCGTCGCCGCCAAAATCTTTTACGTAGATAATGCGGTCGTTACCTTTCCAAAAATACCCGGCCATATCGCGAGCAGTTTCTGAAGTAATGCGTTTTGCTTCGCCACCGTTACGCGGTTGAACAAAAATATTTTTTCGACGCTCGTATGGCGCGAGAAAGGATATCCAATTCCCATCAGGTGAAATTTGATAACCAGATTGTTCGGGGGTACGAAAAAAATCTTTTAGGTCGTATTGTTTTACCGCTTGAGATGGTGTCATGTGTATTTGGTTGCGAGAAAAGTTATTGTAGAACGACAAACGTGATGTGTAAAGTTACGAAAGATTTAGCAATCTGCGACGTAATAACTCCAAAGCAAGATCAGAGCTCCGCTCGCGATTGATCGGCCGGTCCGCTCCCAAATGATAGAGTTTGGTGATCGTCGGAGCATTCTCTTGTGCAAGGGCGATCCAAACCGTGCCGACAGGCTTTTTGATTGTGCCACCATCAGGTCCGGCAATACCTGTGACTGAGAGCGCATACGTCGTGCTGAATTTCTTCAGGGCACTCTCTGCCATAGCGAGGGCACATTCTTCACTAACCGCTCCGTATTTCTTAATGACTGCTGGTGGGACACCCAGTTCTTTGATCTTTACAGTATTCGTATAGCTGATGACGCCACCGAAAAATACTTCTGATGAGCCTGCAATGTTCGTCAATTTCATTGAGAGCATCCCCCCGGTACAACTCTCGGCAGTCGAGATCGTTGCCTTTTGCTTTTTTAACAGTGTGACGACAGCTTCTTCGAGAGTTTCGTCATTGATACCAAAGATGAATGGCGCAATTTGTTTGCGGATATGCTTCTCAATGCGACGAAGTGTTTCCTTTCCAGACTTCTCATTGTTTGAGCGAACCGAGATTCGCACCCTAACTCCACTGACCTTCGGTAAATAAGCAAGGGTAGTACCTTTTTCGAGAAAAGTAGTAACATCACCGACTTTTTCGGCAAGCAAGGATTCACCGATGCCGGTCGTGAGCAATGTTTTGTGTAAAATAACATTGCCAAGCTTTCTCGCATACATCTTTCTGATAAGACGAATGACATGCTGTTCCATCAACCATTTCATCTCATGCGGTACACCAGGCAATATCACAAATATTTTGCCGCCTTTGGAGTATAGCAACCCCGGCGCAGTACCTTTTTCATTTTTCAAGACCGTAAAACCTTCCGGTATCATCGCCTGCGAAATATTTGCTTCTGGCATTTTGCCGATACCAAATGATTTGAATCGTGCTTTTACTCTTATCAGTGTAGGTTTATGGAGCACTAACTTCTTCTTAAAGAATTTCGCAACAATAACCTTTGAAATATCATCGTGCGTAGGACCCAGCCCACCGGTGGCAATAACAATGTCATTCTCTTGCCAAGCTAATGCTATCGCGGCGGTAAGACGTTTCTCATTATCTCCGATCGTGGTGACGCGAGTGACATCAACGCCGATAGCATTGAGCGAATTTGAAATATAACTGGCATTGGTATTGATGATCTGACCGATCAACAATTCATCTCCGATCGAGATGATCTCGGCATTAAGCATATCGTCTTAACGAAAAAGAATGATCAGATACATTAGTAAATGTGCCGTAATATTGGCATAGACCCCTGCAACGGCATCATCGAGCATTACTGAAGAACCGCCCTGTCTTTTTTCGAAGATCGATGCCGGGTAGAGTTTAATAATATCAAAGAATCGAAAAGCAAAGAATGCTATAATAACGTAGGTAATATCACCGGTGTATGTCCAGGTAAAGAGAGCGATCCACTGTCCAAGTACTTCGTCTATCACGACGACCGATGGGTCATGCTCGCCCATTTTTAATTCAATAACATCAGTGGCGATAGTCCCGATGATCAGCGCAACGATACAGGCGGCGGCTAATACACCGAGATGCTGTAGCGGAGCAATATAAAAATATAACAATGCACCGACAGCACTGCCCACCGTACCGCTCGAAACCGGAGACAAGCCGGCAAAACCGAACGAGCCGATCATTAATGCCCACATCGGGACGCTCTTGAGCTTTGTGTTGACCGGCGCCCAAAGTCTGGAGCGCGCTTTGATAAATGGGTTTTCTGACATCAGATTATGAAGATTCTTGGGAAGATTTAATAATACCGGTGCGAACGGCGATTTGCTTCAAGACGCTGGTGTTGTCATAAGTATATTGGATAGCTGTCGTGACGGTTAGCAATGTGATGCCAACGGTCAGCCACCAAAGTAGGTCTGTATTCAACATATTTTTGCCAAGTGCCACAGGACTGAGACCCGCATCGCCTTCGACCAATAGATACGCCGCCAGTATATAACAGATGAAGGTCATTTGTAGAAAAGTTTTATACTTTGCAAATGTGCTGGTCCTGATAGGCAAATTTAAAGCATCGGCTACCATCCGATAGCCCGTGAGATATGCATCGCGAAAAATAATAATTGCCACACACCACAGAGGGATAATATCTTTTGCGGCAAAAGCGACTAATGCCGCCGAGGTGAGAATTTTATCGGCAAGAGGATCGAGGAATGCGCCGAGATTGCTAACATAGCCATACTTGCGGGCAAAATACCCGTCATACCAATCAGTAAGAGATGCTATAAGAAAAATAGCGCTTGACCACAGATACATCGGCGGCGCAACCACGGCGAATAGCACGTAGAAGAGCGGCGTAAGGATGATCCGTAAGATCGTGAGCTGTGTCGGAAAATTCATAGTTGTTTCTCAGAATGGAGATAACACTACTTTGTCCGTTTTGGCTCACGATTATTTTATGCCGACCACAACCCGATACGTTAGTTCGTATTCGGGATCGTTCTCAGCTTTGCGAGGTGGAGAAATTTGAAGATGGTAATATAGGTCCAACCCATATCAAATTCATACCATTTGACCGAAAATTTCGCACTTGACGGATGTTTATGGTGGTTATTATGAAGTTCTTCACCCGAGAGCAATAAGCCGATAGGGCCAAGATTGCGACTTGCGTCATCAACCACGAAATTGCGATAGCCGATCGTATGACCCAACCCATTCACAACTCCTGCTGCCCAGAACGGTACCCAAAGTACAAGCCCAGTCCAGACCAATGGTCCAGAGACCCAGCCTAAGAAATAGACACACAAGACCAACAAGAGTCCTGGTCCACCGTATTTTAACGGCTCGAAAAAGTATGTTTCCATAAAATCGCGTGGCACACCTTTACCATAAAGAGCGATAGTCTCTTTATCCTGATAAGCACGACGATAATATTTCACGCCAAGGAATAAGATCTGAGCCCAACCATGGACGACCGGAGAGTGTGGGTCATTTTCGGTTTCGCAATGGGCATGATGCTTGCGGTGGACAGCAACCCACTGCTGGGCTGACATTCCGGTGACGATCCAGAGCCAGACGCGCATCGGAAATGCAACGATAGGATTAAAAGTAATAGAATTGTGGGTCAGCGAGCGGTGCAAATACAACGACGTGCACATAATAGTGATGTGTCCGGCGATCACTACGAAGAGTGTCAAGCCCCACCACGTATGAAATAACATTGAAAAATCCATTGAAAGTACTCCTTAAGATAGCTAGTCACGCTACAACGTAATAACTCTGGGGATAGTTTAGCGATAAAAAATAGGCAAAGGTGTTTACAAGCCCTGTGCCAAAATATAACCCCGAAATAGCATTCGACGTAAGCTATACGCAGAAAAGGTAATTGCGGTTTCTCTGTATTAGCAACGACCAAAATCTCAATAATCCTAGTTCAGACAATACCATCGCTTCCGAATCTATTGATTTTCGTTCTTATTCGATTTCTTGATCATTTGTTGCTGTTCGGTATAATTATGCGAGAAGTAGTGCCCGCCGGAGCCGTCGCTTTTGGCTACAAAAAATAATTTATCGTGATGTGCTGGGTGTAGTGCGGCGAGCACAGCGGCTTTGCCGGGATTGTTGATCGGTCCGGGTGGCAAGCCAACGATCTGGTAGGTATTGTATGGGTTTGGTTTGAGCAGGTCCTCATGGGTAATTTGGCCCGAAAGTCCCAAGCCGTATTGAATGGTCGGGTCAGCCTCGAGTTTCATTCCGATCTTGAGGCGATTGAAATACACACCGGAGATAATTTCGCGCTCATCGGCACGTCGAGCTTCTGCTTCGATGATCGAAGCAAACGTGATCAACTGATATTTACTCATTCCGATATTCGATGCAGTGGCGAGCAATGAATCAGGAAGTATTTCTTTGAAACGCGCAGTCATTCGTTTAAGAAGTTCGTGCGGCGTCATCATCAAATAAAAACGATAGGTGTCAGGGAAGAGAAAACCTTCCGCGCTTCTTGCTTGCTTAGGAATACCGAGGCTACGAATAAATGCCGTGTCGTGTGCGGCTTTGAAGACCAGCGCCGAGTCAAGCCCCAGTTTTTCCTTTGCGATCGATGCGATCTTCCGAATATTGCTCCCTTCCGGGAAAGTCACTTCGAAGACGAGTGCAAATTCGGTACCGAGCAATCGGGAGATGATCTCGCCATTCGACAGCCCGTGATGAATACGATAACTGCCCGGCTGTAAATTCGAGCTGCCTCCGGTGAGCCGCGCCGCAAGTTTGAAGGTAAGTTTTGATCGGATAAGATCATACTTCGCTAGCGAATCGGAAAGAGAAGTAACCGTCGAACCTTTCGGCACGAAAATAACGACCTCCTGATTATTCTCCGCCGGATTTTTCCAAAGTAATACCACATAGAGTGTGATAGCAATAGCAACGGCGGCGAGAGTAAGTAATAGAAAAAGTTTTTTCATTGGTTACAAATATGCAACGAGAAATGCTGGGCAACGTGAAATTTGGAGATTTGCAAATTATTTAAAATGAAAAAGTCGGATCACCATACTTGACCCGACCTCTTCACCAATGAAACGAAGCCTCAGTTATCGGCTGGACTTCTGGATATCAACTTCTACGCGACGATTGAGCATTCGACCTTCCGGCAGATCGTTTGTGAACTTCGGATCGCGTTTGCCTTGTCCTTTGGTATTGACATTGACTGGCAAGTTCGTGACCTTGCGAAGATTCTTGATCGCCGCATCGGCACGTGCTTCCGATAATGCTTGGTTGTAGTCGTCAGCGCCAGTATTATCACAATACCCGGTGACGTTTACTCCTGTCGCATCTTTCGAAATACTTTCGCCGATGAGATTGACCATCTGTAATGCACGCGGGTTGATCTCAGCACGATCAAAATCGAACGAGAGCATCGCGTACTTTTCAAGATCTGCACTCTCAACCGCTTTGTTCACAACGCGAGTCATTCCATCAGTAGAATATTTTGTACCATTGGCATCGTAGATATTCATTTGGTAGTGAATCGGTTGATTCAATAGGCTCTCAGCATTCGGTACTTTCAGTGTCAATACTTTTTGCGGAGTGCCACGACCGCTATCACCAATGCTCAATGGGCTGCCGTTCTGATCGATCAACAATTCCCAGCTGGTAATATTGATACGGGGATCGACGGTCAAATTGGTTTCGAAACGGACAAGTGTCTCGCCCACGGTCTTCGCCTGTTTGGTCTCGATCTTCACTGGCTCGGTCACTCGCGAATCACTCGATGCAATTTCGACACGACGGTTTTCGATCATACCGGCGTTGGTGACAGGATTGGTCGGAAGCTCGGGCAGGTTGCGCTGATCGACGATGATACGCTTTGCATCGATATTCCAAGTCTTCACGAGATAATCACGGATAGCCATTGCGCGTAAGCGTGAAAGCTCGATATTGTTCCGCTCTTTACCGCTATTGGAATTGGTACCGGTCAGCGTAACGGTTGCATCGGGGTATTGACGCAAACGATAACCGAGAATGTCCAGCCCTGAGTGGTTTGCATCAATATCAGTTTTTCCGGCAAGCATATCAGTGTTAAAACCCGTTGCACCATCGCGGTTGTAGCGCGGCGGAATTTCTGCACTGTTGTAGTCAAAAAACACGTACGGCAAGAAAGTCATTGACGAGCGAGTCCTATTGACCTGCTGCGCAATGATCGGATCTTGAGTCGGGTCGCCATTCGGAAGCACACCACGAGCTGTAACAGACATCGATGGTGCAGACGGTGGAAGTTCGGTTGGTTTTGGGTCAGAACCAATATCAAATTTCACCGAAAGTGCAATGCGAAGTGTCGAAACTTTCAGATCACCATTGCTCGCTCCGCCAAGATTCGTAAACGGAAAACTATAAAATGCTTCAGGCGAAAGCCATACTGTGTGACGGTCATTTACCGGGATGTCATAACCTATGCCGGCACCGATCGCAGCATAGACACTCCCTGCACCCGGAAGGTCCTGGCTTGATGAGCTTGCATCGCTTGAGGTTCCGTGAGCGTAAGATTTTTTGATCATTGTTGCGATCGAAGGTCCTGCAAGAATATGAAAATTGCCGATCACATATTTCGCGAGCACGTCAATGCCGACCGTTTGAAGATTGTAAGCAAAATTCTTTTCCAGTGTTGCCGTGCCTGTTGCTACGCCATCACTAAATGATCCGCTGTAATCGCTATAATGAATTCTCGGAACGAGCATCCATTTCTCTGCAAGAGGGATTTCGAGCATTCCGAAAAAAGTCGGGGCGGCACCGAAACCACTTGTGTAAGAATTCCCAATATCAGTGTAAGTACCTGATGCAAAGTTGAGATTAATACCCGCTCCAAGCCCAAGAGTTAGGCGATGTGGCCATTTTACTTCCTGATCGGGCTGAGTCATTTGACCTGTTTGTGCGGAAACAGGCTGTAAAGAACAACATAAAACGATCAGCAGAAGGGGCAAGGTAATTAAATAACGTTGTGATTTCTTCATTTGGAATTCGGTGAAAAAGTTAACACTGTCTGCTACGTTTTGCGAAAGAAAGTGTAACAGCCTAAAAAATGAGAAAAGCCTCATTTCGTGGAACATATTCTTTGGTAAAACGGGCATTACAGACAAAGAAAACCGAAATATTACACTATAATTCCACATTCCTCCATTTTTCCACACTATTATATGGAAGTGCTGATTTTGCATTTCTACAGCACAGTAAAGAAAAAAGCAGTTTATGAGAGTTTCATACTATTTTGTTCTTATCTTTGTACTTCAATAGCTCTTCTGATATTATGAACTTGAAAAAGTACAAGGTCATTATTTCTCTCATTATTCTTGCATTGGTCGCAGGATGTTCCTCATCGAATCACTCCGAGCAAGATTCAAAGACGCTCAGTGCTCTTAGCATTATTCGGGTTGGCGCAGGTGGAGGATTTAGTGGCTATTATTCCGGTGCTAGTATTTCCTCAGACGGTCATATTATTTCCTGGCAAAAAAAGAGTGTAGATGGATCCGATACTATTTTGTGGCAACGAAAAATTGCTCCTGACTCGGTATCATTTTTCTTCCAGTATCTCCGTGAGATCGACTTTCACTCGGTAACCACTCTTTCGCAAGGGAATATGAATTATACCGTTGAAATAGGTAATGAGAAAGAACGCAGCGCTCTTTCTTGGGGTGATAGCGACCCAAAAGTTCAACCTGAAATACAAGTATACTACAAACTTGTTTTTAATTTTATCGAACGTTTGAAAAGAACGACAAAATAATTTTTTATTCCATATTATTCTTCGGAGGCTCTATGACTAAACGATTCCTTGTATATCCATTAGCATTTTTATTGTTGCTGCTGGCAACCAATTCTTTTTCACAACAAAAAAATGGTGTTAAGCCATTGAAAGGGCTGGATGCTTCAAAGATCCCGGTGATCACTTCTCTTAAAGAGTATGTCGATCAGCATCGCGGCTCAACGTCATTGGTAAAATCTGCAGCCGTAGTGGGTAAGGCTGATCGACAAGAATTTGCGCCGATCAATAGTCGGACAGATATTATTTCCTCCGAACCATATTCTGGCGCACCGATGAGTGTCTGGAAAGTTGCACGAGCCAGCAACGGCACCGTGAATTGGATGTGGTCACTGCATACAATAAAAACAACGACCTCGCCACAGTCGATCAAGCCGAACGATGCGATGTCTATTCTCACCAGTCTCAAAAAAACGTTGCTTCTTGAAGACCCGTCAGTAGAACTTCGTGTAATGAGTGATGTTCATGATGAACTTGGTGAAGAGCATATTCGATTCGCGCAGTATTTCCAAAATATCCAACTTTGGAATCGTGATCTTTATGTGCATTTTGATAAATCAGGCGAAGCAGATATTATCAATGGAACGTATGAACCTACTCCAAAGAACATCTCTGTCACAGCTTCAATCAGCTCTGAAGCCGCACAGGTCTTGGCGATCCATGATCTTGTCTCAAAGAAACAATATGCACCCGTGCAAGGCGATATCAATAAGAATCAATCGCCGACCGCAAAATTAGTGTTGTATCCTGTGGCAGGTAAACAGCCAAGACTCGCGTACGAAGTTTCGGTCAATGCAAATTTATTAGAGTCATATTTTTATATTGTTGATGCGCAGACAGGAGAGTTGATCGATCGGATTGAACATTTTTGCAGTCTGGTAGCGCATAAAGCGATTGAAAACATTCCTTCAGTAAAATTCGAGATCGCCGGATCAGAACCAATGGCATTGCCACAAGCAGGATTTAATAATGCATCCGGGGTCGATCTTAATGGCGTCACAAGACAATTTAGGACCTATCAGCATACCGATGGAAAATATTATTTGATATGGGATCTTGGCAGTTACAACGCCGGCGCCTCACAACTCCCCGATCAGCCTTCCGGCGGTGCCTTAACGTTGAATCTTGCAGGCCATGACTATGGTGGTCAAGGCACTTCGATCTTCCATAACAATTCATCAAACAATACTTGGAGCGATCCGACAGCAGTCTCGGCACATTACAACACGAGTGTCGCCTATAATTATTATAACACGACATTCCAACGCAAAGCGATCGATGATAAAAATGGTGTGATCAACTCGATCATTCACGTCACTTCAAATGGACAAGGAATGGACAATGCATTCTGGAATGGCGGCGGAAAAGTAATGATCTATGGTGACGGGCTTACCGATTTTAAATCTCTTCCCGGTGGGCTTGATGTTGCCGGCCACGAGATGACTCATGGTGTTACCGAAAATACTGCTAACTTGGTTTATCAAGCACAGTCAGGTGCTTTGAATGAATCAATGTCAGATGTATTCGGAGTGATGATCGACCCTTCAAATTTATTGATCGGTGAACAAGTTGTAAAAAATGGGAAAAGTTGTTTGCGAGATATGTTATTCCCCAATAATCCCACAGGTCTTGCTCACCAACCAAAACACATGAACGAATTTAATAATCTTACCAATGATCAAGATAATGGCGGCGTTCACGTCAACAGCGGCATCCCCAATCGTGCGGCGGCTATTTTGATCGTGGCATTAGGTCGTGATAAAACGCAAAAAATGTACTACCGTGCACTGACCAATTATTTAACACGCAATAGTCAATTTCTCGATTGTCGCCGAGCAATAGTTTCTTCGGCCAAAGATCTTTTTGGTGCAACAAGCAATGAATCACTCACGGCAGGATTTGCCTTTGATAGTGTCGGCATTTTTGATAATGGCGGCGGGACAGGTCCCGATGATAAAATTCCAACACAGAGTGGTGGCAAAGAATACATTGCCTTCGCTAACGATGCCGGACAGGTTGGAGTTGTTGATGTGGCGACCACTCAAGCCTTCTCGTTCAATAGTGCAGGGGCAGTCGCGAGAGTTTCAAATACCGATCAGGGTATTAATCGTTCAATACTGACCACACCTCGTCCGGGTAATCACATTTGGTTTATCGATCAAACAAAACACCTTGCTTTTATTGATATGGTGGATGGTAAGGTATATAATTTCCCCAATCTAAAACTTCAGCAAGATGGCGATCTTTGGAATGCCGCCGTTTCGCCGGATGAATCAGTTGTGGCGATAAGCTCGGCTTATACCGAAGATCCGAATCTCTATTTCTTTGATGGCACTGCGATCTCAACGTTGAAACTTGACCCTCAATCTACAGATGGCGGATCGGTTGCAAGCATAGATTATCCTGACGTCATATCATGGAGCCCGAACAAAACAGTGCCTCGTGTAAGCTTCGATGCTTTCAATCAAGACAAGCTCGGGACTACCAATGTCGGATATTGGTCTATTTATGAAATAAATTTCCAGTCAAAGCTTATCTACAACCTCATCCCAGCCGCTGATGCGACCATTGATATAGGAAATATTTCTTATAGCAATGCTAATCCTCAGCTGGTAACCTTCAATGCCATTTCTTCAGGTACTGAGGATGTACTTGTTGCCGATTTTGATAAAGGGTCACTTGATGCGTTGGGAGTCTATACGAAAAACATCAATGGCGGGAGCGCTATCCTTGATGCTAATCGCCCTACATTCTCACCTAACGATAAGCAACTGGTATTCTCGACTGCAAGTAACACTTCGCTCTTGTTCTATGATCTTGCGGCGAAAGCACTGTCTTTCCGACAATACCCTTTTTCGATGTATATGAGCTACTGGTTCTTATACGGTGGCTCTGCTGATGTCAAGAGCACGAGCGAAGTTGTCGGCTCTACGCTGTCTCTTTCGCCAACTATCGTTTCAAGTAAGGCTCAGATCGAGTTTTCTCTTGCAAAACAGGGGGAAGTTACACTCGAGGTGTTAAATATTTCCGGAATTACAATAAAATCCATTTTAAAAAATAAATATGAAGCCGGAAGCCACGAAGTGAACTTTGAACGAGGTGAATTGGCAAGCGGCACCTACTTTTTACGATTGTATTCAAACGGCGAGCAGAAAGTCTGTAAGTTCATTGTTTTATAGATAGTTATAGGATAGTAAAAAGAGGATAATCGCTTGTTTTTTACTCCCATTTCACAGCTAATCAACTGTGAAATGGGAGTTTTTTTTATGTAGGGATCACGCATTGAAAAGACCTATAATTCGTGAAAAATATAACAGTATTTTACTCTTTTCCAAGAATTTTAGAACACATTCGGAACTCCTGGGATAACAAGTGCGTTAATACGCTCCCTTGCAGAAAGGGACAAGTTCTTTGACAAGCGACGCGGTGTGATTTCGAATGAGATTTTGTAAGCGAAAGCCCAACGATCACAGGAGAGCCGCGAAATGACGATAAGTATAAGTAAATGGTAAATAATGACATCGTGAGATGTTGTTGTTACCGCAAGTATCGAGCACATATTGGTAGCCTGACAACGATGTCAGGCAAAGTAAGCGTAAAGATCGAACCAAGTAATTATTCGCAAGAATGATTATGCGTTTCTTTCCTTACCGAACACTGTAGTGATGCATCTTGGTAGTAAGGTTCGCAAGAATCTTCAACTGCTATCTGTATTATGAAAGTTTTTGGTGAAGTTACAAAGAGCGTACGGGGGATGCCTTGGCGCTGGAAGGCTATGAAGGACGTGGTTACCTGCGATAAGCTTTGGGGAGGCGGAAGCAGCCTTTGATCCAGAGATCTCCGAATGGGACAACCCACTACGGGTCATACCGTAGTATCATACACTGAATACATAGGTGTATGAAGCAAACCCGCTGAACTGAAACATCTAAGTAGGCGGAGGAAGAGAAAACAATCGTGATTCCCTGAGTAGTGGCGAGCGAAACGGGAATAGCCCAAACCGTTCGGTCATAGACCGGCGGGGTTGTAGGACTTGCGACATGGACTGTATTACTATAGCTGAAGAGCCTGGAACGGCTCACCATAGAGGGCGAACGTCCCGTAAGCGAAATAGTAGTGCTACCTAGCGAGGATCCTGAGTACGACGGAGTAAGTGAAAGTCCGTCGGAATCTGCCAGAACCATCTGGTAAGGCTAAATACTCTCCAGCGACCGATAGTGAACTAGTACCGTGAGGGAAAGGCGAAAAGAACCCTTCAGAAGGGAGTGAAATAGACCTGAAACCGTATGCTTACAAACGGTGGGAGCGAGCCGGGATTTATCCCGGGGAGTGACCGCGTGCCTTTTGCTTAATGAGCCTACGAGTTGCGCGTCCGTTGCAAGGATAAGTATTTATGATACGAATCCGTAGCGAAAGCGAGTCTGAATAGGGCGCCCATAGTAACGGGCGGCAGACGCGAAACCTTGTGATCTAGCCTTGGTCAGGATGAAGGATGGGTAAAACCATTTGGAGGTCCGAACGGGTGTGGGTTGAAAACTACTCCGATGAACTGAGGTTAGGGGCGAAAGACTAATCAAACTGGGAGATAGCTCGTACTCCCCGAAATGCCTTTAGGGGCAGCGTTGGAACAGAGTCTTCCGGAGGTAGAGCACTGATTGGGCTAGGGCCGTCACAACGGTACCAACCCCAGACAAACTCCGAATTCCGGTAAGATGTTTTCCAGCAGTGAGGCGGTGGGTGATAAGATCCATTGCCGAGAGGGAAACAACCCAGACCATCAGCTAAGGTCCCCAAATCAAAGTTAACAGAGAAAGGATGTCAAGTTGCATAGACAGCTAGGATGTTGGCTTAGAAGCAGCCATTCATTTAAAGAGTGCGTAATAGCTCACTAGTCAAGCGACTTGGCGCCGACAATAATCGGGACTAAACTTTGTACCGAAGCTATGGCATATATCAGCAATGATACATGGGTAGGGGAGCATTCCGTTCTGCGTTGAAGGTGGTGGCGTGAGCCCTGCTGGAGCGTACGGAAGAGACGATGTAGGCATAAGTAACGATAACAAGAGTGAGAATCTCTTGCACCGAAAATCTAAGGTTTCCTGAGCTACGTTCATCGACTCAGGGTTAGCCGGGACCTAAGCCGAGGCCGAAAGGCGTAGGCGATGGATAATCAGTTAATAATCTGATGCTTGACTGTACGAGTCTGATGCTAAGGAGGGACCCAGAAGTGAACCACCCGCGCACGATTGGATGTGCGTTGAAGGTCGTAGGTTATGAGAGGCGTAGGCAAATCCGCGCTTTGAGCTGAAAACCGACAGTACGGGGAGATTCGTCGAACCGAGTGGTGTCTAATCAGGCTGGCGAGAAAATCTTCGTAGCTATTGTACAGTTGATCCGTACCGTAAACCGACACAGGTAGATAGGTAGAATATACTAAGGTGCGCGAGTGAGCCGTGGTTAAGGAACTCGGCAAATTGACCCTGTAACTTCGGGATAAAGGGTGCCCATGCAAATGGGCCGCAGTGAAATGGGCCAACCGACTGTTTAACAAAAACACATCTCTCTGCTAAGCCAATTGAGGCGACGTATAGGGAGTGACACCTGCCCGGTGCTGGTAGGTTAAGGAAGGGGGTTAGCAGCATTGCGAAGCTTTCGACCGAAGCCCCAGTAAACGGCGGCCGTAACTATAACGGTCCTAAGGT
>JBBRNY010000026.1:0-29764 GCA_038229915.1 Kapaibacterium sp. (SeqCode) | reverse complement strand
TCAATAGAAGACTCGTCTTGCTGATAGCCAAGCGAAATAGCGTATGGCTTCCAAGAATATAGCCTAAGAACATTGGGTGCATCAGGGTTATCACGGACGGATTCAGCACATTCGAGATCGCGTGACATTTGATATGCCGCGTCTTTATCAAATGCTTCTTCAAACAGCCAATTGCCTTTCGTAAAAATGCTCATCGTGGCAATAAACACTTTTTCGCACCGAAACGATACCAAACATTGTTGCAAATAGCGATAGAATGAAATTGATCGACCGATATATTGTAAAGCAATTCCTTCTCGCCACCTTAGTGTCGCTGATGGCATTTATCGTGCTGTTTATTGCCATCGATATGATGGAAAAGCTTGATAAGTTTATTGATCGTAAAGTGCCGTTTATGACGGTCGTTGACTATTACGTGAATTTCACTCCGCAGATGATCTCGCTGGTAATGCCGATTTCGTTATTGCTTGCGAGTCTTTTTACGACCGGAAAAATGTCTCAACAAAGCGAGATCGTTGCCTTGCGCTCCGCAGGCGTTTCGCTGTATCGGTTTATGCTGCCGTTTATTATCATGGGGACGATCTTCAGTCTCGGTTTTATTTATTTTAACGGCTGGATGCTCCCTCGAGCGAATGCGCGTGTTAGTGCTATTCAGCGTAAGTATGATCTGCCAGGAAACACATCGCTCGGTATGCAATCAAATCTGCACATGCAAGAAGGCGTAGGGGAGATCGTGACCATCGGTAATTTCCTCCCGGATGTTGCACGAGCTGATAGAGTAAGTATCTATTTCTTTGATCCGAACAATCCGACTCGGCTCTACCGGAGAGTAGATGCACCGCAAATGAAATGGGACTCGACCAAAAAGAGTTGGCTGCTCAATAATGCAACCGAACGAACGTTTACAACTGATTCATCAAAACAAGCTTTGCGAGTTTTATCTGAGCAAGAGAGCCATATTCGGTTTACCTTTAGCCCAACCGAACTGAAAGAGCGGCAACTGAAGTATGAAGAGTTGACAAACCCACAGCTTGAAAAGAGGATTGAGCTTGCCAGATCAGCGGGGATGGATACTTCACATGATGAAGTAGATTATCACTCAAAATATGCGATGGCATTTACGTCTTTTATCGTTGTGCTCTTTGGTGTGCCGTTTGCGTCTCAGAAAAAAAGAGGTGGGTTGGCCTTAGAGTTTGCTATTGCTATCGGTATAGCCTTTGCCTATCTTGCATTTACAAAAGTCTCTCAAACCTTTGGTTATACTGGTTCGGTGGACCCGATCTTTACGGCTTGGCTTGCGAATATATTATTTTTCCTGATCTCATTGGTGGTCGTCGCAAGAGTTCAAAAGTAAGCCGAAATCCCCCTGTAACTCTCAGTTGATATTGTTGGTTATATTCCAACTTGTTGTTTTAATTGTTGTGTCAATTCCCGATGCTCATCAATACACGGAATTCATTCTATTACCTCATTGTAACGCTATTGTTTGTAGTGGTTGCCACGACCGCTCATAGCCAATGGCTCCCACTCCATACATTTGGAAAGCCTATTAGTGGTATCCATTTTCTTGATAGAGAAAAAAAACCGAACATCGGTTTCGTTGGGCTGACCGGAGAGATTTGGAGAACCTTAGATCGTGGTAAAACTTGGGTGCAATCAACTACACCGGCTTTACTAAATGGCTCTGTTCGTAGCTTTTCTTTTAAGGATTCGTTAGTGGGTTGGTCGTGTGCGTCACAGCCTGATGATAAGCAGGCTTGCTTTAAGACGACCGACGGAGGACTTAGTTGGACTGCACTTCCACCGGTTGGTGATAGAACCTTTGTGTATTATAATCTGACTTCTCAAGCGTTAATTCTTGGTTCTTGGAATCGGCAAAGTGTTGCTGGCATTGCCACGGCTGTTTCGACTGACGATGGTGCAAATTGGAACAATATATCAAACACTGGGTGGATGAACGGCGTAGCATTTACAACACCGCTTCTTGGAGTAATGAGTACATTCCGTTTTGATAATTCGAACGCAGGAAATTATAGTATTACGACCGATGGCGGTTTAACATGGAACAACACTACCGAAGCGCGAGAGTCATGGCAGCCTGTTGCCATACCGGGATCAAGTACACTCTTTGCTTCTGCCGAAGGACCAAAACAAATTTTGCAATCGAGTGATAACGGTACTTCATGGCAACAAATATTTACGTTTAATTCTTCAGTTGAACTGACCGGTGACATTCGCGGTGATGCTTCTGCGCTCTATGTTCAGACTCGAAGCAATGTGTTCGTATCGGGTGATCAAGGAAAGTCGTGGCTTGATCTGTGCGGACCTGGGAACGACCCTGACACAAGAATGTATTGGGTGAGCGATACCCTATGGGCAGGAGATCTCGCGACAGGGACGTTATGGTATAATCCGTATGGCTTGAAAAATAATGATAAGTTATTGCAATTTCAAAAGAATGAGATCGATTTCGTATCGAATGGATGTGTGAATGTCGATTCACTACTCAGGATGCAAAATTTTTCAACGTGTGATACTTGGAAGGTTCTGATCCTCCAACTTGACATTACAGGTAAGCCAGTGTTTACGATCAAAAAGCCAATACTTCCTAAAGTTGTTGGTGTTGTCGATTCGATCCGATTAAGTTATAATCCTGATGATGCGCTCCCCGATTCGGCAAAACTTCATATTAAGTATTCGATAGGCGGCATTATTAAAGAAATTTTTATCCCACTCAAAGGTAGTGTTGTACCGGGATTTCAAGCGATACTGCAGTCTAATCTCTCCGCAACAATTAGCACTGATTGTAATGCTGTCGATACGTTCGTTACGATCACTGCCGGAACGTGCGACTCACTAAGAGTGGTAACCGCAAGTATTTCTGGCTCGCCGGTATTTACTCTCGGTGCGACTACTATCCCGATCACTCTTGCTGCGAATAAGACCTATAAATTGCCTATCCATATTGCGATCGCTCCGATTGCAAACTATACTGCGCAAGTTCAATTGCGTTTAATTTCCGGTGGAATTACTCGCGATACGACGATCCCGTTGTCGGTTGATATTGTTAGTAATACACAACTGGTCACAAATATTTCAAAACCGATGGTGCAATTTGATTCTGTTTCGACTTGCGCTCCCAAGTTTGATACGATTTACATAAGAAATACTCTTTGTAAGAAACTGTATCTTTCGGCTCTAAATATCCAGCCCGCAGGTCCAGACTTTACTATAGTTAGTACTTCTTCTACATTGCCCGACTCGCTCAATTATAATAGCATAGAGCAAGTGATCATTGCTTTTGCTCCAAAAAGTATTGGGAAGAAATTGGGGCAGCTGCATCTGACCATTAGCCTTGATAACATTACTACGAAAGACACATCAATCACTCTTGATGGCGTAGGTAGTTCGGGTTCAAATATTACTACTTCAGCAGGGAATATCTTACAATTCAATCAGATCAGTGTTTGTGATACATTGTCTCAAGTTGTTCAATTATTTAATAATGGCTGTGATTCTTTGACGATCACACAAATTGTCGGGTCATCTGACGGAGACTTCTCCATTTCCAATTCTTCTATTGGAACAATCGTTGCTCCGGGGACTGCGCCAATAATAATTGAAGAGCATCCAACTGCTTCCGGGACAAAATACGACTCAGTACAACTAAAAGTTCACACTTCGTCCGGTGCTGATCAATGGCTGACTATCTATATAACTGCGACCATACTGCCAAAGCAACGACAGATAGCATTCGATAATATTATCCGATTTGACAGTCTATCGCTTTGCACGCCATTCGATACTATCGTTTGGATAAAAAATCTTGGCGTTTGCGATACATTGGTTTTTGACAATATTTCTGCCTCAGGCTTTGCACTGCTTTCAGCATCTTCATCAAATCTTCCACGTAGCATTGCGCCAGGCGATTCATTAGGAATAGCGGTCCATATATCTGCTTCAAACAATATGCAGGGAACAGCGGTGATTCGTTTGCGTGGCGTTACGATTGACACAATATTCACGATCAAGACAACTTCTCGGTCAACGGGTCCCCCGTTCACACTTTTGATCTCAGATAGTATTTTTTCTTCCACTTTTTGTAATCCGGCGAAGCGTTCGTTCACTTTTAAAAATGCGAGTTGTGATACAATTGTGATCGACAATATTTCACTTCTCGGGTCGGCACAATTTGTATTCGTACCAAATCCGTCACTGCCTTATAAGATCGCACCGGGTGATAGTCTGCCTGTTGTTGTTGAGTTCGATCCAACCTTATCAGGAGACTCGGTGGGTGTGCTAAATTATCATTTACTGACGGGTAATGTCAGTGGAGCTGTTCAATTGGTTGGGAAATTGCAGGGCAGCAAGCAAACGGCAAGAATAATTATTCAACTCGATGCCAATTCGTTGTCGACACAGGCGGTAGGTATTCCGCTTGGAATTGATCTGATCTCTCAGGATGCGATCGGCGCTTCGATACCGATGACATCACTTCAAGTGACGCTTAATTACAACGACAATGTTTTGACACCTCTTGCAAGCCAAACGACAGCTCTTTCAGGATGGTCAATAACATCTATAACTCCCAAAGTTGGCGCTCTTGATATTGATCTTGCACGAGTTGGCAATACCGTTATTAGTGCGGGTAGTACGATCGCTCATATTGTTTTCGCAACAACTGTCGGCAGTGTTGATAAAACAACTATATCAACTCCGCTATCAACCTTTAATAACGGCGACCCTATCTTTAATTCGTGTGTGCTATCGACTCTTGCAATAAGCCAAATTGATTTTTCACTGACTCCTGAATGCGGCGAGCCGTATTTAGTGCGCTACCTCGCTACTGGGAAAGTCTTTGACAACATCATACTCGCACCAAACCCTGTGAGTGGCAATAATAAAAACGTAAATATGCAGTTGCAATTGCATACTCCATCGAGATTGATTATCGCTGTGTCTGATATACTCGGCAGACAAATATTTGAACAACAGTTCGATGAGCAAGAAAGAGGATTAAAACAGTATGTGATTCCGGTAGGGAACATACGAAGTGGTCACTATATCGTTAGAATATACTCGAACGAACAAACAGCAAGTGTGCCGCTGCTCATCAAAGAATAAATCACTTAAAGGTCACCATAAAGTAAATTGATGGCTTCTGAGTAACGCTTTTCAACTTCTTTGCGACGAATTTTTAAAGTTGGCGTCATCATCCCATTCTCGATCGAAAAAGGCTCCTGTATGATTAAGAATTTTCTGATCTTTTCAAAAGATGCAAGATTTCGATTCAGTGTTTGAATTTCAAACTCTATTGCTTTTTGAATTTGCTCTTGATCTTTCGCAATGAACGCTTCACGGTTTACGACAATAAGTGCACTACAGTGATCGCGGCTTTCGCCAATGACAACGGCTTGATCTATCAGATCTGAATTTTCGAGCAATGTTTCGATCGAAGCCGGAGAAATATTTTTTCCGTTTGCGAGAACAATAATGCTTTTCTTCCGATCAGTGATCTTTAACGATCCGTTTTCATTGATGACACCAATATCGCCACTATGGAGCCAGCCATCGGAGTCGATCATCTCAGAAGTTTCTTTCGGATCGTTGTAATAACCTTTCATTACGTTTGCTCCGCGAATGAGAATTTCACCGTCGGCAGCGATCTTTACTTCTACACCTGGCAATGGGGGGCCGACCGTGCCCCACTCCAATGTGTTGAGCTTGTTGACAGCAACAATAGGTGATGTTTCTGTTAGGCCATATCCTTCGAGTACATTAAGACCAAAAGCTGCGAATGTTCTCCCGAGTTCGGGATTGAGTGCGGCACCACCGGAAACGAAAAATCTTATCTTTCCTCCTGTCCGTGCTCGTATTTTGGAAAGTACTAGCTTATCAGCAATTCGAAATTGTATACGAGTTGATATAGAGACAGGCTTTCGCTCGATGCGCCTGGCGTTTTCTTTGCCAACTGTTAATGCCCAATCAAATAATTTCCTGCGAGTGGGGGAGAGAGTATCGCGACTTCGCTGGATCCGGCCAGAGAGTCGATCAAAGAATCTGGGGACTGCCGTCATAACCGTTGGTCTGATCTCGAGCATATTGTCAGCAATTGCGTCTATCGATTCAGCATAAGCAACTTGGCAACCGGCAACAAAAATTAAATATGATGCTATGCGCTCGAACGCGTGACTCAATGGTAAGAAGGAGAGGAAAATATCGGACGAGCTCAGCGGAGGTATCGCCTCAAGTGCGGCAACGACATTCGAAATTAAATTCCTATGCGTCAGCATCACTCCTTTCGGATTTCCAGTTGTGCCGCTGGTATATATTATTGTTACGGTTTCATCAGGGCTTGCAGTTGTTTTCTTAATCTCACTATCTTGGCTTTTCTTTTCGAGATCGCTAAAATGAAAAAAGCGAACTCGCGAATGATGCGGCAACGATACTTGTGAATCCATCACGATCACTATCTCAAGAGCCGGAAGGGAATCGAGAGCACTTACGATCTTCCGAAGTTGATACTCTGTTGAAACAATTGCAGCAACGGCGCCGCAATCTATGAGAATATATTCAACTTGTTTTGCAGTCAATGTCGGGAATACTGGCACACTAATTGTGTTGATATTGATCAGCGCGAAATCTGCGATCATCCACTCGGGCGACGATTCAGCAGATATTAATACTCGCGCTCCATTCGATATCCCGAGTTGTTGCAGTGATGCAGCAAACGAGAGTACCCGTCCGGCAAAGATGCCATAGGTGATCGAGCGAAATGGCTCAGTTCTCTCTCTCTTATAGTGAATATAAGCATCGTCAGCAGAATCGCTCTTTCGTGAGAGAAATATTTCTTGTAATGTCTTCATGGGTTTCTTTTGTGATGCAATATCCTCTGACAAAGATACACCAAAAGCAACCGGATATTAACCGAAAAGAGATAGTTCGTCGATCTGGGTTCCACCTCCGAGAATGCTTTCCCCAATGGTTGTCCATTTTGCATAATGCCTCATCAAACAGATATGATCGAGCATAAATCTTCTTCGATACAGTTTATGCTCAAACTCTCTCCATGCGAGATCGAACATTGTGCGTGAAAGATCGCTGTAGGCGATCGTAATATGCGGATGAAAGCCTGAGCTTGCTCCAGCCTTGTTCGTTTTGCGAAAACGCGATGCGAAAGACTTTGAGAGGCCTTTTTGAAGTTTAGATAATTCCTCGTTTGCAAGTGGCTTACTGTAAATAACACCCTGATGAAACTCCCCAAACCCATCAAGCAATATTTCAAATGGCGAATAATTTGTGCACGCCGATTTTGAGAATGAAATAAGCTCCGTTTCTTTATTTGTCGCGATTTCGAATGGCGGAATGAGGGTAATATGTGCCGGTTTGTTCAAAGCCTTGCGTGCTTTATACTCAGTTGCAAAATGAGCCTTAAAATCTTGAATCTCAGAATAGATCGGTTCCGGTGGTACGATCGCAAACATATAGATGCCGGGTCGGTCAATGCTCATTCTAATAGGTGCTTATCAATAGACCTATAATATATGAAAAAGCCGGAGTAGTTTTGCTACTCCGGCTTTTTTATACTTTCAATGCGTTATTTTATCTCTTTCATCTTCCCGTAGATAGCAGCAATGTTTTCGGTGGTCTGAACGGTGATCTCGTGTTTTTTGGCCATGTGATACGTAAAGAACCAGCCATTTTCGCCATATCCTTTTTTAGAGCTTATGAGTTCGATCGCAGTTTTGTTTTCTTTGCCAAGCGTTGTGGTCATCACATAACCGCGTGCTAACTTTTCAGCAGTTGCTTGATTGCCACTCATCTTAGGCTCAGCAACGCTGGGTGGATTGGGTGTCGCATTCTTTTGATCTTCAGTAGCCTTTGCATCCTTGACGGCATCGCTACTGCTTGGCTGAACATTTGGTGTTTGCTGAGAGGCAGGAGCGGTTGCCGCGGCGGGGGCTGGCGACATTGCTGTAGAATCTGCTGTTCCGGGTGCATGCTCCTCTTTCTTCGAACAACTGATGAATAGGCCTGCAATTAATAACGAAAGTAAAATCTTCTGTTTCATACTTGGAATTTAAGTAAAGTTATAGAATAATGAACTACAAAGATACTATTTTTTTAAGCCTTGCGCTTTATCTTCCTCTTCAGAGTCTTCATCGATATTAAGCTCGCTGTCAGAAACGGCCTCTGTATCTTCAGATGCAATAGTATTGGTGGTAATCCCTGAAGGTTCGAAATCGAGATATTGTGTCATGCTCCTATTACTGTGTAGATTTTTTATTGTTACCATTATGGCAATTCGCTCAGTTGGGCTAAGGAGGGTATCGTTGGCAAACGTATAGATCAATGCATCCTCTTGAGTGATATGATCATGATATAACTTGATCAACGCCTCGGCGACGACGAGAAAGCGGGACTCCTCTTCGGGGGTGAGTGTATGTTGAATGTGAAAGCTATGCCAAAGAGAAAGCAATCCCTTCGAGCGCTCTTGCATTACTTTATGCTGTTCATGGATGAACCGACTTGGAGTTCTAGAAGAATTAAATCCGAGCAATGGTACTTTCTCAAGGATAACAGGAAAGAGCGATCCTTCTTCATCTAACTCATGAATGGGTGCAGTCAACACTAAAAAATTTAGCAACTCATCCCAATCATTTGTTGAAGCAAAAGAAGCCGATACTCCACTTTCGCGGGCTTGAGATACCAATCGTGCGAAACGATCGATAGCCGATAAAATGATAGCGTGGCTATCTCGAAAATATCGAATCGGGTCTTCGTACTTGAATGGATTCGGGAGTGTGATCATATTCTAAACAGCTACTAACGCGACATCAAGTGCGCCGACAAATGTATCGATCTCTTTTTTTGAATTATAGATATGAGTACTAAATCGATTGGCTTCAAGTCCGCCTTCGGGTACGATGCGGGTTCTGATCTTGTGGCTTGCTTCGATAGCATGGGCAAGATCAACGTAACGTTTGCTGTTGGCAAGTTTGATCGTGGTGATACCTGAGAGCGAAGTTGCAGGCGTCAGGAATGAGAATTTCGAACTGTGAAGGCTTGCTAATCCATCTCGTAAATGTTTGGAAAGCTCGAGCACTCGATCTTCGATCTTTGCCGAACCGATTTTCTCTTGCCACAAAATGGCTTCTGTCAGGCCAGCATAAAGCGAAGAGCTTTGCGTTGCAAAATCATAACGCCCTGCATCATCAGCAAAGTCAATATTGCCGGAGTAGTCCCAATGCTTATCCGACTCCGCACCGCACCAACTTGGCATGACATACTCGCGAAAGTTTTTTGTGATATACAAGAAGCCCGTGCCCTTTGGGCCGAGCACCCATTTATGACCGCAACTTGCATAGGCATCACAGCCAATATCTTTCATATTAACTTGTAACATCCCAGGAGCATGGGCACCGTCAACGAAACAGAATGCGCCGTGTGCGTGTGCCAGCTCGGAAAGTTTTTTGATCGGCAGTACATGCCCAGTTGTGCAAGTAATATGAGGAATTGCAATGACACGAGTACGTGGGGTCATCGCTTCTTCAAAACGCTTGAGCATCACGGTATCATCAGGATGCAGTTCTACAAATTTCACTACGATGCCGTGTCGCTTTGCTCGGGCAAGCCACGGCACTGCACCACCACCATGCTCTTCGTTGGTCAAGATCACCTCATCACCAACAGTCATTCGAATTCCGGAAGCGACGATCGAAATTCCTTCGCTCACGTTATGAGTCAATGCAATATCCGAGCTGTCGGCATTGATCAACCGACCGATGGCATCATAGAGAGCTTTGTGATCGTAGCCGTAGTCAGCTGTTGCATCAACGTGCGCAATTCGATCTTGCACTGCTTTGGTCACCGAGATCGGGCTCGGCCCCATCGTGCCATTATTTAAGAAAATAATATTCTTTGTAATGGGAAACTGCTCACGAATACTCTCCCAATAGGCTTCGCCCGATTTATCAAGGATCGAGAAATTTGAAGCAAAAATATTCGTTGGTGAGCTGATGGCTGCGACGGCAGGAGTTGCAGCAGATATTTTTAAGAATGTTCTACGGTTCATAGAATATGTACTCCTTATTGTAGTCGAATAGCTTGCGAACGTAGTATCACGACTGGATGATCGTAACTTGGATGATGAATAAAATAGAACACCGCATTTTCACTAAAAAGATTCGCCTCGTCAGTTTTTTGAAGCTCGCCAATGGCTGTGGTCATTGATGTATCGGAATAGATATGCGCAAACTCCGTGACAAAGATCCTTCCAACAACAGGTGTCCGGAGCTTATAAAAAGTATTTGTCTCTGAGGGGTTTCGTGGTTGTAGTGTTAATGCCGAGTCAAGCCCACCTGCTTCAATTCGGAAACGCGAAGTAATGTTCTGCAATGCTTCTTCGAGTTTTACGTATGCCACACCCTCATTATTTTCAGAAAGAGGTATCGGAGGTAGGACTTCGTTACAAGTAACGCATTTTAACGAAGGCGAACTAAATAATGTCGCGCCCCCGGGCGGAGCGATCTGCACACGAATACGATCTGCTTCCCAGCCGATCATTGCTGTCCGGTGGGGAGCACAGCCAGCACAGATCAAAAGTGCTGCGAAAATAATGAATCCTTTATACAACGTGCTATTGTTTTGATGATTAAGTTGTTGCTCAAATTTGCAACAAACGAACAGCATAATAACGATGCAATGCTCTATTTAGTCGCTACTCCGATCGGAAATCTTGAGGATCTTTCGCTTCGGGCAATTCGTATTCTTCAGGAAGCTGATATTATCGCTTGCGAGGATACCAGACATGCACGAATCCTTTTTGAGCGTCATGGTATCAAACCACGACGTCTCATCAGCTATTATTCTCATAACGAGAAAGCCCGTGCGGCAGAATTATCCGAAGATCTCCGTGGCGGCACTGATATTGCGCTGGTAACCGACGCCGGTACGCCCGGTATCTCCGACCCTGCATGGGCAATTGTTCGCGAAGCGGTGATGCTCGGGGTTGAAGTAATACCGATTCCCGGAGCTTGCGCGGCTATCGCGGCACTTTCGGCAAGCGGGCTTGATACTTCGCGGTTTGTATTCGAAGGCTTTTTGCCCTTGAAAAAAGGCCGCAAGCGGCGCATTGCTCAGGTTGCTACCGAAGAGCGGACATCAGTTATCTATGAGTCGCCGCATCGGATCAAACGATTGCTTACTGAACTTACCGAAGCTTGCGGGGCTGAGCGTAAGGTCGCGCTGTGCCGTGAGATCACCAAATTGCACGAACATACCTATCGTGGTACAGTGCAAGAAGTATTTATAGAATTAGAAAAGAAATTTCCGAACGATGTGAAGGGCGAGTGTGTGCTGATCGTTTCGGGAGCCGACGATTCATTACCAATCATCTCTGAATAATGGAATTTAAAAAAGAAGATTTTGAAACCGTTCACTGCGATCTCTGTGGTGCCGATGACTATACCAAACGCTACGAGAAGCGTGGCTTTTGGATGGTGCAATGTAACAAGTGCGGGTTGGTCTATACAAATCCGCGACTCAACCAAGAAAAGATCGCTGCTCTGTATGATGCTGATTATTTTCAAGGTCACGGTTTTGACAAGAGCATTGACTATGTGAAAGACGTGAAGGTTCATAACTCGAAAGATACTTTCTCTCTTGAAGATTGGGATTGTGATTGGATCAATAATATCCTTTCAACTTCACAACCCGGCAACACCAATCCGAAACTTCTTGAGATCGGTTGTGGGACCGGTGTTTTTCTTGACAAAGCGAAGAAGCACCATTTCGATTGTCAAGGACTTGAGTTATCGGAGTACGCAGCAGACTTTGTTCGAAAGATGGGCATCCCTGTCGAGACAAAGTCGATCGAAGATGCAAATTATCCTGATGGCTCGTTTGATGTGATCGTGATGCGCGAAGTGATAGAGCATTTGCCACATCCAATGGAGTCGCTCAAGACCGTACATAAATGGCTCAGACCTGGCGGAGTATTATTTATGGCGACAGGAAATTATGATTGCCCTGAGCGCAAATTGCGCGGCTCGGACTGGTTCTATTTTATGCCAGAAGGGCATCTGAATATTTTTTCAAATAAAACAATGACCGAGTATTTGCGCAAGGTCGGCTTCAAAGATATTAATGTCACCAATCAGGGTGACAAGTTGATGGAAATGTTGCGAGATAAAGGGATCATCTCACCAAGATCTCCGATGCCAAAAAATCCGATCAAACAGTTGTTATTCTCCGGGGTTCGTCTGGTCAATCATTTTATTTCCAGCGGTATGAGAATTTATGCTGTAAAATAAATTATTTTGTTGCCGGGGGTAATTTCAGTCTGATCGTCCCGCTGTTTTCTCCGCGCATAATATCAAAGGCAAGCACATCACCGACTTTATGGTCGGCAATGATGCTTTGCAGTTCTTCATCGGTTTTCACTTTTTCGCCGTTGACTGCCGTGACGACGTCTCCGGCTTGAATGCCGGCTTGGTCGGCTACTGAACTGCGAGTGATACTCATTATTAATACTCCATAAGTAGCATTGATCCCGTATGCCTGACGCTTGTCATTGTCGAGGGTCTCTCCGAGTAAACCAAGTGCCATATTATGCTGCACCTTATTTCCTGAATGGAAATCATCGACGATCTTTTTAATGCGATTGATAGGGATAGCAAAGCCCAAACCGATGGAGCCCGAACCTTGATTGCTTTGCGCGGTTGAAAAGATCGTGGAGTTCATCCCAATCACATCACCGTTGATATTCAGCAACGGTCCGCCGCTGTTACCACTGGAGATGGCGGCATCGGTCTGGATCATCTCACGGAAATTTTTTCCATTATCATAACCGAGATTCACACCGTTATTCGAAACCACGCCGACAGTAACGGTTGGTTTATTATTTTTTTCAAAGAGACCAAATGGATTTCCTAAAGCGATTGCCCATTCGCCTACATCAATGTCACTTGAACTGCCAAACTTTAAGAATGCAAGGTCTTGGGCATCGATCTTTAATAAGCACACATCGTTTACAGGGTCAGTATTGACAACTTTTGCATCGTATTGCTTTCCTGATGTTGTCGTAACAATAATTTTCGATGCATTGCCAGCAACGTGATCATTGGTAAGGATATATCCGTCCGGCGAAATGAGAAAACCTGAGCCAAGTTCTTTTACTTGATAACGCTGTACATATCCTCCGGCTCCGCCGCGATTCCCGAAGAATTGACGAAAGAAAGGATCGTTTTGGTACATCTGCTCAAATGGATCATAATATCGTTGTTCACGAATTTCCGTTACATTTATACCAACAACGGCGGGGCTGGCTTTCCCAACAGCTCGGGTGATGGCATTCTTGCGAGAATTGCTGACCTCGTTGTTGAGCGAGTCACGTATATCGCGAACAAGAGTCGCATTCGTATAAAACGAACTACCTGAGGGAGTCGGTAAGACAACTTTTTTTTGTGCCGGCGTGGGAGCCAGAAGCGAAACAAGTGTGAGAAGTTCAGCTAAAAATATCATAGCATCTCGTTTGAAATATTTATCGTGTTGTTGTCACTGGCGAGGCAGCATATACCAATTGGACGGCGAGCAGGCCTCGGAACATCCGTATCAACCAATGTGGCAATCGGTATCCGGCGACATCTTCGGCAATGATCTTATAGCCGCATTCTTCGATCATTGCTCGGGCAGTGACAGAAGTAAAAAAGCGTAAATGCGTCCTATCAAGTATGCCGGAATCAGCATACTCAAAATTCCCGAAGAACAAGCCAAACCTTACGCGCCAATGAGCAACGTTAGGAATACTAACGATGATACGCCCGTCTTGTTTCAATAGCGAACGTGTTGACTTGAGGATCGTCATTGGGTCGCGAGTATGTTCGAGTACGTCTCCAAAGATGACGGCATCAAAATCAAAAAAACCATTCTCACGCAATTCCGCATCCCAACCGGAACGCTCGACGTCAATTTGCAAAGTTTTTTCCGTTCTCGCGGAGGCTATTTCAAGAGCGTCCTGATCAGAATCGATCCCGACGACGCGAGCATTATTTTTTTTTCGCAACGCATCGGCGAGGATGCCAGTATGACAGCCTATATCAAGAACGAACGCGTTGATCGGTACCATCGAAAGTTCGATGTGATGAACATTCGACGGGTTGTCTAGTTGCGGAATAAAATCGTATTTCTGTTTCTCGATAGTCACAGTGGTGATGTTTTTAAATATTCACTGACAGGATTTACGTGACGTGAAATAATGATGAGAAGAATAATAACAAGTCCGTAATGAAGTATTTGAAGCTCATCTAAATTCCAATGAAGGATCGAGTAGATCCCTGTCATTCCGTCTTCATACAATACTAACTCCAGAATTAACACCGCAAAGGTTGCAACCAGGGCTTGGAAATGAACATTCTTTCGGATGATCGAACATAAAAAATAAAACAGAATCCAAGCCGGCAGCAGAACGGGTGCGCAAACGGCTGAAATAGCTGCGGCAGTCGCCAAACCTCGACCGCCATGAAAACCGATCCAGACCGAATAACAATGACCAAGCACAATAGCCACAATGGCGATTGGGACAAGGTCAATTCTTTTTTGTACCACAAGAAAGATGATCGGGATCAGACCCTTAAAAATATCAAGCAGCAGCACTGCTATCCCGATCGTTTTGTTTGTGGTAACTTCATAAGCATTGCGCGCGCCGATGTTTTTTGAGCCTTCGGCGCGAAGATCGGGAACGCCAAAACTTCGCGCAACGAGATAGGCATTCGGAATAGAACCAAAGAGGTAACTAACTATGAGCGTGATCGTAATGTCCATCGAGTTCATATAGCAAGTTATTGCAACACCATCACCGGAAAAAATGTCAGCGATGAAAGAAGTTTTAACGAGAGAATTTTTAACCTATGCCGTTGAGCTTGCCCAAGCAGCCGGCGAATTTGCACTCGAAGCTCAACGAGGGACACTCAAGATAGAATCCAAAACGAACGAGTTCGATCTCGTCACTCATGTCGATAAATATAATGAAGACCTGATCAGAGAAGGTGTTGCAAAAAAATATCCGTCGCATATTTTTCTTGGTGAAGAATCAGGTGCATCTTCAACTGTTGGTGAAATCAAATGGATCGTCGATCCGATAGATGGCACGTTGAATTATGCCCACGGATTGCCGATCTGGTGTGTCTCAATAGGCGTTGAAGTTGCCGGTGTTATCGAATGTGGTGTCATCTTTGATCCATCAAGAGATGAATGCTTCACGACGATTCGGGGTGAAGGTTCATTTTTAAATGGGAATCCGATCAGTGTTTCTACTCAAAACGACCCGAAGCGTTCGATGTATGTTACGGGTTTCCCGTATAATATTGCCGAAGACCCTCATAATGATATAGGTCGTTTCGGAAGATTTCTGCGAAAAGGCTTCGTCGTGCGTAGGCTTGGTAGTGCCGCGCTCGATCTTGCGTATGTTGCCGCCGGAAGATTTGATGCCTTTTACGAGGGCGGTCTCTCTGCCTGGGACACTGCCGCAGGTGCGCTGATGGTTCGTGAAGCGGGTGGAATGACCACGCATTTCGACGGGACACCCTACTCCGTGTATAATAAGTCGATCATCGCGACAAATGGTTTACAACATCAAATGCTTTCTGATATTATTAATGATACTGGTCACCACTAAAAAGTGACCGTTACCTTTTTTGTTGTAGCATCAAATGTCGATGTAAAACGTGTGAGGTTTGAATTGCTTGGTCCACTCGTTACTGTTCCGTTCAGATCGAAACGTGAATCATGGCAAGTGCAGACGATCACCGACCCACTGAGATCAACATTCGGATATGAGCAGCCCTGGTGTGGGCAGACCAATAAGATCGTCTCGTAGGTCGTGGAATTTCTGCGGACCACTAAGAGGCCACGGCTACTAACTGGTGCTGTAGCATGGATAGCCATATTATCACTCGTTAGCGATGAAGCATCCACAATAAGTGTCTTCCCAGCATCCGCACCCGGACCTACATCAATTGAGTTGCTACTACAACTTTGGATGACCGAAGAAAAACTTCCGATGAGCGTAAGTCCGGCAACAGCACTACCAAATTTTTTAAGAAAATCACGACGGCTTGAGTCGTTAGTGTCATTCAAATTCTTATTCATCTATTATCCTATCTTCTAATTATAACATCATTTCTAATCTAATGACACAGAAACGATGCGAAGATTTCAGTAGGTCACTAACGAATGACCTATTCTATATTGGCTACCAATTAAGACAATTTGATACTAACCGTTTTAGTGGTGCTTTTATAAATTGTTTCATACGGGTCAAGCCGTGAGCCTGGCGGTGCTGGTCCTCTTGTGCGAAAACCATCTAGATCATACTCCGAACCATGACATTGACAGCTTATTGCTGTGCCACGCAGATCAACCGATGGGAATGCGCAACCTTCGTGTTTACACACTAACCGAAGAGCAGTATATGTTGTCGCGCTCCGTCGGATTACGATCACGGGTTCTTTATTAAGGTTTTGTGTATAGACCGCTTGATTGTCTTCAGTTAATAGTGAAACATCAACTCTTGCTATGATCGAGGTATTTGATGAGTTTACCAACGAATCGGGATTTGGGCAACAGCTTTCGAATATAGGAGCAACCACTCCCATTATTGTGATGCCGACAAGAGCATCACCAACGTATTTAAGAAAATCTCTTCTTGAGTGACCTTCGATGATTAACAGATCATCATTCATAACATTTGGTGTCGGTACATTTCTATAGAACAAACTTACTCTATAATAGAAGGGCGGTAAAAACCGCCCTTCAATTATGAACGGAGAAAAAAAATAGTTACATCGGCATTGTCGTTGCGCCTGTCAAGACACCAAGTCCGAAGATACCCATAAACACTCCTGTTAAAATGGTCATTAGTATCATATAGACAACAATAAGACAGACCGCCGATACGACCATATACATTACAGTCTTATCACCGGGTGTTTTCATGGTGTGGGGAAGTCCCAAATAAAACAGATAGATACCATAGAGCCCAAACAAACCACCGATCCATCCGATAAATGGCAAGATCGCAAGGATGCCGCCGACATACGATGCTGTCGAAGCATACGCTACTGTTTGCATCGCCCTGCCGGTGCTTTTTTCTGAACCGAATGACGGAGCCAACGCACTAATGATGAGCGCCGTGATCCAGACAGATATTCCTCCGGTCACCAGGACCAGCACCGCACTATAGATACCCCAAGTCATAGCATACCCACCGTAGTGAGCTGAACCCCAGATCAAACCATGCCCAATAAAAGCACACAGCGCATCAATGACTATCCACGGGACGACATAGCCCATAAATACTTTCATTGGATCCGGATCTTCGGTCGCAACCACCGCCCATTCGGTCTTAGGCGTCATCAGCATATTTTTAGAACGGTCGATCAATCCCATAGTGTTTTCTCCAATTGGTGAATATAGATGAAAATGTCACAAGTAAACGAATACTAATTTAAGCAATAATTTGGCTAAATCCAAATTATCATTAAGTTAGAGCGAAAAAAGGTGCTTTCACCCCACTCTATCTCAATGATTCAAAAGAGACAGAACAGAGCGATCCATTCTTACACACTACCCTGCATTTCATTGTATATCAATAGTTTGGCGCACCAAAAAACGAACACACATTTAATACTCGACAATTGCCCCGACTAAAGTCGGAGCTACTGGGTTCATCATAAAAATCCCTATGATCTCATGAAATCAAGGTTCAGACAAGTGATCTTAAAGCCTAAAATACCATCACCATTCTTACACACCACCCTGTATTTTATTATATTTCAATAGTTTGGAGCAGCAAAAAACGAACACATTCCTTACGCTCAACAATTGCCCCGCCTAAAGTCCGAGCACTGGGTTCATCTCAAAAAATCCCTAAAATCTCATAAAATCAAGGTTCAGACAAAAGTACAAAAGTGCCCATTATGGCACCTACAATATACGAAATAAAAATGCCTTTGTCAAGGTGCTCGTTGATTTTTATTTTGGAGGCCTATTTGTTTGTGTGACAATAGAGAAGTGCGAAAAACAGTCCAAAATTGCTTTTTGAACAATCCTTAATTTTTTAGCGTATATTTATATAGTTAATGGATAGGAATTCAATGGTTCTATTAATGAAGAGACACCGTATGAAAAAATCAACAAAAAACCTTGTTATTTTTGGTTTGTTGCTATTAATACTCAACTCTGAAGCTATAGCCCAACAGAAAGGTCGTTGGGTCAATTCGCAAGTTACTTCCGATAGTTTGATTATGACTAATCTACTCTTTGCCGATAGCAACGTCGGGTATTTCAGTGGATATAAATGGGTGAGCTACGTTGATCGTACTGATGGAATAAGCAGCTATAGAAAATCCTACTATTTCCGTACGACTGATGGCGGCACAAATTGGATGCCTATTTCTTTTGGAAAATATTCACCTCCTGAAGATATTGATGTATGGAAGCATTCATTTACTTTTCCTGATAGAGGATATTCTATTATTATTGCAACACCATCTGTTGCGTATCTGAATGCCGTTTATAAAAATTCAGATTCTGTGTATGTATTTACTTTACTCAAGACGACAAACAGTGGTTTGACTTGGCTACCGGTCCAGACTCTTCAAGGTCAGTACGTTAACGCGCGCAAGTTTTTTTCTGAGAAATTCGGGTTCGGTTATGACTTCGGTTCACGGAATGAACCTGCAAAATTAGTTTACACCGTTGATGGTGGCATTCGATGGTTTGATCTTCCGGGTAGAACAACATATAATTATCAGATCAATGGTGTTAATTATACCTTTAATTCTCTCTATTTAGATGAAGTGAATTATGGATTTATTGATAGCACCCATCTGATGTTTATTCCTACGAGCAATCATTTTTCAAGTTCACCAAGTACAGATTCGATACCAAACAGCCCTACTTACGGTATTACTTCTTTCCTTACTACTGACCGTGGCAGTAACTGGGCTATCTCTAATTGGAATGATCCATTGATACCGAAACTGTCAATAAACACTGCCGATACTTTCTTTGCAAATGGTCGTTTAAAGACTGTTAAAAAGTCTCAATCAGTTTTTCGATTTATGCTTAGTGGAGAGTATAATGGTGCTTATTCAGAAGATGGGAGAGACGACCAATTAGCCCTTCTCCCCTCGGGGCACTTCTCAAATAGTAATAATGGGGGTGATAGTATTACACCGGGTGGTGGTGGGAATCGATATTATTCTAATCCTCGAACCACATACTATCATACAACTAATTATGGGGAAGCGTGGGTTGCCAATCGCTCATTCCTCGGTCGGACAAGAGATATGGTGGCAACCACACCGGATGACATTTGGATGACCACACGGACAAAACCATTTGAGAACGACACCGTCATTGTATTTGGAAGATATTTGAAAGACACGCTCATTAATGGGACTCGTACAGTGGTATTCGATTCAGGCTGGCACAAAGAACGTGACCTAGGTATTTCGAAAAAGAATTTGGGCTTATATGCATCCTGGATCGTCCACTCAACCGATGGCGGCACCAACTGGGATATTGATTCTCTTTCGCTTCATGACCAGGAAGTTGGCGAGTATGACAGTCGGATAATCCGATCGACCGACCCGAATCATTTATGGATCGGTGCCATGAAAAACGGCTATTCGTATGTCTTCCGTTACAAAGCTCCGGGAGTGAATGCTGTTACTGAAGAAATTCCTTCAGCCGACTATCCAAATTTTATTAATATCTATCCAAACCCGGCGAGAGAGAAAGTGACGATAGCGTTATGGCGACATGCCGGAATCAAGCAGATCAGGCTATTTGATATATTAGGAAGAGAGATCAAAGCTCCCGCCCTACAACTGACGCAAAGTTCGTTTGAGTTAGATGTCTCATCAGTCCCCCCAGGACCATACATTTTGGTCTGCGACATTACCGGCGGCACAAACCTGGCAAAAACAATACTGGTGATGAGGTAAACCTGAGTTGGCTGAATTTATTTAAAGCAATACCCTGCCTTTTCGGCGGGGTATTTTTTTTAAATAAAATTCTCAAGAATGATTCGTAATTCTTCTTGGGAGTTGACCAGCACTTCTCGGGCTTTTGCGCCGTCGGGTGGTCCTACGATGCCGACGCGTTCGAGCTCGTCAACCATTCTTGCGGCGCGTGAGTAGCCGACTTTTAATCGGCGTTGGAGCATCGACGTGCTGGCAGATTTATTGAGGAATACACACTTTGCTGCGTCTTGGAACATTGGGTCGAGATCGCCCTCGTCATACGAGCCGCCGCCACCTTTTTGTTTGAGCGAAGGGAGGCGCCATGGGCGCGAGTACGAGCATCCGGGTCCTTTTTGATTTGCAACCGCTTCGACGATCGCTTCCACTTCGTCAGTCGAAATATATGGTGCCTGCAAGCGAATCGGCTTTGGCGTACCGCTTGGCAGATAGAGCATATCACCGTTACCGAGGAGCTGCTCGGCGCCCATTGAATCGAGAATAGTGCGCGAGTCAACTTTAGTCGCAACTTGATAAGCGATACGAGCCGGAAAGTTTGCTTTGATCACACCAGTAATAACATCCACCGACGGACGCTGTGTAGCCAAGATGAGATGAATGCCAACAGCACGCGCCATTTGCGCAAGGCGACAGATCGGCTCTTCGATGTCTTTGCCGGCAGTAATCATCAGATCGGCTAACTCATCGATGATGACGACGATGTATGGCAAATGATAATGCTGTTCCGATTGTGTGCTCTTGAGTTTTCCTTGCGCGACTTTTAAATTGTAATCGGTCAGCGACCGTACTGCCGCTTTTGCAAGACGATCATATCTTTTTTCCATCTCGATCACACACGCTTGCAAAGCAAGCACAGCGTATGCTGGTGTGGTGACGATCTCTTCGCCAATTTCTGCGGAAGTTATAAGAAAATGATCTTTGAGTGCGCGATAGAGCGAAAGCTCGATCTTTTTCGGATCGACGATCACAAATTTTACATCTTTCGGGCTCTTTGAATACAGCAACGAAGTCAGGATGCCATTCACGCCGACCGATTTACCAGCACCGGTTGCACCAGCGATCAATAAATGCGGCATCTTCGAAAGATCGTCTATATAGACATCACCCGAGATCGTCTTGCCGAGAGCGAGCGGCAAATTCATTTTTGAATTAATGAACGACGGATTTTCAAGCAACGAACGCATCGAGACCATTTTCGGATGATCGTTCGGAATCTCGATCCCGATAGTACCGCGTCCCGGCATCGGCGCAATGATACGGATGCCACGCGCTTTCATTGCAAGCGCAATGTCATCGGTCAAGTTACCGACAGTAGAAACTTTGACTCCGTCGGCAGGTGTAAATTCATAGAGTGTGACCACCGGTCCGGGGGTGACGACAATATTTTCGATCTCGACACCAAACTGCGCAAGTTTATCACGAAGGATCGTGCCTTTTGCGGTGAGCTCGGCATCGTCAGCATCGACTTCATCACCCGCAGCACTTGGTGTCAGCAGATCAAGTGAAGGTGAACGAAACTTCGAAAGATTTTCATTGTACGGATTCTCGGGCACGAAGTCCGGTCCCATATCCGATGGAAATAACGACTGAGATAATTTGCTGATCAGTGGCGGCGCAACGATCGCTGGTATTTCGATCACATCTTCAACAATCGCTTTGGAATGCGGTAGTGCTTCGTTCGATAATACTTTCTCATCGCCGATCTCAACAACAACTTCCGACACTTTTTGAATAATTGGCTCTTCGATAGGAAGAGGCGCAACAACAGCTTTCGGAATTTCAGGAGCTGGCGTGGGCACTGGCTTTGCAACCTCTTCGGTCATATCACTCGGCAGTATGCGCACTGCACGCGTAACCGTTGGTATGCCGGTGCCACCTGCAGACAGACGCGACATCGCCGATGCTTTTTCGCCGAGCATATCATCACTCTGTTTGCCAAGGCGAGGGATCGGTTTACTTACGCCATTCGCACTTTTCGGAGCCGGACGAATTTTTAGATACGGGGCTTCGCTGTCATGTTTTGCAGCGCCGTTTTGCCGAACGGTAATAATATCACGCGCAGGGTTGAGGTCTTGTTTGCTCGTGGTCGGTTCTTCAAGATCTTGTTCTTTCGGCTCTTCAACTTTTTCAACAATTGGTTTTACGATCTGAGGTTTTACAACCGATACTTTTTTAATAACAACTTCCGGTTCGCTTGCTATTTCATCTGCTAAGAGAGTATCGTCATAATCGTCCCCATAAGATGCGATCGTCGCGTCAGTAATTTCTGATGCGCTATATCGTTGCTCCTTACGCTCAAGACGCTCGGCACGTTTGGCTTCGCGCTTGTCCCAGAACTCAATGAGCTTTAATCTTGATCTTGCCGCAACGCCGCTATATCCGCCTCTGACACGCTGGAAGGTGAGTTCGATATCAAGATCGATAGCGAACACGAGCATCACGACAAAGCTTGTGGCATAGATGATCAGCGCCCCGATCGAACCGATAAGCCTTGTGAACGTCAAGCCAAGAAATTGCCCCACAGCGCCCGACCATTCGCGGTCGAGATGGGGAAGTGCGGTGATGAGCTGTGTCGTGCCGATCGTCGCAGAGAACAACACGGCACTGATAAGCATAAACGATGTCGCAAGCGTTAAGCGCTTGCGTTGCTTTGCGCTGAAACGAAACAGCGCCAGCGACCACCAGCCCATAAAGAATGGAAAAATAATTGCCGCGTAGCCGATCGTTTTATTGATCAAGAAATTCGCGATCATCGTCCCGATCAGCCCAACCCAATTATGAACGGTGTCGGCGTTGGCGTTGACGACCGGGTCTGAGCGGAGAAAAATTGCCGGAAGATCAGAAATTTTTGTTTCGGCTTGTGGTGCATCTTGTGCACTATAACTGACGATCGCCAATAAAATAAATATTGCGATCACCACAAGAAACACACCGAGTGCTTGACGCTTTTTTACATCGGTATCAGTCTTCTTTGCTGGGGTTTTGAGTTTAAGCTCTATTTGCTCGCCGGGGTCAACTTGTTTTGCCGAGCGTCGGCGTGCTCTTGGTTTTGCCGGAATTTCTGGCTCGTCGTCTATCGGTTGTTGTTGGTCTTCAAGTTCTTCCGAAAGTCTGCGCGGCATTGGTCGCGAGGTGCGGGTGCGGCGTGTTCGATTCGATGGCTCGACAGGCGGTGGAATATTGATCGGGTTGCGGCGTTCGTATGCCGGTGCTGCTACTTCCGAAAGTGGGTCTTCAAATTCTTGTGGGTAATAGAAATCCTCTTCGCCTTCATTATACGAAGGTTCGTTATTAGGACGAGATGAACCGTTCGTGCTGCGATTGCCCGATCGGTTATTGTATCCTGAAGCCTGTCGTGGAGCGCGTTGTCCTGGTTCAGTCACGATAAAATAAAATTCCCCACAATTAGAAACATTTACCCACAAAAATAACTCTTTTTTTGCCGAATTGTTCACTTTTGGCAAAAATAGTTTATTAGGATAACTGGTGTTTTTTACATAAAAATCAGTATCGCATTGTAAATCAATACGTTACGGCTCTTCAATGTAGCCGGGATTAAAATATTATCTTTTATAAATATGTAAAATATATCGTATCAAATAGTTAGTGGGCTCTACATCCTATTTAAATGAGCAAGTTTCTCTTATTATTAAGCTAATAGTCAGTTAACACCCATATAACCTCCACTTGATATTTTTGCAAGTTCTTACTCCAAGATCGGAGTAGTGCGGATCTTTCACACTTATTTTACTAAACAGATGAAACTCATATCAACCGTTTTTGTGCTTTGCCTTGCCGTGCTTATCGGTACTACCGGATGTAAATCCGATGATACAACTTCGACGACACCGAATAACGACTCGACGACCGTTTCCTATTCCTTCGTGGTGCTTGGTTGCAATCGTGTTGATAAAGCAGATACCAATCTTACCACCAACCCGAGTACCGCAAATCTTGAGCAGTTCAATCGGACGATGAATGAGATCGCTGCGATGAACCCAAAACCAAGTTATGTCTTTTTTGCGGGTGATATGGTGTTCGGATATACGAACGATTCACTTCGTTTGGCTACTCAGCTTCTTGCATGGAAATCTCTTTACGAGGCTTCAGCAGTAAAGGCCGCAGGAATTACGATGGTTGCTATTCCCGGAAATCACGAAATGCAAGATCAAACAAAGGTGGCTTATCCTGCCGCTGAAAAAGCTTGGCTCGCTATTATGAATCCATATATTGCCGGAAGCAACGGACCAAAAGCTGGTGGGCTCGATAGTCTTGTCACTGACCAGAGCAAATTAACGTACTCATTTAATTATAATGATGCTCACTTCGTCATTATGAATACTGATCCTGTCGGCAGAGATTTCCGCCCGGCATCAAACTGGATCGCTACTGATGTTGCCGCAGCAAAAGCAGCAGGTGCTAAGCATATTTTTGCTATCGGTCACAAGCCGGGGTATGCCTATAACTACACTACTGGTGGTGTTGACGGGCTTAATAAATATGTTGGTAATCGTGACATCTTCTGGTCAGCACTTGAAAATAACAAAGCTGAGGCGATGTTTGCTGCTCACAATCATATCTCAAGACATTTCCGTCCGAATAATAAAACTTCGATGGTCATAGCGGGTAACGGGGGTAGTTTGCTCGAAACTGCTGATGTTGCTGCGAATGAAAATTATTTCGGCTATACTGTTGTGACGGTTATGAAGAGTGGTAAAGTTATCGAAAAGAGTATGGGGCGTGACATCCCGGCTGCTGGATATATGACCGCTGCTCCTGCGGCGACCTATCCGACCACCGTTCGTGACACCTCAGTTATTTCTTGGTAACGGGATTATAAATATTCTATAATAGATCTCACTACAGGCGGCTTCGGTCGCCTGTACTGTTTTACTCTTTCGATACGATCAGCTTTCCTATCGTAACCATTGCCTCGTTGTGATTCGATTTAGTTTTTTTTAAGGCATGCACTTCTTTTCAAAAATACACAAAAATTCCTTGACAAGTACAAGAATGCAATAGTGACTAATTGTGGAGGCTCCAGACTCAATCGAACACGATCTTCTTCTTGATCACTGTTTGCTCCATCACCGGAACGAGGGGGACTGAATCTACTTTTGCAGAGGTGATGATATCTTCGGCAAAACCGATCTGGGTGAGGTGTTTTCCGTGGTCGCTATTTTGTAATGTTCTGAGGACATCACCGCCATATTCTTTGGCTATTGCAAGGACGGTGCGAGCGCTATCGGTAAGCTCGATCTCTTTGACTTGCATTAATAATCCGAGTAACGCACCGGCGCACGTTGCATCTTCGAGCGAGAAGTCGTTTTCGCGACCGCTACAAATGATCACCAGACCGGTTTCTTCGAGATCATTTGATTCTGCAAGCACTCGTGCACTCGCACTGAGATTGACAAAACTTGAAACATAACAATGCCTGGCGTACTTTGCTTTTGTTAACGCGACAGCACCGTTGGTAGTCGTCAGGATAAGCGATTTTCCTTCGACGATCTCACGGGTATATTCGGCAGGAGAGTTGCCGAGCTTAAAACCTTCGATGCGTTTGCCACCGCGCTCGCCGCAGAGCATTGTGGCGGTACTAAAAAGATTGCCGACGATCTTCATTGCTTGATCGACCGCCGCAACGGGGATCACCTCGCGCGCACCAGCCGCCATAGCATAGGTGATGGTGGTCGAGGCGCGCAGCACATCGATCACGACGATCGTCTTGTCGCGAAGATCGAACTCATCAAGCGTAGCCGGACTAAAATATACTTTTACTTTTATCATTCACAAATTATAAAACATCGGATGCAACTCTCGCCCACAAAAACGAGAGCGCACTACAACCATAAACAGAATAAAAATATCACTCGCGGTGCAAGGTTTCTTTTTAGCGAAGGGGAACAATAGTATTCAATAGGTGCCCTTAGTAGCTGATAGTAGCTCCGACTTCAGTCGGAGTATAGACAGAGTATTTTTTTTGAGCCGACTAAAGTCGGCTCTACTAAAAAGAAGGCGAATCATTTTTCTCTAACTCCTCTTTCATAGCGTCTATACATCTATAAAATAGCAATGCAATATACATATTTAGGACGCACAGGGCTGCAAGTCAGCAAGCTCTGTCTTGGAACAATGAACTTCGGGCCTGTCACCAGCGAAGCCGATAGCTTCCGAATAATGGATGAAGCCCTCGAACTCGGCATCAATTTTTTCGATACCTCGAATGTCTATGGTCGCCATCTCGGTAAGGGCGCGACCGAAGAGATCATCGGCAGATGGTTTGCCCAAGGTGGCGGACGTCGCGAAAAAGTGATCCTTGCGACAAAGCTTTTCGCAATGATGGACGAGTGGCCAAACTCCGGAAAACTTTCTGCCTATCACATTGCTCGTGCTTGCGAAGCGAGTTTGAAACGCTTACAGACCGATCATATCGAGCTCTATCAAATGCATCACATCTGGCGACAAGCATCGTGGGAAGAAATTTGGCAGGCGATGGAGATTCTCGTCCGCGATGGCAAAGTAACCTATATCGGCTCATCAAATTTTGCGGCATGGAATATTGTTCAAGCAAATGAGATAGCAAAAAATCGCAATTTCTTCGGTCTTGTCAGCGAGCAGAGCATCTATCATTTGAATGCCCGCACCATAGAGCTTGAAATTGTGCCCGCGTGTCGCGAGTATGGCATCGGTATCTTACCGTGGAGTCCGCTTGGCGGTGGCTTGCTTGCAGGCGGTGCATTAGAGAAGGTGAGTAGCGATACGCGTCGTTCGCAACTGACACCACAGCGTATCGAAAAAGAGCGCTCGAAAGTTATTGCATACGAGGCACTCTGCAAAGAGATCGGCGAAAAGCCATCGGATGTTGCACTGGCTTGGCTCTTGCATAATCCGGTCGTTGCCGCCCCGATCATCGGACCACGAACCTCAGAGCAACTTTCGGCGTCGCTTAAAGCACTCGAAGTAAAACTCAGTGACGAAACAATGAAAAAACTCGATGAAATTTTCCCGGGTCCGGGTGGCGAAGCACCTGAGGCGTATGCTTGGTAGTTGTGAACCACTTTATCGAAATTATTGATTATCAATAGATGAAAACTGTTTCGATCCTAACGGCACAACGAAATCTTTCTCGTCTCACAAAAGAGATGACAAGGAGTAATTCGGGTATTGTGCTTACCGAAAATAAAAAACGAGTAGCTTTACTACTTCCGGTTTCTGATGTGGATATTTTTGACGAGTTGGAAGACTTGATCTGGGCAGCTCGTGCCGAAAAAATACTTTCGGCAAAACCAAAACTACATTCGTATGCAGATATTCGAGCTGATCTTTTAAAGTCCGATGAAGTTGCTTTACCAAATAGTAATCACAGAACACGCAAGGCGACAGTTAAAAAAACTGCCACAAAGCGTCGTTCTAAAGCTTGATAAAGAGATAGTATCCCTATCCTCTACGCCTCGCCCAAAGAGTTGTAAAAAACTTCAGGGAGCTAAAGAGCGTTATCGGGTCCGCGTGGGAGATTATAGAATTATCTATGAGATTAGAGATACTGAGCTTATCATTATTGTTGTAGAAGTCGGAAATAGAAAAAATATATATAAATAAAAAAGCCCGGATATACCGGGCTTTTTTTATTTGTACGAAGTCTAATATATTAGACTAACGAAGCTTCTGCGGTAATTTCAGCTTTAAGAGCGCGTGAAATAGGGCATTCTGCTTTTGCGGTCGCAACGCATTCCTGGAATTTAGCAGCATCTGCGCCAGGGATCTTTGCCGTGGTGACAAGATGGATCTTGGTGATCGTCCAGTCGCCCGGTGCTTTGTCCAACGTAAGATGAGCTGTGGTATTGAGCTCTTCGGCTGTCATACCTGCTGCATCAAGCGTAAATGCGAGCTTCATATTAAAGCAAGAAGCATGAGCCGCGGCGATAAGCTCTTCAGGGTTCGTCCCTTTTTCCTCACCGAAACGGAATACGAAGTTATAAGCTGAGTCGAGTGATTTGGACTCTGTAGAAACCCATCCTTTACCTTCTTTGCCGGTGCCGTTCCATTTGGCGGTGGCGGTGCGATTGAACATTGGCATAATAGTATCGTTTAAATGAATAAAATTTTGAAATAGTACGAGAATAACAAACAGTTTGCAAAAGCGGTTTTAAACGCGCTCAACTTCCTACGATCAATGCCTTCCCGTGTTCATCGCTCGTGTTGACATCTTCTGAATGTTGGAACAGGATGTGATCATGATAATAATGGGAGAGCAAAAAGCAAAGAATGATCATATAATATGTTTGATCGAAGCTCAAGTGATGGTACTTCTCAGTCAGTAATAATACCCCTATCACCGACAGCGCTGTAGTTGCGGCGAGAACGTTAAAACCATAATATTTCCACCACTTCCCGGGCTCGGCAAGTTTGCGCATCGAAGATCTTGTGATCTCGCCTTTTTCGTAACGTAAACGATTGATGTACCACGTTAGACCGAGATATTGGAATGAGTGCCACGAGTTCAAGCCTTGAAATGCTACATCAAGTTCGTGAAAGAATGGTGTAAAGAATGTCGCAAGAACGGTAACACTGATAAGCACCGTCTTCGGCACGTTGCCGATACCCAGACGAAATTCCTGAATAGTTTTTGCCACATACAGCACAAAAGCAATGCCAAAGAACGCACTCGCTGCCCACCAAACGGGATCGATCTTCAAAAAATCAGGGAAAAACAATACTTGCGAACCAACGGTAAAGGTGTTGTGCACGAAACGATACATTGCCATTGGGTAAAGCGCACTCAGCACCACGGCATAATCGATCGGGCGAGAATATTTTGTTAAGGTCGAACGCTGACGCTCATTGTAGCAATCGACAATAAAAATGATCTGATGGAGCACGTGAATGCTTGCCCAAAAGAAAAAGAATGTGAGCAGATAGGTAAAATGAAAGATGGCCGAATAGATGACCAAAGAAGGTATAATAAATGCGGCAGGGATGATCGTCCAATGTCGTTTTCTGAACGTCGGCTCAAGGATCGTACGGGTATAGGTCGCATACATATGCGGACCACCGATACCGAAAGCAATAATACCATTGACGGCATTGCGGGCAAAATCGGCATCAAAACCAAGTGAACGCCCGAGATAGTAAGTCCCGTAAGGAACGACCATCAGCAAAACCGAGAGTGAAACCCACGTCAGATCCCACTTTGGCGAACGCAGCCATAGCTTATTAGTCGATCTCGGTTCAGTCTCTAATGCAAAACTCGCCATATAACCTTATCCATAAAAAAGCTGTATGCCAGCTCCCTTGTACATAACAACGAAAACAACCATTTGGACTCCTTTGGTTACGAGAATAAATAATAATATAATCGCTGGGGGCGGTTGTGATTTGCTTTCAGAATGATTTGATAAAAGAATTGTTACAGTCAACGGAATAATTCCTGTCGCAATACCTTGTTGTGATTTGCTTTCAGAATGATTTGATAAAAGAATTGTTACAGTTATTTACTGATCTTGTTGATCTTACGGACTGTTGTGATTTGCTTTCAGAATGATTTGATAAAAGAATTGTTACAGTTTTGCGAGATAGGCCCCGAACGCTACACATGTTGTGATTTGCTTTCAGAATGATTTGATAAAAGAATTGTTACAGTCGCCACCAAGAGCGGCAATACGTGTCGATTGTTGTGATTTGCTTTCAGAATGATTTGATAAAAGAATTGTTAC
>JBBRNY010000025.1:0-30397 GCA_038229915.1 Kapaibacterium sp. (SeqCode) | reverse complement strand
GAAGAAAATTTCGACGTGTCAATTTCATAGGATGTCTTATCGTTTAGAGATAATACAGCAACCCAAAACTCGGCGGATTGTTCCAAGACGAAATCTTAGCAACATTTCATTCGATACCCCTCAGCCAATAATCTTTGTATTTTCGGGGAAGCCTAACGATACAATCTGGTGTTTTACTTTTATGAGAAAACCTGCGATCATAGCCCCATCTCTACTTTCGGCAAACTTCGTTCGTCTCGAAGATGATATTCGAATGCTCGAACGTGGAAATGCCGACTGGCTACATCTTGACGTGATGGACGGACATTTTGTGCCAAATATTACGATCGGTCCTCCGGTGATATCAGCTATCAGAAACGTGACCAAGCTCACGCTCGATTGTCATTTGATGATCACCGAGCCTGACCGATATATCGAAGACTTTGCAAAAGCCGGGGCCGACATTATCACCGTTCACGTCGAAGCTTGCCCACATCTTCATCGGACCGTGCAACTCATTAAATCTTTCGGTAAAAAAGCAGGCGTGGCTCTGAACCCAGCAACTCCACTCTCATTTATAAAAGAAATTTTACCCGATGCTGATCTCATCTTGTTGATGAGTGTCAATCCTGGTTTCGGCGGACAGCAGTTTATTCCGTCGTTGTATAGACGAGCCTCGACACTTCGCCAATGGATAGACACCCAACATCTTGATTGCATTATTGAGGTTGACGGCGGAGTAAAGCTCGATAACATCAGCGAAGTCTATAATGCCGGAGTTGATGCGATCGTCAGCGGAAGTGGTATATTTGCTTCTACAGATCCGGTTCAAATGATCGCCTCGATGAAAGAGGCTTGCGCCGGAGGACTTTCAGTATTCGTCTGAGCATTCCCAGTTATGATCGCACGAGCGCTATCACCAAATTGGATCCAGATCATCGTCACCGAGGAGGCGTGGCAACAGTCCCTCGTTGCCCATCCCGATCTTGAACTCGAAGATGTTGTTGATGCCATTGACAAACCAGATAATGTCTATCGCGGGAATGATGACCGTTTATACTCAGTCAAAAAGCTGACCGAAGGCAAGTATCTTATCGCTATTTATACTGAATCCCCCGAAGGCGGCGAATTCCTCAGCGCAATCTTTAGTACAAAAGCTCGAACACCGGAAATGAAAGAGTTGACGTTCTAACGATCCTCTTTAACACCCGGATTCTCTTGTTCACGGGAACAATGTCTCACTTCTAAACGATACATACTCTCATACAATCTTATTATTATGTCGAAAAAAACTATTTCAAAAGGGAAATTTAACGGTATCGCTGCTTGTGCAAATACTGCGGGAGTTATCACTGCCGCCGCAATGGATCAGCGTGGCTCGCTCAAAAAGTCGATCGGCAAAGCGATGGGACACGATGCAACCAACGAAGATCTTACTAATTTTAAGATCAGTGTTACGAAAATATTAACCCCATTCGCTTCAGCAATTTTAATGGACCCTGAGTACGGCCTGCCGACACTCGAACATCGCGCAAAAGGTACTGGCATATTACTCTCGTATGAAAAAACGGGTTATGATGCGGCATTAAAAGGCCGTCTTCCCGATCTTCTCGAACACTATAGCGTTCTTCGGTTAGTCGAAGCCGGTGCAAATGCGATCAAGATCTTACTATACTACAATCCTTTTGATACCGTAGAGATCAACACCCGTAAGCATGCCTTTATCGAGCGCATTGGTGCTGAGTGCCGAGCCATCGATGTGCCGTTCTTTCTCGAACCACTTGCTTACGATGACAACTTCGACGAAAAGGGTTTTGAGTTTGCAAAGATCAAACCGAAGTATGTATCCGGCTATATGACCGAATTCTCGAAGGAGCGATATGGGGTCGATATCCTGAAAGTGGAAGTACCCGTCAATATGAAATATGTTTCGGGCACGAGTTCGTACAACGGCACTGAGGAGGCTTATACCCGTGCGGAAGCTTTAAAATTATTCAAAGACGCTTCAGATGCAGCAACGAAGCCGTTCATTTATTTATCGGCTGGTGTATCCGATGAAGTATTCCGCGAAACGATACAACTTGCCGGAGAGAGCGGCGCAAACTTTAGCGGAGTGCTCTGTGGGCGTGCTACCTGGCAAGACGCCGTACCTATCTTTGGCGCACAAGGTAAAGATGCACTCGAAGCTTGGCTCAGTGATCGTGGTGTTGCTAATATCAAAGCGCTTAACGTCGTTGTCGAAAAATATGCAAAGCCTTGGACTACCGTCTATGGTGGCGAGAAGAATATCGAGATCATCTAACAATACCCTTTAAATAAACAAAACGCGGCAAGTGGGTTACCCCTTTGCCGCGTTTTGCATTTTGTAACGACTCCCCTTTGTTCGTTACCGTACGATCATTTTCTGTGAGAGATTTCCTGACTCGTTCGAGACAGAAACCACATACATTCCTGCAGCAACTTTCGTACCGAAATCATCGGTGCCATTCCATTGCATACTCTGATCGCCACTGGCGAGGTTACCCTTGAAGAGTGTACGAACTTTCTGTCCGACTGCGTTGAAAATATCAACGGTCACGATGCCGCTGGTTGCAACTGAGAATCCGACGTTGACGATCTCATTCTCATTTGCAGGATTTGGATAGACGATCGACTGATTTCCACCTTTTGGAATGATCGAAGTCGGGTTGTCTTTTACTTTTGAATTTGCTGTCACACCGAGGAACGACTCCATAATCGGCGTGAGGTCGGTGTTATCAAGTAATCCCTTACCACTGAGACGGCTCGCAAACTGTCCGCCGACATTGTCATCAGCGTATGAAAGCACATCCTGCGGCGTATGATTACCCGGTGTACCGCCTTTGACGACGTTAGCATTACCATTGGTTTGTGGATTCGAACCGTAGGAAACTACGATACGACGTCCGGTCGCAGGTGCCTTAGGGAATTGATAGCCACCAACATCAAACTTTGTGTACTCAGGAAACCAACCACCGATACCAACATCACCACGAGTTACATTGATTGGCGGAGGTGTGAATACTGCCTTCGAAGGCGTTTGTGCGTAGGTACGAACCTTCGTACCGTTCTTTTGTACATCAGCCTCGTCATGCAAACCAACAACGGCAAAGCCACCACATTCGTGATCGCTCGAAGCCATAATGAGCGTGTTACCGGCTGAAGCATCTGCTAATAACTTACGTCCTTCACCGATCGAGTAATCATAGGCAAGTACTTCTTTGATCATATAATCTGATCCGTAGATCGCATCAGGCGAGTTATACGCTTGCTTTGCTGTTTTTGCAGCGGCAGCTCCATTATAACTTCCATCGTCAACAAAAGCTTCTTGGTCGCTATTGACAACCCAACGTTCAACCGAATCAGGTTTTACAAAACCTACACCACCGCAGTTTGCATGCTCAAGGTGATCGATACGTCCACCTTCGACAAGTAATAAGAAGCCTTTATTACTTTTGCGCTTCAAGACTTCGATCGCGATCTTTGTCATCTCAGCGAGCATCGGCTCGTTAGTGAAATGCAACTGACGATCTTGTTCATAGCTCATGTGAGTATCACGGAAAAGGCCGATCAACTTTTTATTGTTCGTTGCCGTAAATTGAGTAAGATCAACATTCAATAGGGCATCACGAGAATTCACATATGAATATCCGCGTGTCTTTGCGATCTCGACAAGATCAACATTGTCAGCACGCTTTCCCGCACCGAGCGTAACAGCTACGCCATTGATCTTTACCGTATCACCATTATGATCCCAACAAATATTATTTTTCCCGCCACCATTTGCTTTTGGTAAAAATTGACGCGAACCGCCGCCGAGCAAGACATCGAGTTCTACGCCGACTTTGGGTGCCGGAAGGATCCAATCACGATTTGCATCGTAGGTATTTCCATTTGCAGTATAGACCGCTTCGTAATCTGTTTCTGATGCTGAAATATATTGCGCTGCGATATAATCTTCGAGATCACGTTCCCAGATATGCGATGCCCAACCTGCCGGAGTAGCATGGGTAACGCGCGTCGTTGTGACTAAACCAACGGCATAACCGGCTTTCTTTGCCGCTTCGAGGATGGTCTGCAACGGTTGCATTGTTGTTGCATCCATCGCGATCATTTCGTTATCCTGTTTGCCGTTCTTGCCGATCGAATACACACAAGTACCCGGGGCTGAATCAGTGATCCAGCTATTAAGCGAATGGGTAGTGACCGGAGTGACATACTTCAAATTGTCGATCTGCAACAAATGGAAGTTCGCCTCATCACTGAAGCGGCTTCCGAGTTTGCCTTGACCCATTGCCATACGTGCGGCGACCTTTGGTGCAATACCATAGCCATCGCCAATGAACATTACAAGATTTTTCTTTTGCGCAAACGCACCCGTCGTTGCAGCGATCATTGCTGCCCCAAGGGTAATGCTATTAATAATTTTTGAGAATTTCATATCGTTTCGTTTTTTTCTACTGAATGAACATGAGTTGAATATTCGTTTGCAAAAATCGCTCTCGAATGTTTCTACATAATTGCCGCTATGTTACGGTTCTATTTTAGATTCAAAGCATTATTAACTCTGTGTTAAATCCGCTTTACGTGGGATTAACTTCTCTATCATTAATGGTTATGCACTCCATATCACACGCCATATTACCTGTACTGTTATGAAAAGATCTTTTGCGTTACTTGTTATTGCTCTTACACTCGCGAGTTGTTCGGTGTTCAAAGACAGTGCTCTGTCGAACATCAAACAATTCTCTTATCAGAATGGCAACCAAATACAGCTTACGCAAAATATTACTCATTTTGAGTTGCTTGATAATGCTAAGAGTATTGTTTACTCGACCACAGATTCTGTAGCAATTATCAACAATGGAAAGCTCGAAGCAAGCTTCTCTTGTCCTGATGTGGTGTGTTTTTTACATAATAGTAAAGCTATTCATATAGCCACAACTCACGGTTACTATAGAATTGACCGCGCTACAAACTCCATCACCCAAATTCCTCTGCCAGCAAGGAAAAAGACCCCCGCGATCAACGCGCTCGTATTTGATAAGAATGGGATTCTTTGGATAGGCACCGAAGGAGAAGGTTTGTTCAGCATTGCTCAAGATGCTTCGATACATCCCGAAGGAACATATTTTTTAATATCTTCACTTGCCGTTACGCAAGACAGTTCATTGTGGATCGGCACCAATATCGGCATTGTCCGAAAGTATTCTAATGGAAGAGTGATTCGTTATTACGAAGAAACTTCAAACGGTATTTCTTTACCTGATAATATCGTCGAGCATTTACAAGTTGACCGTTCGCAGAATCTTTGGATATTTATGTCGAGTGCGGTAAGCGTCCTAACTCCTCACGATTATGCAGGTTCCGATGAGAGCGACTCACACGATGACCCAATGACCTATGCCTATCTCGGATCCGAAGCAACGCATATTTCTAAATTTTTTCAACATCCGACCCATCCCGCCGTATGGTGGGCACTTACAAACGACGGTGTCCTGAAGATCAGCGGCATTCAACTCGCCGAAGAACCACCTGAAGGCGCTCCGGACAAACTGCCCGCGCCAAAAGGCTCGGTAGAAAAGATCGAAAACCTCACCGATGCAAAAGGTATTAGCGTCGCGCTGAAGCATTCGAACGATCTTGCTTTTGATAGCGACGGTAATCTTTGGGTCGCAACTCCCGACGGGCTCTTTTGCGTCGGAAGAACCCTTCTCGATAAACAAGCTCGTCACTTGCTTTCAGGAAAGTAAAAAAACCTATTTTATCGACCTCATTTGTACTCTCTGACATAAATCGCCACACCTTTTATCCTCAAAAAATACAATTCTCTGTCATTGGGGTTATTCTTCTCGTAATTTTGTTGTTTGTAGTACTTACAGAGTGTTGTTAATCATTTGAAAAGCCCCGCAAAAACTAAAAAGACTATTACTCCGGCAGTTGGGAAGCCCAAAAAGCAACCCGTCGAAGCTCCGAAACCTGTTATTGTGGCTGAAGAAAAGCCTGCAAAAAAGGTAAAAGAGACGACAGAACGACAGATGGAGGACAAAATGCTTGTGCGCCGAGCCCGAACGGGTGATCAGCGCGCATACGCGGAGCTTGTCAAACGTCATAAACGGGGTATCGAGCGTCTTATCCGCCCGATCGTTCGAAATGCTTCCACCGCCGAAGTAGAAGATCTTGTTCAGGAAGCCTTAACCAAAGCACTGACCCATCTCGATTCGTATTCAGAAGAATATGCGTTCAGCACATGGCTCTATCGTATTGCGACCAATCATTCGATCGATCACTTGCGCCGACGCCGTCTGTCGATGTTTTCGATCAGCAACAACCCTTCTGGCGGTGACGGGCGACAAGGCGATGACGAAGGAAAAGATCTAGAACTCAGTGATGACTCGTGGATACCCGACGATATTCTCCTAACAGCAGAGCGCACAAAACTCATCGAAGAAGCGATCGAATCATTGCCCGAAAATTATCGCAGGATCATTAAACTCCGCCACAACGATGATCTCGAATACGATGAAATTGCTCAGAAATTGAATCTCCCGATGGGAACAGTAAAAGTGCACCTCCACCGTGCTCGTGCCGCGCTCGGCAAACTCCTTGAAGGAAAGATATGAGCCTTCGGTCGTTTGTCCCCAAGGAGCGCCGTGTACTTCGCATCCTCATTATCCTGACGATCATCATTCGTCTTGCACTTGCCTTTAGACCAGAATGGAGAATCGCTTCTCGACCCTTCAATGATGACGCATTCTATCTCTTTACCGTCAGCGAGCACGTTGCTCATGGTGATGGGTTATCGATCGACGGAGTTCATCCGACCAATGGTATCCAACCGTTAGTAACATACTTATATGTCCCATTCTTTGCGATCGCAAATGGTGACAAGCTCTTAGCCATCCGATTGTGTTTTATTCTTATCGCGATCTTTGATGCGATCGGAGTGTATCTGATCGCGAAGCTCATATTATTACTGGCACGAAAAGAAACAGAAGAAAAAAATGTTTGGCTTCGCCCTCCGATCGTTGCCGCGTGGCTTTGGACATTTCTCTATTCGATATTCGTTCACAATGCGAACGGACTTGAAACCGGTGTTTATGCAACATTCTTACTGGCGAGCATCTATTATTATGCACGACTGAGATATGGTGGTCGCAACCCTACGTTATTTCATTGGTTCGGTCTTGGCGCACTGCTTGGCTTTACGGTGCTTGCGCGTATCGATGCTGTGTTCTTAGTGATCGCGATCTGTGGGTATGAACTCTATCGCTATAAATTGGGTGGTGTCGTAAGCGCGACATTTACAGCAGCAATAGCATTCCTCATTTCAAGCCCGTGGTGGATCTATAATCTCACCAAGTTCGGAAGTATTATGCCCCAAAGCGGGCTGTCTGAATCGATGGAAGATGTGCTTGCTGAAAATCTTCGCCGTGGCGCAATTGTCATCGGCGATATTCTGAGCATATTTTTCTTTTTGCCTAACTACGAACTGCCAGCTTGGTTTCATTTCTTCTGGATGTTGCTGATGATCGTCGTCGTCGTTTGGATATTTCGCCGATATTCCTTGCTCGATTTTCTTCGTAGCAATTACGACCTATCATCATTGGTACCGTTGGCAATACTGAGTATCATCTTAATGATCTACTATGTGTTCTTCTTCGGTGCGCCGCATTTTCTTCCGCGGTATTTTCATCCAGCAAGAATCCTCTGGCTTCTGATATTTATTGCATCGGTGCCGGTGTTCATCGCCCGCTTCCGAAACTATCAATTAGTAAAACCAAACCTTGCAAAAGGTGTACTTATTGTGTTTGCATTTTGTGCGATCGGGTTTAGCGCATCGCGATACGTCTATTATTTTGTAACGACGGAAGTTCGAGATCTCTATTTGACAGGGTTATGGGCCCAACAACATCCGAATGAGACCATCGGAATGGAACAAACCGGCACCGCAGGATACTTTGCATCAAACATTATTAATCTCGATGGCAAAGTAAACTTCGAGGCATTGCAAGCCAGACAGCGCAATGACATCGGAGCCTACATTATCAAGCGTGATCTTGATTATGTTGCCGATTGGCCTGAAATTGTAAACCCGATGATCAGATCTGCCGAGAGCCACGGCGCAAAATTCACACTTGTCGATTCAGTCGGAAGAGTCATTATCTATAAGCGAGTTCGCTAATGAAAAAGCCGCCGATCTTTTTGGACATACCGCCGCCAGCCGCTCCATTTGAAGGTTATACTAAAGCGACGTTCAAATTCCTCCATACTCTCAAAAACAATAATAACAAATTATGGTTTGATGCAAATCGCAATGAATACGAAACCGTCTTACGTGAGCCCAGCAAAATATTAGTAACAGCAATGGCTTCGATATTTGCAATCGAGGATCTCCCATTTGTTGCCGACCTGCGGCGTTCACTTTTTCGTATTAATCGTGATATCCGATTTTCAAAAAATAAATCGCCCTACAAAACGCATATCGGTATCGCCTTTGGTTTGGATAATCTGAGTGATGAAGAATGGGCTGGAATGTATATGGGCATGGAGCCAAAGGGGGCGGCAGATATTACTTGCTATTTCGGAGGTGGGGCGTACGCTCCAACCCCACAATTTTTGAAAGCGATTCGTACAAGAATAGCAAACAACTATAAACGCTTCGAGCAGTTGAACAACGCTAAAACATTTCGAAAGGAATTCCCTAAAGGAATTACCGGTGCTACGCTGATCCGAATGCCAAAAGGATTTGATGAAGAGCATCCTGCGGCGCAATGGCTCAAGCTAAAAGAATTTCTCTATAACTCCCCGCTCACGAAAAGTGATCTTACCAGTAGCGATCTACCAAATATTCTATTGAGAAAGATTAAAGTAGCAATGCCGATGCTACTATTTATTGCCGGTCGGGATAAATAAATTACTCTAACCTAAAATGTACCGTGATCGAGGTGCCATCGGATGAAAAATCGAAATTCACATCATCGGCGAGCGTGCGAATGAGGTACACCCCTCTCCCGTTGGGTATATAGAGATTATGCTCGTGAGTCGGGTCGGGCAATTCATCAGGGTCGAAGCCTGTACCGCGATCTTTTATGGTGAGTCTTACGGCTTCTGTGGTTACTTCTACTTCGATATCAACGGTCGCATTATGTAGTTCACAAGAGCCATGTCTGATAGCATTGGTGACTGCCTCGCTCAGTGCAAGCATAATATCAAAGCGCCTCGATTCATCGATACCAACTTGTATGAAATGTTCTTCAGCCCAAGTATAGACGTGCTGTAGCTCCTCGAGGGTTGCGGGGATTCGTAAGTGATCTCGATATAATAATTTGGGTTCGCTCATTGATCTTTACGCGCATTCATCCATTGCTTTAGCATAGAAAGATCTTCGATCAATGCCGAAGGCACCTTCGTTTTGGAAGTACCAAGATCAATATGATACTCCGATTCGATCTGTCGTAAGAGCTTCATAATGGTTTGTACGGAATCGGCGAGCGACTGTTGCATCCGTTCGAAACCCTGGGTTGTCGCACCTTCACGTTTAATGATCGTAAATATTCGTGAAGCAAAAGAAGCTTGGAAGCAAAGATCGAACAGTGTCGTCGCATCGAGCGGGACATTTTCGAGAAGCAATGTGATCGCTTCGGGCTCTCGGAGCGTGTGAGTTGATAGAAAATGTGCTGGGGTAGCGACTTGATTCATTTCTTTATCATTCGGTAATACAAACGCAACCTCTGATGGGTATTTTTGCCGCAGAGTTTATATGATTTCCACGACACAACACATATACTCTCTCACCTACGCAAGTCCGGCTTACCCCCGGGCGAGTGATGACAAGAAGGACAACGATCAAAGCGTCGCCTCAGAGTGTTTTTGCACTTCGAGGCACGCTTTTTTCGTTTGCAGATTACGCCGTAGCTGGTGCACTCGAAGAGGCGGAGATCAACCCTATTAGCTGATTACCGTATTTCCCAAAGTGTTCTTCGGTCATATCCGAAGCGATCGCTTTCAATGCCGGAAGATCCGCTGGTGGAGTTTTTACGAGATCTTCGAGCTGCTTATTATTAAAGAGTAAGTATGGCTTGATCTTCTCGTCACGTGCCACTTGGTTGCGCCACTTACGAATATTTTCATAGAGCGGCATCAACTCCGGTGCGATCTCCGGTGGTGCTTGCTCGATACGCGGAGTTTTTTTGATCTCCGGTCGGGCATTGCGTTGTGGTTGGCTCTGGTGACGGGGCTCCATCATCCGGCGATGATCTTCTTCGTATGCTACGAAGAGATTCCAACTGCCGAGCGAGGGATCGCCGTTGTACGAAGCTTCCCAGTGATGAACACGCTTGCCGCCAAGAAATGAATTGACTGCTTCTTCACTTGCGCTATCACTGATGCGAAATGTTTTGATCTGTAGTGCCATACGTCGTTATTTGAGTAGTGGTGAATGATCGGTTGCGTACAGCCGCTTCTGTACAAATATATTTCTCGCTTTGAGAAACAGTTTGAGCGGACAATATCAATAGGATACTGCAAGAACGCAACACCGAATCCATAGAAGACAAATCCCTGATAATATTACAAATGCCCTAAACGACAAGATCGGAATTGCCGATTGCGACAATTCCGATCTTGAACCTAAAAACCTCTTTTGAATTAATGACCAGGCGCAGTGCCACGTTCTGGCATTGGCTTAACATTAATATCTGAAGGGACTACAAAATATGAATCGTCTATCGGCTTCTGTTCGTATTTTACGAACTGAATTGTCGCCATGACCTGACCTGCATTTTTTGCATCAAACTCGATCGGGACAAGACCTTTGCTCAAGATCTCCTCGAATGCTTTCGAGGAACCACCACCGCTATTCACCTTATTCATCCCACTAATAGCACCACCAACAGCGCTCGACAATGCTTTCGGAAGATCGCCGGTCAGCCACATATCGACCTCACTGCCATCTTTTGGCGACAGCGTGTAAAGCTCGCAATTGAAGCCATTGATCGTTTTCTTTTGTCCGGTTGCTTTTGGTATTGCCTGATTAGGGTTCGCCGCAGCAGTAAGTTCTGCCTTCTTGAGATCGATCTCGAATCCCATTTTCATTGCAGCCATCACCATCACCATCTTTTGTGTAGTGCGATTGGTATAGGTCATCATCGTCCCTTGTTGGGGGATCGTCATTTCCATCACCGACTTATCACCTTTTGAGGTAATAACCATCGGTACTTTGTCAGGACCCAACTGTGGTACGATCATCTGCATCGTGATCACACCTTCAAAATTTTGCGCATTGGCTGAGATGGCAAGTACCATTCCGACCATCGCAAGCATACAAATGCGAATATATTGTTTCATATTTAATTATGAGTTATTGATTGGAAGTTCTAAACGAGCTTCGAAAGAAACAGGTTTCATTACAATATTTTCATTTCGAACAGAGTATCGTGCAGTGTGCGAGATACCCCTGTCGAAATAACTTGTACTTATTTGTTCTTCACTACTACGATCTGTCGAGTAATAAGATACGCGCCCGACTCAAATTTGCAAGTATAGGTCCCGCTCGCCAAATTTGACGTATTAAAGCTCACTTCGTTCTCACCAGATGATCGATATCCATTCAGGATATCAGCAACAAGATTGCCTTTGATGTCAAAGAGCTTCATCGTGACATTGCCAGCCGTTGGCAAATTAAAATGAAATGAAGTAGATGAACCGGCAGGATTAGGGTAGTTCAGAAGCGCTATTGCACTTTGAACACCTAGGTTTACACTTGCTGATGTAGTAGTGATCGTTCCGAACATAATACTCGGATGGAAATCACAATGAAATTCATACACCCCTTCTTTAGTGATTACGTATTGATAAGTAGGATCGCCACCACTATAACCAAGAGCAGGCACACCATTAGGGGTAGCACCTGAAGCGAGAGGGTGAGATTGAAATTTACCTTGCCAAACAATTGTATCACCAACAGCTACATTTAAAGTGTTCGGAACATACTGGGCTGGCCCTCCCGAAGTTGGGAAAGTAATGTTATGAGTCGTTGCATTACTTCCCAAAGTAAAACAAGTAAGGAGAAGTGCGACAAGAAAACCATTTTTAACAATATTCATTTTTATTATTTAGGATAAGTGGTAAGTAAAGATCAATAACACAGCCCCTATAAAACCGACGTCAACACTACGACAAAACCCGCAGAAAAGTTTGATGAATTCTTGCGTATTTTGCGCTTACACTTCCGTAAACCCCTATTTTTGTAACAATGAAATACTATCGTAATATCAGATCACTCGTTACCCCCAGAGGCTCTTCTGCTCTCAAAGGCTCGGGAATGAATGACGTGGTCACACTAAAAAATGCCGTGATCCTTACCGACGACAAGGGGAAGATCATCTTTGTTGGCGAAGAACAGAGCGATAAAAAGCTCTATGAAGGGGCTGAAGTGATCGATTGCAATGATCTTCTCGCCCTCCCGGGTTTTGTCGATTCTCACACCCACGCTGTTTTTGCTGGTGAGCGGAGCAATGAGTTTTGTATGCGCGCCGAAGGGAAAAGCTATCAGGAAATTGCCGCCATGGGCGGAGGAATTCGCGCCAGTGTCGAACAGACAAGAAGTGCATCCCTCGAAGAGATTGCCGAAACATCCGAAAAATATTTACGATCAGCACTGTCGCTCGGCACGACATTGATGGAAGTGAAATCGGGATATGGGTTATCGCTTGAATCGGAAATTAAATTACTACAAGCTATCGATCTATTACGATCAAGAACTCCGCTTGAGTTGGTCTCGACTTGGCTGGGCGCACACGCAGTACCGAAAGAAAAAACAACAGCTGAGTATATCGAAGAATTGATTCAGCTCCAACTCCCTGCAGTTACGAAAGCCGGGCTTGCCGAATTTGCCGATGTCTTTTGCGATGAAGGTTATTTTACCAACGATGAGACCGCGGTTATCTGCAAAGCCGCAGAACAAGCCGGCTTGAAGATCAGGCTCCATTGTGATGAACTCGCTGATACCAATGGTGCCGCGCTTGCCGTAACGCTAGGGAGTTATAGCGCCGATCATTTGCTGAAGATCAATCAACAAGGCATCGAAGCCCTTGCGAAATCTGATCGTATTGTTGCCACACTACTTCCGATCACGGCAATGTGTATCCGCGAGCCGTATGCCCCGGCGCGGAAGATGATCGAAGCGGGATGTGCGGTCGCCATTGCAACTGACTGCAACCCGGGCTCATCAATGAGCGAGAATATGCAACTTGCCGTTTCGCTTGCGGTGATCGGTATGGGGATGTCGCCAAATGAAGCGCTCACCGCATCGACGCTTAACGGCGCCGCCGCACTTGGTCGAGCAGAGACGCATGGCTCGATCGAAGTCGGCAAATATGCCGATTTCGTGCTGTATGATATTCCATCACTTGCATTTTTACCGTACCATATTGGCGTAAGTGATGTTGTAGCAGTTGTTAAACAAGGTACAATCGTCTCAGGCAGATTATGAAAACATTTATCATCTTTGCCGTAATTATTCTCATCAGAATAATTGCCGCCTCAATGAAAAAGAAAAAACCAGTTGTTGACGATACTCTTCGTCAGAAATTGGCAGAGCAAGCACGCAACAAGCATCTCAGCGAAGCGGCGGCGAATGTGCGCTCTGAGCAAAAAATTCAGAGAATGAAACGTACTGTTGCTAACGATCAAGAGTATGAAGTCGCGTATCAACAAGAAGAAAGCACAGCCGATATCTATGCAACTGTTGATGATTCGAATGCTCACGACGCCTACGAACAGCGCTCCGAAGATATTCTCTCCGTCTCCGAGCATCAAGCCGTTTCACATTTCCGAAAGAACGTTGGTCTGACCGCCGCCGATCACCGTGCATCCGATATCGAGTTTGAACAGGGATCTGCTCGTGCGCGAGGCATTGCCGATTCGCGCTATACTACCGATGCATTCAAAAAGTTTATTATCGCCAAAGAGATCTTCGACAAACCGAAAGCGCTGAAACGATGAATGGCATTATTTCTGGGGCACAATAAATGCGGAATCGCTCAGATCACAGGCTCGTTGGTCAAGTTTGTGAACGGAAGATCAATATTTATTCTCCTTTTTTTTACTCTTGCATCGTTAGCCACAACGACGCTTGTTGCACAGCCAGCGCATCATTATAGTATTTCTGAATTTCAAATTGTTGGCTCCGAACATTATTCCCACATTGAACTTGAAGCAACATTTAACACCAAGAAAGGCGACACACTCGACCAACCGCGCTTAGATGCAGATCTGAGAACACTTATTTCTCAGTATGTCAAGATCGGTTATGTGTTTGCAAAAGCAACGATCGAACAGTTACAGCCCGTCGGAAGAGACTCCATAAAGATCCGAATTCGAATTCACGAAGGGAAACTTGCACGGCTGACCGAGTGCCGCGTTGTAGGCATTTCCGAAAGCGACACGAACATTATTCGGCGCGAATTTTTTATTGCTGATTCCCCCGTTGCGACCAACGAATTATTATCAAATGGCGCATCACGTCTTCGGCACTCGGGTTTATTCGCCGACGTTTCTGAGCCGACGCTCTATCCCCTTACCGATTCAACAGTCGGTATAGAACTGAGCCTGCGCGAAACTCCATCGACGGTGATCGACGGTGTGCTCGGATATAATCCTGCACCAACACTACTCGGTAAATCATATATCAATGGCTTCCTCGATCTGTCGTTTTTGAATATCGGCGGCACTGCGCGACAAGCGGCGTTTCGGTATCAACGACTCAATCCTACGAGTTCTCAATTGCAATTCCAGTATCTCGAACCATGGATATTCTCGGTCCCATTTGATGCGGCAATAGAGTTGCATCGCTATGACGAAGACAGCCTCTATGTGGTGACACATCTCGAAGCAGTGTTCTCGTTACATTCTTTCAGCTCGAGCACACTGAGCGCCGGTGCTGAGTATGATATTATTACTCCCAGTGCATTGAAAGTTGTTAATGCCTCGACGATCGCAAGCGGCACACTGCGTTTCGTTTTTGATAATCGTGATGATCCTATCGCGCTCCAGCATGGATACCGGATCATCCTCGGCGCGAGCTATGGTGCAAAGTCTATTACGGACTCGAATAACTTTCAACAAACGGCTCCCGTCCGCACTCTCGAAGCAGATGCCGAAGGTGCTGTCTCGATGGGCTTTGCGCGGCTTGTTGGCGTGGGGTTGCTGTCGGTGAAGCAAGTAAGTTCTATTGCATTAGAACAATCAGATCTGTTTCGGATCGGGGGCTTAACCACCCTTCGTGGCTACCGCGAAGCAACTTTTTTGGTTTCGCAATTTGCGATCGGCAGACTCGAACTACGATATATGCTCGCGTCTCGGTCGTACTTCGGTTTGTTTTTTGATGCCGGTGTGCTCGAACGAATGCCGTACCGATCGCTCGCATCAGCGCAATGGTCGGCGGCAGGATACGGCTTGACTTTTTTGTTTGAAACCCCGATTGGCTATGTTCAAGCCGCAGTAGCACTCGCCCGAGGACAAAATTTTGATCAAGCAGTTCTACATTTTGGGCTGAAGACCTCTCTTTGATCTGAACATCCGTAATTTTGCAATCTATTTTATAGTCAATGAATAAGATCACCTGGAAATACGAACGCTCTTTTCTGAAGACTGGGTACAGACGCATCGTTGGCATCGACGAAGCCGGGCGTGGCCCGCTCGCAGGTCCAGTAGTTGCGGCGGCTGTAGTGTTTGCTCTCGATAAAAAATTACCGCGAGATTTCTATGGTGTCAACGACTCCAAACAACTCAGCGAATCACGTCGCGAAGAATTATTCGCTTCGATCACACAAGAAGCTATTGCAATAGGTATCGGTATCGTCAGCCCGGAAGAGATCGATGTGATCAATATTCTACAAGCAACGATGCGGGCAATGACAAGTGCTGTAAATACGATCTCACAAAAGATCGAGCCCGAAATGCTCTTAGTTGATGGAAATTATTTTCGCACGACACTTGCCTATCCCTTCAAAACTATTATTGATGGCGACGCACTTTCCCCGAGCATTGCCGCAGCATCGATCATCGCCAAAGTAACTCGCGACCGAATAATGAAAGAGCTTCACGACCTCTATCCCGAATATAATTTTCATCGCAACAAAGGCTACGGTACAAAGGAGCACCGTGAAGCTATCGAGAGAATCGGGTATTGCCCTATCCATCGTAAGAGTTTTAAATTAAAATCTCTTCAAGTCATTTCCTGAGCGTGAAAATATACGCGGTGAATTAATCCCCACATTTTTTCGTATGTATTGCTCTTTATTATCGATTTTACTATCAATACGTTAGCTATCGGAGACTGATGTTTAAGAACAAGGCGCTCATACCGATCTTTATCGTGGTCTTGGTCGATCTGCTGGGCTTTTCGATCATCCTACCGTTATTGCCATTTTATGCATTACAATTTGACCTGAGCCCAGAGATGATCGGGCTCTTGACATCGGTCTATTCAGTGTGTCAGTTTGTTGCGGCGCCGTTGCTTGGGTCGCTCTCCGACCGCTATGGGCGTCGTCCGGTGCTGATCTACTCGCAGATCGGTTCGATGATCGGGTTTATTATCCTGGGTCTCGCCACTTCTGTTTGGGGCATTATCCTCTCCCGATTTGTTGACGGTATTAGCGGCGGAAATATCACCATCGCATCGGCGTACGTAGCCGATGTCACCGAACCGAAAGATCGCGCCAGCGCCATGGGGCTGATCGGGGTTGCGTTTGGTATGGGTTTTCTTTTCGGACCACTGATCGGCGGCGAGCTTTTTGCAAGATGGGGTGCACCAGCTCCGGCTATCGCCGCGGCATCGCTATCATTGTGTAGTGTTATTCTTTCGATAGTCTATCTTAAAGAACCAGTGGCGCATCGTGCTACAGAAACAAAACGCGGAATTGGACTTTATAAAGAAGCGATCAATTATTTTAAGATCCGTGATCTTCGCACCATGCTCTTGATCTTTTTCTTTTTTGCGCTCCCGTTCTCACTTTATGTTTCGATGTTCTCGCTCTTCGCTCATATCGAGCTAAAATTTAACGAGCGCGAAGTTGGCTACTTCCTTGCCTATATTGGCTTTCTCGGTATTATCTGGCAAGGTGGCGTTATTCGTCCGTTAGTGAAAAAATATGGAGAGTCGTCACTCCTGAAATTTGGTTTGATCGGTATGATCATCGGGTTTGTCGGTATCGCTCTTGCGCGTTCATGGGCAGAGCTTGCAGTTATGGCGGTGTTCTTCTCGTTCGGGACGGGCGTGACGAGAGTGGTGCTTTCAAGTTTGGTGTCGCAGATGGCACCACCTGATAAGAAAGGCGGAGTGATCGGGGTCTCGACAAGTATTGAAAGTTTTACCCGCATTATCGGACCGATCCTCGGCGGTTGGATCATCGGTTCGATCCATCCTAATTTTATCGGTTGGGCAGGCGCGGTGATGGCAGCTATTGGCCTCTGGCTCGCCTTTAGGGTGCAGAAAAATTTTAAGACGCTCGAGCCAGAAGTGATCGTTGATTAAAAGTAGGCAGGTTAATTTTTCTCGACCTGCGCAACAGCATACGCCGCAATACCTTCTTCTCTGCCAACAAAACCAATGCGTTCGCTGGTCGTTGCTTTGATCGAAACTTGTTCGATCTTCAGCCCTAAGACATTCGCAACATTCTCGCGCATCCCATCAATATGATCCCGAAGTTTTGGTCGTTCGAGCACAATGGTGGAGTCGATATTAATAATTGTTACATTGTGTGAAGCGAGCATCGCGCCAACTTCGCGAAGCAACTCAATGCTATTCGCATTTTTATATTGAGGATCGGTATCGGGGAAGTGTTTGCCAATATCACCCAAAGCAAGTGTGCCAAGGAGTGCGTCTATGATCGCATGGAGCACCACATCGCCATCGGAATGCGCAACAGTGCCGAGCGGCGCATCCGCAAAATGCACACCGCCTAAGATCAGGCTTTCGCCTGCTGCAAGACGATGGATATCATAACCAAAGCCGATCATGGTTGCGCTATGCTTCGGCTTCGGCGGTGAACTCCATCAATTCTTCGGTAAAATCTTTTTTGCAATTCGGGCATTTCAGATATTTACCAAGTTTTCGGCTTGCTTTGCGTACCATCCAAATATTTGCACACGATGGGCAGGCCTGATTCAAGACTTCGTCGTTGCTCAAGAAATCACAATCGGGGTAGCGCGAACATCCGTAGAATGTACTATTACGTTTTCCGCCTTTGCGTTTAACAACGTCACCCTCATTACACTTCGGACATTTAATACCGCTCGGCACCGAGCGAGTATATTTACATTTCGGATAAGCACTGCAACCAATAAATTTTCCGTAACGGCTTGCACGAATCAACAATTCACCTTCGTGACACTCAGGGCAAACTTCCCCGGTTTTTTCGGGTATCGGTTTGTTAAGTGATTTAATAGAAGTCTTCTTCGAGCAATTCGCACATTCAATGAACATCCCGAACCAGCCTTGTTTGAGCTCGGTGTTGGTCGATTGGCATGCCGGGCATACTTGCTTCGGCAATTCTTCGACCAGACGCTCCTCGACTTGGTCGAGCACGGCTTTGAACGGAATATAGAAATCACTCATCACACTGCTATACGTGCGCTCGTTTGCGGCGATCGTATCAAGCTCGGTTTCCATTCGAGCCGTAAAATCGACGTTGAATATTTCCGGAAAACTTTTGATGAGAATATGATTGACTCGTTTACCAAGATCGGTCGGAGCAAGACGGCGATCAAGCGAATCAACATACATTCGCTCTTGGATCGTACCAACGATCGAGGCGTAAGTTGACGGTCGCCCAATACCGAGCGATTCCAATTCTTTGACAAGCGTACTTTCCGAAAACCTCGGCGGAGCTTTTGTATGTGCCGAACGGAGATTCGGAATATCGATCTGCGCTGTTTGGTTTTCGGTGATGCCCGATGGAAGACGACGGTTGTCATCATCCTCGGTGCTCTTCTCGTTTTCTTTGTCTTCGCTGTCGTCTAATAATTGCAGATACCCTCTAAACTTTAGTACCGACCCCGAAGCACGGAAACGGAATACACTGCCCGGAGCTTTGTCGGACTCGATCTCTACGGTTGTTTGATCGAACACAGCCGGAGCCATTTGGCTCGCGACCAAACGCTCCCAGATCAACTCATACAATGAAGCCAGATCTTTGTCTTGCGCTTCGAGAAATTTTCTGACACTCTTCGGTGTCAGATTGACATCAGTCGGGCGGATTGCTTCGTGGGCTTCTTGGGCGTTCTTACTCTTAGCTTGTTTGCGCTCGGCACCTACGTATTCTTCGCCGTAGCTCGTTTTGATGAAATTTACAGCATTGGCACGTGCTTCATCGGAGATGCGCGTCGAATCGGTACGCATATAGGTGATCAACCCGGTCAAGCCATCTTCAAGCTCTATACCTTCATAGAGTTTTTGAGCAAGACGCATCGTCTTACGCGGATTAAAACGTAAGCGTGAGCTTGCGGCAGTTTGGAGAGAACTGGTAATGAATGGCGGTGGTGAGTTGCGGCGTACTTCACGCTTGGCTACCGAATCAATATGATATGCGCGTTTTGCTACTTCGGCGGCATAACCTTTGGCTGTTGTTTCATCGCCGATAAAACGTGCGCGAAGTTCTTCGCTGAGGTCTTGTAAACTTCCTTCCGGATTTTTGAATTCGATCTCATCGACCGAGATCAGTCTTGCGGTGATCGGGAATTCGGTGGTCGGTGTCGTAAAATCAGCCCAGAGATTCCAATAAGCGATCGGTTGGAAGCGGTCGATCGCGGCTTCGCGCTCGCAGATCAATCGCAACGCAACAGTCTGCACACGTCCGGCTGAGAGCGACTCGATCTTCTCGCCGACAAATGCTTTCCAAAGGATCGGTGATACCTGATAACCAATGATACGATCCATCACTCGGCGCGCCTGTTGCGCTTCGAAGAGCGAGCGATCGACATCACGCGGATGCTTCATCGCTTCCTGAATACCGGTTTTGGTGATCTCGGTAAAGAGCACTCGTTTCGGTTTAAGATTCTCGTTCTTCTTCGTGATCTCGGTCAGGATATGAAACGCAATGGCTTCGCCTTCACGATCAGGATCGGTCGCGATAAAGACTTCTTTTGCTGTCAGTGAAAGCTTCTTTAGTTTGTCAAGAATATCTTTCTTACCTTTGACGGTCACATACTGCGGTTCGAAGCCGTTATCGACATCGACCCCGAGTTTGGACTTCGGCAGATCTTTGATATGCCCGACCGACGCCTCGACCTGAAAGCCGGAGCCTAAATATTTATTGATCGTCTTCGCCTTCGAGGGCGATTCTACGATGACTAATGATTTTGCCATACTATTATAACACAATTAGTCTCCCGAACGGGAAACATCCATAAAATACGAAGCGCGAGCATTACGATTCGTAAGCGCTCGCGCAAGCTCCTAAGTATAAATATACGAACGATCTACTGCACCCTATCGGTAAGCGACAGCATCATCCGGCTGCCCATTCTCGAAGAATCGTTAAAATCGAAGATCATTGATGCCGCTAAGTCACGCACATCCACCAAAGAAACATTCTGCGCTCCGACTAACCAGAGCCTATCAAGCAATAATTCCAACTCGGTATCCTTCATCAGCCCAAGCTCGCGAAGCTGAAGCAAATAACCGCGTGCATCGGGGGCAAGGATAGCCAATTCAAGCTCATGATACACTCTAAATGGGGCTCTGCCTTTGGTCTCAAAAGACTTTTGTGCGGCAACTGGAGTGAGTTCTGCCTGCATACCGGTGACCATGATCTTGTCCACCAACCAGGTAAATGCCGTCGAGACCTCGCTTTCGCTATAGCCTCTGGCTGTCAGCTTGCCCAGATCAATATCGGCTAACAATTTATTGCGTCGCATCTCACCCACGAGATACAACACGATCTCCATTACGCGTCCAACTCCTTCGGAGTTTTTAGCGCTCGCACCCTCAGTTTTCATTCGTTGAAGTGTTAACAATTATTCTATAATATGCTGTTTAGTTACTATCGCTAAAAAATAACGCTCCCTGCGTTGCATTCGTTTCTTATCAGCGGCGAGCTTATCGTTAAAGCCCGCAAGATGCAGCATACCGTGAATGACAAGACGAACGAGTTCGTTCCGACTGAGCACCTTAAAGCGTAGGGCATTTTCTTGTGCCCGCTCGAGGCTTATATACAATTCGGCGCTCAGCATATGCGCCGATTGGTCGATCTCAAATGTCAAAATATCGGTGTAATAGTCGTGATTGAGCGCTTTGATGTTCAGTTCACGAAGCTCTTCGTCGGATTGGAGGATGACATTCAGAGAGAATTTTTTGACCTGCTCGAGCTCCTCGAGCAAGACCCGTTCTGCGGCAAATTTTAGCAACGGTTCGAGCTTCTTCCACGATGGGTCAAGCTTTTTTACAGCATCGGTCGCAAACAGATGGAAAGCGAACTTCATCGATAGTTATTATAAGCGACGATTATTGGCATGAGTCACCAATACTTACTCAAACTTCTTTCCGCCTTCGGTAAAGACCTTGAGCGCAATTGCTGCGCGAAGCTCTTCGCTGGTAATTTTGGCAAATTCGCGTGAGGCAATAGAACGGGAGATATTACTATAGACTTGGAGTACGCCCGTAGAGCTGACAGTGACGATCGTGATCTTCCCTGCTCCGGCTTTGGCAATGAATGCGGCTTCGCGAGTAGCCTCGGAGATATGCACCTCTTCGACTGCCGATAACTCGACAATTCCGAGTGCTGAATTGATCTGCACCGTCGGGGCTTTGCCACGCGGTTCGGCAAGCAACAGCTGAACCAGCGGCAATTCGCCGGCTTTTTTCTTAGACCCTGCGCCAAAGACAAACACCGAAGACGAAGCAATAACTACGCCCTCGAGCACCTCGGCAACCGCCTCTATGACTTTCTTACGAAATAGCATTTATGCAAAGTTACGAAAGAGAATGCGCTTCGTGACAAAATACTCCGTTGTGAAGCTCACTGAAGTAAGCGAAGATCGAATTGAAATGCTTCCGAATGGACGATTTTAATGCTTTTTGCATCCTTATGCAATGGGTTAATAAGATAGTTAGATTCATTGGGCACTATTACCGATGGCACTTTGAGCACAAGGGCTTTATTTTTTTGGATAAATTCATCTCCAACACTTCTTGTCGAATGAGGGAATGGATATTCTTGCCAATCCTTCGGAAGCTTCTTGCTTGGGAGATGCTTAATCATTGAAGCTTTAGGGATTTCGAGATGCATTAACTCAAGATCGGAAGGTAATAGATCTACTGAAACGTGTACAAGATATTCCAATATGCAAAGTGAAACCGAACCGGAAGCATATATCATTGGGATACCTTCTGAATTCCAACGCCCGCCATACAATTTTGCCCCATTACCGGAAAGGTCATTCTTGTAACGCGATTTGGACAGACGATAAACGATCATGCAAAGATACCGTGCTCTATTCGATGTAGCTCGGCAGAGATCAAGCGAATTCCTTCAGAAGTATCAAAGAAACTAACAGGCTCTTGACCTCCGAGCGCTACACTTGGACGCTGGAGCCACTGTCTAAATTTTGAAGTATCACCAAAAACCTGATTACCAAGAACAAAGAGTGATTCTATCTCGAAGATTCGCTCTGCCTGCGGAAGTTCAAAAGTCTTTTTTTCTTTAAAATATCGTTGGAGTGAACGCTCGGACAAATGCAAGTATTTCGCCCAATAAGCAAGACTAAACCCTGCTTCTTTGACGATCTTATCCATCTGGGGGAAAGTAATACCCTCTCGAGACCGTGCTATCGATTGAGCTGGGCTCATAAGATGAGTGACTTCCCTTGTTGTTTTTTGATTGTTATGTTGCTGCCTATACAATGCCATTTGTCGTATTTACTTAGACAATTGTCATAATTGAAACAGCAAAAATGAACTGAAAGGTTTCAGCTCTTCTCCGGTCGCATTGCCGGGAACAACACGACGTCTCTGATCGAGTCTTCGCCTGTCATGATCATTACTAAGCGGTCAACACCGAAGCCCAGACCTGCTGTTGGGGGCATACCCGTTTCGAGCGAGCGCAAGAAATCTTCGTCGAGCACCATTGCTTCGTCATCGCCACGATCGCGGAGTTTGGCTTGCTCTTCAAAACGTGCACGCTGATCGATCGGGTCGTTAAGTTCGCTAAAGCAATTCGCAAGCTCTTGTCCGCCGATCATTAACTCGAAACGCTCCACCAACCCTGCTTTGGTGCGATGATTCTTCGCCAGTGGCGACATCGAAAGCGGATAGTCGGTAATGAAGGTCGGTTGTATCAAATTCGCTTCGACCTTTTCGGAGAACATTTCATCGATGATCTTGCCAGGTCCTGCCTTCGGATCGAGTGAGATACCCATTGTCTTTGCGGCTTCACGAAGAGCGGCTTCGTCCATTGTACTCACATCAATACCGGTATATTCTTTGATCGAATCGAACATTGTAAATCTGCGGTATGGCGGTGCGAAGTCGATCACGTTGCCATTTTTTTGCGCAACCTTCATATCGCCGCCTGTGACGACACGAGCGACTTCGGCAAACATCTGCTCGACAAAATCCATCATCCAGTTGTAGTCTTTATAGGCGACATAGATCTCCGCCATCGTAAACTCGGGCGAGTGATTTTTGTCCATACCTTCGTTGCGGAAATCTTTCGAGATCTCATACACACCCTCGGCAAGACCCCCGACGATCAGACGTTTGAGATAAAGCTCATCGGCGATGCGCAGGTACAGATCGAAGTCAAGCGCATTGTGATGTGTGATGAATGGGCGTGCGTATGCTCCGCCATAGATCGGCTGTAAGATCGGTGTTTCAACTTCAAGGTAGCCGCGATCATCAAAAAATTTGCGAAGGGTCGTGATGATCTTCGAGCGTTTGCGAAATACTTCACGGATATGTGGGTTCGCGATCAGATCAACATAACGACGGCGATAGCGAAGCTCTTTATCGCTAAAGGCATCGTGGATGATCTTCTCGCCGGTCTCTTCATTGACTTCTTCTTTCACAACCGGAAGCGGCTTCAATGCTTTCGCAAGCAATGAGAATGTCTGCGTATGAAGCGAAACTTCGCCGGTGCGAGTACGGAAAATAAATCCGTTGACTCCGATAATATCCCCGATATCAAGGAGTTTCAGTGTCTCATAAGCATCGCCGAGTTCATCAGCTTTGAAATAGACTTGTAACTTGCCATCTTCGTCTTGGATATGCAAAAAGCTTGCTTTGCCCATTCGACGAACGGCAGTAATACGACCAGCGACCGATGCCGTAGGTTTTGCCTCCAAATTTTCTTCGGAAAACAATGCTCGCGCCGCGCCCGAGTAGTGGCTGCGATCAAAACTATATGGATAAGGCTCAACCCCGCGAGCGCGAAGTTCGGCAAGAGAATTGAGGCGTTCCTGCTCCTGATCGGAGAGCCGCTCGGTTGGATGCTGGTTCTGTTGTTCGGTCATAAGTGCTTTTTCAACACAAAATTAGGGTTTCGGGTGCGAAGTTTTGGCTACGATTCCGCTAAAATAAAAAACCCGCTCCTCAAAAAGAAACGGGCAAAAAAAATGGGATCAAGTTGACCACGGCACACACATACAATCGCTGAGAGCTGCTTCCTTCCGGACCTGACTCGGTTAGGCGTGTCTGCATTGCATGGGACTTGACCCCAAAACTATTACAGGGGCGGTGATAACAGCAGTCAGGGGGCGAATGTTTCCGAAATCACACGACCACGTACCATTCTCAATCTTACGAGTGAACATTTCGCATTTTTGTAATTTTGAAGATCACATCCTTCGCGTCACTTAGGATGACATAAACATGAAGCTTTTTAAATTTTGAGAATGGGTCGAGGAAACTAATAGTATTTATTTCGTTACAATCAGCATTAACCATCACCTGAACAATGCCAAACGAACCACTCGAATCAAATCGCTTCCCTATCGGAAAACTTGTCCGTAAAGATTCTTACACGGCAGAGGAAGTAAAAGCAAATATCGCAACGATCAGAAATTTGCCGAATAGATTAAGTGAAGCTGTATCAATGTTAGATGATGCTCAGTTAGACACTTCGTATCGTGAAGGTGGTTGGAGTATCCGTCAAGTGGTGCATCATTTAGCTGACAGCCATTTGAATAGTTTTATCCGACTCAAACTTGCCCTGACCGAAGACAACCCGATGATCAAAACCTATGACGAAAATACTTGGGCAGAGTTGATCGATGCGAAGAATGCTCCGGTCGAGCTTTCACTCGCAATCCTCGACGGCTTGCATGAACGTTGGGCGCTGTTGCTCGAGTCTCTTACAAAGGAGCAATTGCTTCGTACATTTAATCATCCCGAATCGGGCAGTTGGACTGTCGAAGATAATCTCGGAATGTATGCTTGGCATTCAAGTCATCACTTAGCACACATCACCAACCTTATCGAGCGCGAAGGCTGGTAAAGTATTTTACTCGGCTTTTTTTTATTTCATCACAATGATCTTTTGAGTGAGTGCGGCACTGCCATCACTCATAGCACGAAGGTAATATACTCCGGCACTAAGCCCACTGCTTTGTAATGGAAAGCTATAGGTGCCGGCTTCGAGATTGCCAGAATAGAGCTTTAATATTTCATTGCCGAGTTGATCATAAAGGATGATCTTTGTAGCAGATGGCTGTGCTAACGAATAGGTTATTTCAGCTTGGTCGAACACCGGGTTCGACGAGCATGAGAGTGCTGAAGTCTGGACAGCTTTATTAGTACTGACCCCTGCATCTATTTGTTCTTTGGTGTATTTATATGCCCGGTAGGTATAATTTTGGTCGCCCATGATCAATTCAAACACCGGATGATCTAAGGTATTGACTTCGGTAACGGTCACATTATCACAAGCTCCCCAACCGATAAGAGTATTGCCGTTAGCGAGGCGTTGCACACTGCCCATCGCGATTCCAAAGACATCGGGCTGGTGTCGATATTCCCATACTTGATTCACCGTTTTATTTACTTGGTCGATCTTATACTCAACTGCTCTGCTATAGGTCGATGAGGCATGGTGATAGTTACCATTATCGAACATTGTGAAGGTGCCTTTATCGGTCAATCGAATATCGTGCTGATGCGAAAAGCCTACGGTATCATTGAGGAAAGTAAATTGATTATTCTGCCCGCCAAGTCTCCACATAATGGCACCGGTCTCACGATTGATCTTCGTGATCTCATCCATATGTCGGCAGGACATCAGGATATTGCCATCAGTATCGAACTCAAGTGCATTCGCGTGGCAAAAATCTATGACAGGCTCGAGAAGATTCTCTCCGATGGCATCGGTGATCTTAAAATGATCGAGCGAATGCCATTCAAAGATCAGATTTTTCTCTTTATCAAACTCTTGAATAACATCTTCAAAAACGATAGCCGAGCTATCACCCCCTGAAATTTCTCTCATATCTACGGTCGTATAATTTATGGCCAAAATCATATATCCGCCTTCGGGTGTATATCGAAGTTCGTGCCCATCGGTCTGATAGCCATTGGCCGCTTCGATGCTATCAAAGACTTGGAATGAGGAGTTTAGAAAATAAATTCGGAACGTCGCCGCATCAAAATACGAGTAGGTATTATTCGGGCCTGGCTTAAAATCTTGGACAAAACTTGGCCCGGCAGCTTGGGCAAAAAGCAAATTCCCGCTCTTATCAAGGACCATACGATATGCTCCGGCTTGTGTAGCTTCGAACTGCATATTCGCTACATAGAGATTTCCGTCAGCTGGTTCATTGAGATTTACCACATTGAGCTGTGGAAAATAAAGCGGGTGTGCATCGGAGCTTTTGAAGCGACGATGTTTTCTATGAAGCGACCATTCAAGCACCGGATCATCACTATGATAGTTAATACTATCTCCGAATTTTTTCGAGCCTGAAATATTAAATTGCATCGAGAATGCCGGAGCGCTTGACCCAGGATTCGTCGTTAAAAAACCACCAAAACGAACATACACCCTTTCGCCGGAAACAAATACTTTGGTTGGTTTGAAGATGACCATTTTTCCGTCACTACTCAGAGAAACCGTGCCGCTATGGAAGCCGCTGACAAAGCCAAACACCTTGATACTATCGGTGATCAGCTTTGATTTATCTATCGTCGTAGAATAACGGACACCCACTGTTGTGGCCGAACTCACGGTTTTCGAGTAGCTCATCGGATAGTTTGAAACTACTTTTACAGCCGACTGTGCTTGCGAGATGATGGTGAATAGCAAAATACTACTGACCAGTAGAGCGTATCTAAATTTCATGATATCAAATAAACTTAGGAGACTACAGTATTGCTTGGGGAAGACAATATGTATGTTTCTTGAGGGGGAAGAAACAAGCAGGGGGAAGCTACTTACCCACTCTACAAACAATGACACTCTAAGGTTCTCAAAGTTTCAGTAAAAAAAACGCACCCCGAGTGGAGTGCGTCTTCATCATACATCATCTCTAATAGGATTGACCAATTAACTATGAAACACTTTCGTTACTTTCTGTCACCAAGATCAGGTTTACTGTTGATCCCGATGAGCGTAACTGTAAAATCTTGAATGATCTGCTGTGTCTTTTCACAAGCCGGAGCTTCGATCAAAACATCTTTAGCAATGGTATTATCACTTTCAAGGTGTACCCAATACTTCTTGCCAGGTTTCAACACAACCAAATAATAACCGCTTTCGCTGTTAGAACGGCTTGCATTGATCTCAAGAGCTGTATCACCGACTGAACGAATGCTCACACGAACAGAATGCGGCTTGCCGGTCTGTTCAGCTGTTACGGTACCTTTAAGTACAACTACAGCTTTAGAAAACTGTGCATTGCTCTGGGCTGCGCTAAAAACTACTAGCAAAGCGCCAACGAGGCTTAATACGGTGAATCTGATGATCTGCTTCTTCATAATCGTAATTCGTCTATTTTTGTATGCACAAGTTGCTGCATTACTCTTTACACTGTCAATTATCGTGCCAAACTTTTTGATAAACGATAATTTAATGACAATCAACAACTTAACAATTCAATAAACGAACGAGCCTTTGCCCGTGTGACACGATTATGACGAAAAATTCATTTTTATTGAGGGATCTTGATCTTTACTGTCAAATTAGCTGGGTTTTCCTTTGCCAGCGAGTATTCTATCTCCAGGGTCTGGGTGCCTGAGGTCGCAACGATCAAATTTGGGAGAGAATACGGCCGGTCTTCAATAGATCCAGTAAATTTCACCGAAAGATTAGGTTTAGAAGTCGAAAGTGCCGAAATTGGGATCTGACGATTCCAACGGTCATAGGCGAGAATTTTCAACGTGTTGCCATTCATTCTATAGGTAATGGTTTCGAGATAGCCCAAGGCGTTCATCATCGCAAAACGGTACTTCCCATTGCCCAGCGAGTCTGTATGTGCGTCGCCGAGCTGCTCGGCACGCAACTGTATAGGAGAAACTCCATAGACAAGATCATTGAGCAATCCGAGGGAAAGACCTTTCATCCCGGTAAATTTTTCAAGCGTCGCGGCATCAGGCTTGCCATGATAATGATCGTTTTCAATGATATTATAGAAATGGAATTCCTTATCAGACCCAAGAAATTTTGCAACGCTGATACCAAAAGGCCCACTGATAGCCATACTTAATGAATCGCCACCAGCAATAGCGCGCTTCGAACGAAGCTCGAACTTCCCACTTTGTGACGAACTCCCGTCGCGCAACGTAATCGTCCCTTCACCATAAAGCGAAGAGCACTTACCTGCAAGCGAACAGAATTGAGCATTTGCATCTGCGGTTTCTGTTGTCGAGGCAGGTGTTTCGATCTTCGTCGTTGTTTGAGTAATGCTTTGCTGCTTCGTCGCAGTGCAACTCGAAAGAACGAGAACAGTAAACATCGCTATGAACGGGATTCTTACTTGCATATACTATAGTATACTACCGCTCAAGAGCAGGGTTTCGGATATCAATAAGTATGAAGCAATATTCATTCTAACACTTTGTAATGAGCATGCGCAAATTTCTGATGTAAGGCTTCATAATGCCACCACTCGCTTTGTAACTGAAAGAAACCTGCGCGTTTCATTATACTTCGTAACAACAATCGGTTTTCATACTGCGCCTTACTCAACGCTCCGCTTCGTAGGGATTGTAATTCAAACCGCGGCTGGGCAAGCTGGGTGAACGCGTCATAGTCTGTTCCCATATCTAAAGGCTTCCCGAAGCTATCGGCTATCGTAAGATCAAGCGCCAACCCAAGCGAGTGCATCGAGATGCATTTCGGATACGCTACATAGCGTGCATTTGGTGTGCCCTTGACGTGTTGCCAAAGTTTCGTTTGTACTATCGGAGAGCGGTAAGCGTCATAGACAATGAATCTATAACCGGGGTGCTCCGAAGCAAGGAGGGTACACGCACTGCTAAATTTAGTAAAGGCTATCTCACGAAGATAACAGCCCCGTTCACTATCAAGAACGACCCCACAAAAATTATTCGAAGTAGCGTAACGCTTTTCAAGGAGCACATTCGACATTGACGCAAGAGAGATCAATCCTTTTGCTTGATAATAATTATAGACCGGCATGTGCGCCCCCAGTTGCGCAGGGAGTAGTCCAAAGTAGCTTAGGATCAGAAAAAAGGTAGTCATTTGGCACTCACTAACAAAATAAATTGTAAAGTCTTTCTAAAATCATCGTTTCGTTTTGACGCATCAATCAACACGCGGAACCAACAATATTAAAATCGCTTTATTACAGCGCACGATCAAAAAGAACACTCTTTTTGCTTGCATATACTATAGATATGATATTACCGATCTACACATTCGACCAACCTGTACTTCGCCGCGAAACCAAACTCATTGAGAATGATAGCGCCGAAATACAGAAGCTCATAGACGATATGATCGAAACAATGCACAATGCATTGGGTATTGGGCTTGCCGCAAACCAGATCGGAAAAAGTCTTTCGGTTACGGTCATCGATCTTTCGGAAATGAAAGGTTACGAAGATTCAAAGCCATTGGTACTTATTAATCCGGTCGTGACCGGAACAGACGGCGAATCGGTCTATGAAGAGGGCTGTCTCAGCTTGCCCGATATTCGTGAGGAAGTGGTGCGCCCCTCCGAGATAGGCTTAACATTTTACGATCGCAACTTTAAGAAAGTAGAGATGGAAGCTGATCGCCTTCTTGCTCGGGTGATGCAACATGAGATCGATCATTTACACGGGAAGTATTTTATCGAGTACCTCAGTGCTTTTAAGCAATCACTTCTCAAAGGAAAACTCGGTAGAATGAAACGTGGCGATGTCGATACTGATTATCCGATTGCTCCGCCCCCGGTGGCAAAAAAG
>JBBRNY010000024.1:0-30758 GCA_038229915.1 Kapaibacterium sp. (SeqCode) | reverse complement strand
ACTTGCACCACCGACTGCCACATTCGCCGAGTTTGCTGTTCAAGTTGCACAAACTGAGATACTCATTACCCCCGATACATCGGCACTGCACATCGCTTCTGCTTATGGAATTCCAGTGGTCGGGCTCTATGCACCGTTTCCAGCGTGGTTGCATTATTGGACGCCGATAGGTGTTAAATACGAGATGATCATTCAAGAACCAAATCTTTCGGCACTCAAAGCTGAGTCCGTTATTTCAGCGGTAAAGTTGTTGCGTGCCAAAATAGAAATACCTTTGGAGCAAACGATATAATGTGGAAAAATTATAGACGCCTGCTTCCGTTCGCGAAACCGTTTCGTCTGACGTTCATCGTTTCCGTTTTTTTTAACATCCTTACCTCCCTTGCATCAACAGTAGTCGTTCTTGCGCTAATGCCAGCGATGGCAGTGGTTCTCGGTGAAGCTAAGAATGGCGCACAGCCCGGCGCCGGGTTGCCCATTCCAAATGTAGGCGGCAATCTAAAGAATGAGCTTCTTCAATCGTTTCGCGAATATTTTCAACAAGGCACACCCATACAAGCCTTAGTAAAGATCTGTACCTTTCTTTTTGTTACGTACTTACTCAAAAATATTTTTCAATACATTGCCAACTATCTCATGGCACTGGTCGAAGGCGGAACCAGCAAGCATCTGCGAGATACCGTATTCGAAAAACTTTCCAACCTTTCGCTCGATTATTTCTATGATCGGAAGATGGGAAATCTCTTGGTGAGAGTAACTGATGATGTCGGTGTAGTTAATTCAATGCTAACATCGAGCCTCACAACGCTCATTCGTGAGCCGTTACAAATGATCGGCTTTCTCTATATTCTGTTTGCGATCAATACAAAACTTACTTTTATAGCCTTTGGCATTGCACTCTTAAGTATTCTTCTAATTAATTTTTTAGGGAAGTCGCTCAAGAGCTACGCCCATCGTGTACAGGAAAAGATCGGTAGTTTTCTGACAGTGGCTCAAGAAATGATCAGTGGCATCAAAGTAGTCAAATCTTTTGGAATGGAGCAGTACGAAGTTGCAAGATTTAAGGATGAAACCGCGCGCCATTATAGATTTTCACGTCGTCTGACTCGCATCAGACAAACGATCAGCCCCCTCAATGAGATGCTTGCTATCGGTGGGTTTATCGGTATTTTATGGTTTGGCGGACAGGATGTCTTTTCCGGAAAAATGCTTGGCAGTGAATTATTTTTATTTCTGATCTCTATGATCTGGCTGATGCAGCCTGTTCGAACATTATCGGAAGTAGTTGGCAAACTTCACGAAGCTTCTGCCGCTTCTGAGAATGTTTTTACAGTACTTGACGCAGTACCTTCTGTGCCTTCAGGCTCAGATGACGTCCCTTCAAAACATACTCAACCGATCATCTTCAACAATGTTAGTTTCCATTATGGAAACAGCGATGAGCAAGCCCTCGATCAGGTATCGCTTGAGATCAAACCCAATGAAGTATTAGCACTCGTCGGTCCGAGTGGTGCTGGCAAGACGACATTCGTAGATCTGCTTGCGAGATTCTACGATCCTACTGCTGGTAATATCTTCCTCGAAGGCAAGGATATGAAGAGTTACACTTTAGATTCTATTCGCAAACTTTTTGGTATCGTAACTCAAGATACTATTCTCTTTCACGATACCATTTATAATAATATAGCCTACGGCAACAAACACGCGACTGCGGAAATGATCTATGAAGCCGCAAGTGCCGCCAATGCCCACGATTTCATTCTTGCCTCTGCTAATGGTTATGATACGATGGTCGGCGACCGTGGCGTAAGGCTTTCTGGTGGACAACGCCAACGCATAGCCATTGCTCGAGCGCTACTCAAGAATCCCCCAGTGCTAATATTTGACGAAGCTACCAGCGCACTCGATACTGAGAACGAAATGTTGGTACAAGAAGCAATTGAGCGTTTGTTGAAAGAACGCACTGCCGTCGTGATCGCACACCGCCTCTCCACTATTCAGAACGCAGATCGCATTGCTGTTTTTGATAAAGGCACGATCGCTGAGATCGGTACACACGATGAATTGCTTGCAAATATTGACGGTGTCTATCACCGCCTCTATCACATCCAAATGCGAGCTGCAACCGAAGGACTTGTTTCATTGCAATAGTTAGAATATCAAATGAGCAAACGGAAGAACAATTATATGTATAGACCTCAACAGGTTTATCATAATGGGCTCCCGTTAAAAAAGCGAATCATCAATCGGGTAGAAAGATTTAACAAGATACTCTCACTTCGAGTCTTAGGGAAGTTACTCCGCATTAAACCTCAGACTACTCCTCTGCTACTAAAAGATGTCAATAGTATTTTAATCATCCGTTATGATGCACTCGGCGATATGATCGTTACCACTCCGCTCTGGAGGATTCTCAAACGACTGAAACCTTCGATCAAGATCGGGGTGGCAGGGAGTTCAAAAAATCTCGGTCTATTGAGAGAAGATAGTGATATTGACGTGTTATATGATTACTCCGCTCAATCATTTTCTGATTTTTTTCGTATCACAAAACATTCTCGTCAAGGAAATTGGGATGTCGTCTTGATGTGCAAGTTCAACCAAAAAACTCGTGGCGCACTTATTAGTCGATTGTCATCACCGAAAGGCGTTACCGCAACCATTGGCTCTGCAAATACTGAAGGACATCAAGCCCTGTTTTCGCGCCTAATCTCGCTACCCAAGCCGGACAAAGAAATGCAAATGACAGAGCAATTACAATTTTTGCTCCGATCTGTTATTGAACTACCCATTACCGAAATAGAACGACCTTCGATCATGGTTTCTGCGAAAACTGAGGAGGAGACGTTGAATGAGATAAACAAAATTCTTGAGCAACACAAAGTATCAACCTATGTCGTCCTCAATACTGATGCACCTGAAGTACGAAAATGGGGCACCGAAAATAATATTGAACTTGCCGAATATATTTCTACCCAGCATACCGATGTGATAACAATGATCACTTCCCTTCCTGAGAATCGAAAGGAATGGGAATCGACGATCAATAAAAAAGAGCTTAAGCGCGTTCAGTATTTTTCAACGAAAGATATTCTTGAGCTAACTATTCTGATTCGTCATTCTCGGCTGGTCATCACACCCGATACGGGGACTGCGCATATTGTGAGTGCCGAAGAAAAGCCCATCGTCGGACTCTATCCTGAAGCCGGAGAATGGCTGCCGTTTGATATTCCGTCATATATTATTATTCCCAAACCCGGTGAGTTCATCAATACTATCCAAGTAGCACTTGTCGCAAAGGGCGTAACAACAATGCTTACAGAAGAACCTACAAATGGCAAGAACACCCTCCGAATCGTTCGTTGTCAGGACCCCGATAATATCGAGTTTCGATAGATCATCGCATAAATAAGGGCGATGGAGTAAATGAGATAATAAAGATAAAGAGCGACAGAATACCGATCAAAATTCTCTTTGTATCTAATCTCGATTCATCAAGTGTCGTAGGGTGACCAAATCTGATTAGCACTACTATCATAATTACCCAAAAGATCCATGTCGAGCCGCCATTAATAGAGATCGGTTCGAGCCACTCAACATTGGGATAAAACGAGTTTGGCACGAAGCCCAAGATCAACTCTGGTATGGAAAGGAGTGCAAGAATTGTGACGGTAATGATACCAATAATTTTATGAACTCGAGGCGGAAACAAACCATAGGTCGTATGCCCACCATCAAGTTGCCCCACGGGAAGAAGATTGAGCGACGTAACGAAAAGCCCAAACCACCCGACACACAATAATGGATAATGATAGATCTCACTCATCGGTGGTATATAGACGGTCGATGGCGCAAACATTTTTTCGAGGAACGAGTACAAGATCGTTTTACCAAAGATCAGTGTGCCCCCGTTTGAAACAGGAATATAGGGATACCCGGGATGTATCTTCTGAAGATATTCGAGCCCTGGCAACGTAATAAATCCGATGATAAGCAATAGTAAACAAACGATAAATCCTGCGATAGGACCTGCAACACCAATATCAAAGATCACCTTTCGGCTTGGCAATTTCGAGCGCGTTCGGATAACAGCACCAAAAGTACCAAAATTTGGCATCATACCAAGTGCCGCTCCGGGAAATGGAATATAGTACGGCAATGTCACATCAACATTATGATAGCGTGCCGCAAAAAAATGACCGAACTCGTGGGCTGATAGAAATAGTAGAAGCAGAAGTGAATATTCTACCCCATAGGAGAAATTTTCGAGTTCAAGCGGATCGTGTCCCGACCATCCAACACCGGCAAGTGTCGTTGTAAAAAAAGTAATAACAAATAGTGAGAGATGGAGCCAAATGCGTTGCTTTCCAAATACAGTATTAAACTTGTTCCGTATTTCTTCGTAGCTCATTATTATTGCCCGATGGTATTAAAAGGAATTTGAAGTATTTTAACACCAAACTCATAACCATTTTCTTTCTGTTTTCCTTCAACACCATACCGTGTGGCGCCGCTATGATATTCACCATACACATCCAAATACGCATTCAGACCCGTATTAAATCTCACCGTCAACGCGGCAGAGTACTGGGGAAAGTATGCACTCCCTGCCGTTGATAGTGTAAGAAACGGATAGGTCATCGATGGTAAGAAACGAGGAATAAGATCAAGCGTTATAGGAAACTGTAACGAAGGCTCGACATTTGTTACCTGATGAAACACATATTTTACACCTGCCGAAAGTGCAAACCACGATTCTTCGGCGTTATATGGTACCAGCTGACTTTCAAGCGAAACGAACTCACGACTATATCGGCTACTCGATCCGCCGATCAGAGTATCTTTCGTGCCATCAACAAAATGCGATGAAATATGACTCAACCTCAATCGAAGCGGTATCGGCGTGCCGCGCCGGTTGATATGGAGAGAATATGTTGAATATATTCCGAAGAAATAGTCTGCTGTTTCTACTGGAAAACGAAAATTGGATAATGTTTTCAGTCCACTCCAGATCAAACCTTCGGCTCCGACGCTTGTTTTGTCGATATTGATAATATCACCGCCAAATCCTGCTTCGAGTCTGATCCGTTCTCTCGAAATATCTCGAACAACGGCAAATCGATTGGGTTCGAGGAATGAGCCGGTCATTTGTATCCATGGCACCCGTTTGGGAGCCCAGGACGCATCTTGCTCCTGTGCTCTTGGCACAGCAGTGCAGACCAACAATAACAGAATGATGAGTATGGGCTTTGGCATAGCTATAAATAGTAAACCGCCGCTGGTGGGCGACGGTTCTTGCGGATTTGCTCCTGAGGCAGGACTTGAACCTGCGACCCTCTGATTAACAGTCAGATGCTCTAACCAACTGAGCTACTCAGGAATGCTAAAAGTGTGCGCCTGTAAACGCATAAGCCGTAAATAGCGGTTCCAAGAAAATGACGTTTCTGATTCTTTTCTTATTGATAATATGATCAAGGAACGTCAATAAATCCATCGCGTTGTACTTACATTACATCTTACAAAAACGTGCTAGGCAGATTTACCTTCGTTTTACATACACATTTACCCTATGTACTGCATCACGGTAAATGGCCTTTTGGCTCCGATTGGCTTTCCGAAGCGGTCGCAGAGTGCTACATTCCACTCTTGCAAGTGCTTGATAGGCTTGCCGAGCAAAATGTTCGTGCCCGTATATCGATGGATTTCTCACCTATCCTGCTCGAGCAGTTAGCAGACCCGGATTTTCCGCATATCTTCGAGACCTATTGCCTTGAGCGAATTGATCTTGCCGAAAAAGATATTGAGATGTTCGGCGAAAACGGTGAAAAGCAATATATCCCGATCGCTGAGTTTTGGCTCGATTTTTATCAAACCGCACTCCGTATTCTTAAGAATTGGTATGATGGTGATCTGATAGCTGCATTCAGACGTCATAGCGATGCTGGCACACTCGATGCGATGACCTGCGCCGCAACTCACGGATACTTACCGTTGCTCCTTGATGATGCAAACGTCCGTGCGCAACTTCGCATTGCCATTGCAACTCATGAAAAGCATTTCGGAAAGAAGCCCAGAGGCATTTGGCTTCCCGAATGTGCTTACCGCCCCAGATATAATTGGACACCCCCAACAGGAGATGAACAAATTCGTGAACACAAAGGCGAACGAGCAGGTATCGAAGAGATCTTAGCTGAACTCGGGCTTGAATACTTCGTGGTCGAAGGCACACTGACCAAAGGCGGCATTCCGATGGGCACATATCCCGAACTATTGAATCAACTTCATTCAAAATTTGAGAATGATAGTGATTGGCATCAATTTCTCTTTAATACTGCAGAGCGTGAAGACAGATCGCTTGCCGAGATGTATGCCATTCGCTCAACGACAAAAAAGATCAAAGGCAAGCTCCCTGTCGTCTTTTCGAGAGATCGTAAAACTTCAGAACAAGTCTGGTCAGGCGAGATCGGTTACCCTGGCGAACCCAATTACCTCGAATTTCATAAAAAACATCATAACTCCGGCTTGCGATATTGGGCTGTTACCGACTCAAGTGTTGATCTCGCCGATAAAAAACTCTATGATGTCAATGCAACGCAGGAGAAGATAGCTTTGCACGCCCAACATTTTATAGGGCTCGTTAAAAGTACGCTCCGAAAACATATCAAACAAACCGGATATGACGGCATTGTTTGTTCGCCATTTGATACCGAATTATTCGGGCATTGGTGGTTCGAAGGTCCGCAGTTTATAGAGAAAGTAATAACTCTTCTTAATGAGTCAGATGATGTTCGTCTAACAAATTGTAGTGAGGCCCTTGACAAACGCACTCGCAAATATGAAGTAATAGCACTCCCCGAAGGCTCATGGGGCGAGGGGGGTGGGCATTATGTTTGGCTCAACCATAATGTGACTTGGATGTGGGATATGATCTATTCGCTCGAAGCACAATTTCTGACAAATGTCCGTAATTACAATTCAGCGACGAAGCCTTCAAAGTTTTTCACGAAAGCAATGACGCAAGCAGCGAGAGAATTGCTATTGATCGAATCAAGCGATTGGCAATTCCTCATCACCACCGAAGGTGCGGCAGACTATGCAGAAAAACGGTTTAGAAAACATTGCAAACGGCTCGGCAAATTATTAGGGATCACTGAGAGAGTTGCTTCCGGCAAGAAATCACGCGTTAAAGACAAAGAGTACATCAAAAAAGTAGAGAAAGACGACCACCCTTTCCTCGAGATCGATTTGAACGCCTGGAGTTAATTTGCCCCTTCGGGTTCGACGTGAATCACAATTCTATTGATATGAGGATACGTTTTACGAATGGTGTTTTCGATGAGCGTTGAAACTTCATGTGCAGCAAAAAGTGAAAGTGTACGATCGAGTTCAACGACAGATGTCAGTTTGAGATCACTATTGGTCTCGTTTCGGAACAACTCAATATCTTTTACGTGACGAACTTCTTTAAATTGATCTTTAATCAATTTCTCCAACGCAACAACCCCGACTTCCGAATTTGCATCTAATTTTTCGATCGTATGGAGCACCTCGTCCGAACGCTCTTCTTCAAGATGTACAACGATCAATTTGATCGAAGGCAGATCTTTGTGAATTCGATCTTCGATCTTCGAACTAAGTGTATGTGCTTCTTCAAAAGTACTGTGGGGTCTAAATTCTAAATGCAGATCAAGTGTCAGTTCGTTTGCTTGGTCCTTGGCAAGTTCAATGTTATGCGGCAATACACCATACTCACTCGCAATGAGTTTGATCGTCTCAAATGCTGATTCCGACTCGGTCTTGACAGGTACTGGATAAAAATTTATCTCAGCATCACTGAATGATTCTAAAATAGTGTCTTCACAAAGCCGAATAATATATTGCACCGATGCAAATGGTAATACCCTGTTGATCTCTATACCACATTCAATAAAAAGTGAAGGTCCTGAGCGTCTCATCCGAAGGCGTTTGGTGCTCAGCACGCCATCAATTGCTTCAAGTTGTTTCTGTATCTCGGTATATTCTGTACTTGAATTGAATCGATCAGTTAAAGTGTCAACGGCATTCTTTCCTTGTTTGATACTTAAGAATGCAACAAATGCCGATACACCAAGCGCGGCGTAACTATCGGCAGCTGCGATATGAAAGAAATAATAGATGGCTATTCCCCCAAGGACGATCACATTACTCAAGCCATCAACAAGGAAGTGCATTGCATCAGTTTGTAATGCCTTTGAATTTGCTTCTTTTCCCGTGTGATGCAGTGTGTACGATCTCCAACTATCAAGAAGTAACGACACAATAAGGACAATAAAGACAAAGGCATCAATAGAGACTTGGTGATGCTCGGGTGAAGTGATACGCCCGAAAGCTTCGAGAAAAATCCAAACCGAAACTCCAAGCAGAGCGATACATTGGAATAAAGATACCAATGAGTCAAATTTTCCATGCCCATATTGGTGATCTTCATCAGCAGGCATATACGAGACTCTTACCGCGATCAGCGAAAGAAGCACTGAGAACAGATCGAGTGCCGATTCACTTGCCAGCGAGAGCATCGCAAGAGAACCTGAAATTAATCCTGCAGTAAGTTTGAGCGCAAGCAACACAATGGTAACCACAACCGAAATCCAAGCCGCTCGGAGTGCTTTTGCCTGATGAAGCTGATGGTGGTGTTGTGTCACTATTACAAAGATACCGGATCGGCAAATGGGATATTATAATTCGTCAATCTTGGATGTGGGAGATCTAGTAATGAAGATATAATAATGAGTGCCCGAGACGAGACTTGAACTCGTACAGCCTTGCGACCACTGCGTTCTGAACACAGCGTGTCTACCATTTCACCACTCGGGCTGTTGATTCCTTTTTAATAGCGGCGGAATAACAGCCGGACACGGTTTTGAATTCCGTCGCAGCAATTGAACTAAAACAGGAATAAATGTTTTTTGCACCGCACCTACTATAGTAATAATAACGCTCAGCGAGAATGACAACAGACACATTGCATTGGACATCCGAAGACTCAATTGCCACCTACAATATTGATCGTTGGGGGATGGACTACTTTTCTATTAATGAAGCCGGCAACGTTACGATCGCCCCATTACGTGAGCACGGAGCCACGATCGATATTACTGACGTACTTCGCGAAGCACATGACCGTGGCCTACGCTACCCTCTCGTTCTACGCTTTCAAGATCTTCTCCGCGACCGTGTCGAGCATCTCAATCGCTCGTTTATTGATGCTATCGCCGAAAATAAATATGATGGGACATATTTTGGTGTTTTCCCGATAAAAGTAAATCAACTTCGTGAAGTAGTCGAAGAAATTGCAGACGCCGGAAAGCCATTCCATTACGGTCTCGAAGCCGGCTCAAAGCCTGAGTTATACTCCGCACTTGCCACCCACCGCGACCCCGAGGCACTGATTATTTGCAATGGTTACAAAGATGCGGCATTCATTCGTACCGCTACAATTGGCAGAAAACTTGGCAAGAAAGTAATAATGATCGCCGAGAAACTTGAGGAGATCAAGTCGATCTTGGAGATCAGCCGCGAGTCAGGTGTCGATCCGTGGATAGGCGTGAGAATTCGTCTTGCTGCGAAAAGCTCGGGGATATGGGCTACTTCCGGTGGTGAATCGGCAAAGTTCGGGCTTTCAACGCTCGACCTAATGGAAGCTGTTGAATATTTGAGATCGCAAGGTGCTATGGATGCGCTTCGTATGGTGCACTTCCATATCGGTTCGCAAATTCCGGACATTCAATCGTTCAAGAAAGCAACTCGTGAAGCGACGAGATATTATGCAAAGCTGAAAAAGATCGGGTTTGATAAACTTGACTACCTTGATATCGGTGGCGGCCTCGGTGTTGACTATGACGGAAGTCGCACACTCTTTCACTCATCGACCAACTATACGCTCGAAGAGTATGTCGGTGATTGCGTCTATAACATTAAAGATATTTGTGACGAAGAAGCTGTCGCACATCCTCATATTGTTTCTGAGTCAGGGCGTGCCATTGTCGCACACCATTCGGTGCTCGTTGTTCAAGTCTTTGGCACGATCGAAAAAACGAAAGCAAAGTATAATCTTGACGTCGCTCCGACTGACCATAAGTGGGTAAAGCAACTGAAGGAAATTCGTGAATATATCGCCGTCAACCCGCGAGTAGCACTTCACGATGCACTACAAATAAAGGAAGAATCACAAAATGCGTTTGAGCTAGGCATTCTTGATCTTCGAACCAAAGGGAAGATCGAAACATTTTATTGGGCTATCGTCGAAGAAATAGCCGAGCATTATAAAAACCGAACCGAAGAAGAAGAAGATGAGGAGCCGATGCCGGAAGAAATTTCCGAGCTTTCACCAAGCCTTGCCGATCAGTACCTTTGTAATTTTAGTGTCTTTCAAAGTTTGCTCGACCATTGGGCGCTTGGGCAGATCTTCCCGATCATGCCAATACATCGCTTGAACGAAAAGCCGGTAATGGAAGGTACGCTTGTTGATATTACCTGCGACTCAGACGGCAAGATCAGTAAATTTGCTGACATCAAAGATGTGAAAAACACATTGCCGTTGCATCCACTCCAAGAAAACAAGCCATATTATATCGGTATATTTATGACCGGTGCGTACCAAGATATAATGGGCGACTTACATAATCTTTTTGGTCGTGTCAACGAGGCACACATCTTTCTTGACCCCGACGAAGACTCTGGTTTCTATATCGAAGAAACGATAAGCGGCAATTCGATCTCACAAGTATTGGAGCTTACACAATACTATACCAATGATCTTGTTCGTAGCATAAAAGAGCAGATCAATGATGCGATCAAAAGCGACCGCTTAAAACCGAGCGAAGGTATGCGCCTCCTTTCCGATTATGAAAAAGGTTTGGCAGATCATACCTATCTCACATTTTCTGATGACAACCCGACACCGAACCGCGCTATTTAAGCGGCGAGTGCAACATTATCTTTCTTCAAACGCACACTGACGATCTTCGAGACACCGTCTTCTTCTTGTGTCACACCATAGAGCGCATCAGCAGCAGCCATAGTGCGTTTGTTATGTGTGACCACAATAAACTGGGTTTCACGAGTGAATTTTTTGATCAATGTCAAGAAGCGATCAACGTTTGCATCATCAAGCGGGGCATCAACTTCATCCAAAATACAGAATGGACTTGGCTTGACAAGATAGATCGAGAATAACAGCGCAATAGCCGTCATCGTCTTTTCTCCACCACTCAACGATTCAATACCATGCGGTTTCTTCCCTCTCGGACGAGCAATGATTTCGATCTGCGCTTCGAGTGGATCCTTACCTTCTTCAAGTCTCAATTCGCACTCGTCACCTTCGTTAAAGAGTGAGCGGAATATCTCTTTGAAATTTTGGTGTACTTTCTCGAAGGTCTCCGAGAACTGAGTTGTCGCTGTTGTATTGATCTCCTCGATAGTTTGCATCAACGTATGCTGTGCATCAGCAAGATCTTTACGTTGCGTAGTCAAAAATTCAAGGCGATCCTTTTCTTTGGTATATTCTTCGTATGCGAGATGATTCACGTTGCCAAGATTTTTTATCTGTTGGCGTAAGCGCTGAATCTCTTCGCGTGATGCAGCAAAACTAAAGGCATCATAATCTTCAAAGTCTTTTATTACTAATTCACCAAGTTCGAGCTCTTCAACAGCGCGACGCTCGAAATCAGTGATCTTTGACTGAAGGTCATGGATCTTTAATTCAAGCTCGTGCGTCGCATTGATCGTCTTTTCGTGCTCAGAACGTTGTTCGCGCAAGCCTTCGCGATATTTTTGTGCAAGCTGTTGCTTCTCTTTGCGTTTTTCGACTATCTCGCCGTGATGAGATTCCGAAGAATGAATTTCACCTTCGAGCGATGCGTGAATAGTATTGAGCTCGCCAAGTTTTCCTTCGTTTGCTACTCTGTCATTCTGACTTTGCTCAAGCTCTTGACGCTTCATCGTGAGCTGTTGCGCCGCAGAAGCTATCTCATTTTCGAGACGCTTGACTTCAGAAACCGTTGATTCAAATTTATTTTGCGCTTCGGCCGCATTAAGCTGTGCCGAAGTGTAGCGTTCGGTTTCGACATTAAGTGTTGTCTCTGCGGCAAGAACTTCGGCTTGGATCACTGAGAGTGCTTCTGATGCCTCGGCAACTAAACCTTCTAATTCTTCCAACGCCGGTGCAACATCTTGTAAAAGATCATTTTGCTGAGCTTTGCGAAGAGCTAATTGCTCCAGCTCGGTTCCGGCTTGTGATGCTTGCTCTGTAATACGTTTTAATTCATAACCGCATTGCTCGAGTGCTCTCTCACTTGAACGGAATAATTGTTGTGCGCTTTGGAGGATGCGTTCGAGATCGGATACCTTAAAACCTTGATAAGCTGAGTTCTTATCCGAAATTTCCTGCTGAAGTGCATCGACTTGCACTTTCAAGAGATCAACTTTTTGCTCAAGTTCTTTTATTTGTTGCTGCTTACCGATCATCGAACCTTCAGAGTTCTTTTTCGAACCGCCACGAAGCACACCGGATCTGGTAACAACTTCCCCGTCTTTGGTGACGACTCTTTCGAGGTCTTGTGTTGAATGCAAAAGATCGTATGCAGTCGAGATCGAGTTCTCGATCGCGGTACGTCCAACTAACATCCGATACAACTTGGCATACTTTTCTTCGAAGACCAACTGACCAATGATCGTCGTCGAAGCATCAGGGACTTCTATAGATGGTACTTCGTCAAGACAAATAAATGTTGCCTTACCTTTTTGGGAATGCTTGAGTGCTTCGATCGCTTCGAGAGCTTCGGCCTTCGAATCAACGACAAAATATTGCCCAGCATCACCAAAAGCATTTTCGACGGCAACACGATATTCTTCTGATGTACTAACAGCATCAAGCACAGTGATAGGCGCACCAGAGCGCGACCAACTTGACGATTTCATCAAGAACTCAGAACCTTCGCTCGTGCCAAGCGTACGCTCGACAAGACTTGTCAGAAACTCGATCTTCGAAAGATATTGCCCGATCTCTTTTTGAAGAGTGAAAGAAGTATTCTGAAGCGCATCAAGCTCTTCTTTCAACCTATCACGTCCGATGATCGCTTCGCGTCGTCCTTGCTCGGCATCAGCAAGTGAGCGCAGTGATTTCTCGTGTTCGATCGAAAGATGTTCTTTATTATCTTTTAGTTCTTTCTCTCGATCGCCTAAGGTTTGTTGTTGCGTGGTTAACTGGGTAATGCGTCGTTCGATCTCTTCAAGACGAGCTTTGTACTGCGCGGCATCTTCAAGCTGTTTGTTTTTTTCGGCGAGCAGTTCATTAACCCGGCGCTGAGAAACATGCAAGCTTGCTCGTTTATGTTCAAGTGCTTCTCGTGCCGCAGCATAGATCGAGGCGATCTCCTCTTTTAAAGTATTTTGTTTCTCGGCAAGTTCGAGTAAGCCATCGATAGTGGCGCTTTTTGTTTCGCAGGTTTCTGAGAGATTTTTTTGAGAGAGTTCGAGTTGGTCAATGTCTTTTAAAGTACGATCATATTGCTCGCTCAGCGAGTTGATGCGTTCGCTAGTTCCAACAATGGTCTCGCGCAAACGACGATACGTTTCATTCTTTTCGCGAAGTGAGCGCTCTGACATATTCAGCTGCTCTTCGATCTCATGTTCTTCGCGTGTCACGAGATCTATTAATGACTCAAACTTGGTCAGTTCGGTCATCAAGACTGTTCTGGTTTGCTCGTGCTCTTGCAATAACTCTTTGAGTGGCGCGAGACGCTTATGCGATTCCGAAAACTCGCGCTCAATGAGATCTATTTCTGCTGTTTTCAGGACTGCGCTGATCTCATTATACTTTGCGGCTTTTTCAGCCTGACGTTCGAGAGAAGCAACGGTTTTAGTTACTTCTTTAATGATCGAGTCGATCTTCTCGGTATCAGCTGTTACTTGGTCGAGACGGCGCATCGCCTCTTTCCGGCGAGCTTTGTACTTGGTTACGCCGGCGGCTTCTTCAAAGAGCTTGCGGCGCTCTTCAGTACGATCGGACAGGATCGTCTCGATCATTTTTAATTCGATCACCGAATAGGCATTCGCACCCATACCGGTATCCATAAACAATTCGATAATATCTTTGAGGCGGCATTGGGCTTTGTTGAGCAAATACTCAGACTCGCCCGAGCGGAACAAGCGGCGTGTAATGGTGACCTCAGAATATTCGGTCGGCAGTATGCCTTTCGTGTTCTCGATCGTGAGCGAAACTTCGCTCATTCCCAGCGGCTTACGATTACGAGAGCCGTTAAAAATTACGTTCTCCATCACATCGGAGCGCAGTGTGCTCGACTTTTGCTCGCCAAGTGCCCAACGGATAGCATCTACGACATTGGTTTTGCCACAGCCATTCGGACCGACGATCGACGTCATCCCAGAGTCAAACTTCAGGACGGTCTTGTTTGCAAATGACTTAAACCCGATGATCTCTAACTTTGATAGGTACATAATTTCTTAGATAAGCACTTTCGCTACAGGATAATTATTTATCGGCTAGGTTTGTTTCCCAAAAGAGATCTATTTATCAAGATTCTTACAAAAATAGACAATTGGGCTAATAAATGACTATTGATTTGCAAAAATGTTACTAATTATACCCTCGATCCATATCCGATCAGGAAAATGTTTACCACCGGTGGATTACTTTTCCGAGCATCACCTCCCTGAGTATGACCATTTGCCCGAACGAACCCGAATTCTCCGAATGGAAAACGCAAAGGCAATACACCTCTTCTTTGAGGACACCGCGCCTTATTCTGACAAAGGCATAGCTATTATTAAACAGATCAGAACAGCCATTGACATCCCACTCGGAATTTCGCTTGACCATTTCGATTCACACCAAGATATACAGCGACTTTTTGATAATGGAATCTATAGAATAACAATCAGCTGCCAGACCCCCGAAGAGACAATAAAAGAATTAATAAAGACCTTCACCGCGCAGCGTTTTTCTTTTCTTATCCCGAATAAAGACAACATCTTAGAGGATGCACTTGCCATTAAACTTCTGGGCGGTTGTAGAATAAAACATCAATTAAATAATCTTGATGATCTTGATGAAATAAGAGCTATTTCCGAAGAATTGTTGAAAAAAGGATTGCGACTTACCCTCATTTCTCGTGTCTCTAATTATACGGAGTTGATGCTACTGCAGGATCTATCCCCTGTTGTGGACTCGATCATCCTTGATGATACCCTCGAGCATGATGTTTTTCCGTGCCAAAAGATATGGCGTTTGGCGGAAGAACGTGCGTTTAATTCAAAAGGTATTGAATCGAATCTATGGAAAAATCCGTTAGAAAAAGCTCATAATTGACCAATCATCTCGATACTATGAAGAAGCTTGTCCATGTTGTCTGTGCATTTGCATTGCTGTTGCTTTCTACCACCGTTTCTGCACAATGGCTCAATCAACAACGTTCAGATGATAACGAACAAGAAGTAAATGGCATTGAGCGGTACTATGAGTGGTTTTTCCATCAACGTACATTCGGTCTCGGCTCTATACCCGAAGGCGCATACATGCGTGCTGTCGATCAACGCTCCGCTCTTGCAAATGCCGCCCGCTCACACAATAATACACTTGCTATCACTCAATGGACAAATATCGGTCCATATAATATTAACTCCGGAATCGGAGGCCCTCACGCCGGCAGGATCAATACTATTGTCGTCAACTCTGTCAATTCACAGATAGCCTATATGGGAGCCGCAAATGGCGGAGTTTGGAAAACTATAAATGGTGGTGATTCTTGGCGACCTGTATCCAACGGTCTCTCTTCAATCGCAATGGGTGCCTTAGCGGTCGACCCAAAGAATCCTAATATCATCTATGCCGGTACCGGCGAATATGCTCAAGGATTTGGCTCATTCTTCGGAGGTGGCATTTACCGCTCGACCAATGCAGGCGCAAGCTGGGTTCCTATTGGCTTGAGCAACGTCGGTGCATTTAGCAAGATTGTTGTCCATCCTGTTCAATCAAACGTTATTTATGCCGCAGGTGCAGGCTCGGGTAGCGGTCTCTATGTTACCAAAGATGGCGGTGGTACTTGGACTCGCATGTCGGGCACATTCCCCCCTGGCGCAGTGACCGATATGGATTTTGTTGCCGGTGAGAACAATGATATTATTTACGTTGCTCTCCCAAGCCACGGAATTTACCGATCAGATGATGGTGGTGTATTGTGGTACCAGGTACATCAATATAATGAGATGCGTAGAATGCACGTCGCAGTGAATCCTCTCAATGCCAATGATCTTGTTGATCTTTCGATCAATTACAACGGTGGATTTGAAGGGATGTCACGTTCTACCAATGGTGGCTCAACGTGGGACGATATTTCCGGAGCGTTCCGAAGCAATGATCCATTCGCTGTTGCCGGCGGCTATCAAGGCTGGTATGATGCATATCTTGTTCGCGATCCAAAGAACGCCGAGCATTTTCTCTTAGGTGCTATTTCTGTTTGGGCAACCGATGATGGTGGTGGAAGTTGGAATGACGTTGCACAATCTTACCAACCTGGTGGCACCCACCCTGATCAGCACGCCGCAGTATTTGCTTCAAAATCAGATACGATGTTTGTCACAGGCGATGGTGGCGTCGCACGATCACTTGATCGTGGTAACTCGTTTGATGTTGGTGATGATAGCACAGCCATTACCGAAGCATATAGTCTTGCGATAGATCAAAGCGTTGATGATGCTTCCTATATTGGTACTCAGGACAATGGTATTCTCGGTGGATCAAGCGTTGATAATTGGGATGTACTTGGCGGCGGCGATGGTGGTAATATTATCGTTGACTCAAAAGATCATACAAAACTCTATTTCAACCGCCCGACATCGTTCAATGTCTCTCAATGGGATCCAACAAGTGGCGAACAAGATTTTAGCAGTGGGATCAATACTTCCGATAGTGTGGGTTGGCTTAAGCCGATCGCACAGGATGAAACAAATCATATACTTTATACAGGGTCACAATTCCTGTATGTCCTTGCAAACAACTCATCAACTTGGACAAAACGCAATAAAAAGCTTGCCACTGGCGCTGGTGCATATATCAATGCTATCGGACCTGCCGGTGACGGTAAGTCGGTGATGATCGGAACGACCGATGGACATGTCTGGACGACACCAGATAACGGGCTGACCTTCAAAGCCTCAAATGGTCTCCCCGGAAGAAGCGTTACTGCTTTTGCAGTAAGCCCTGCTTCAAAAACAACATTCTATGTTACGCTCAGCGGTTTCGGTGCAGGACATATATTTAAAACAATTGACTTTGGTTTGACTTGGTCGAATGTCTCCGGACAGTTGCCCGATATTTCTTGCAATGCTATTGTCATTGATCCGACACATCCATCTCATCTTTATGTTGGTACTGACGTCGGAGTATTTTATTCTCCTGATGACGGTGTCAATTGGGTACCGTATGGCACAGGCTTGCCTAACGTTGCAGTCTTTGCGATGGGCATTCACAAGTCAAGAAAATTGCTTCGCGTCGGTACACACGGACGTTCGGTCTGGGAAGCCCCGATGGAGGATGTGCCATCGGGTGTAACAACCCCAACGATCTCAAGTCTTTGGTTTATTGGCGAGCCTACCGATATTTCTTGGTTTGGCGTGCCTTCCGGAGCGAAAGTGGAGATCAGCACCGACAATGCACAATCATGGCAAACGATCAGTGATGCTGCCTCAGGCAATTCACTACATATCAATGCTGTTAATTTCCCATCGAGCCAACAAGCTCTTGTTCGCGTTACCAGTGGAACAGAGGTATTGCTCTCTCGAGAATTCAAGATCACCACTCGAGTATCAGGCTCTACACTTTCAGTGTTCTCTGAGCAAGCGTTATATATGTACGATCTTGCTTATGACGCAGACGATGCTACACTCTTCGTTACCAACTTTAACGACGTTGATAATAAGATCTATAAAATGGATCCGACGACCGGCGCACTGACCGGAAACATTACCGTTTCCGGAGGTAAAGACTTCACCGGGATTTGCTATGACCCGCTCACAAAGCATTTGTTTGTTCATCAGGCATTGCAGACCACCCCGGGTTCAAATGTCTTCGAAGTAACAACAACAGGTGCTCTGGTACATAAATGGGTATCACCCTGTGCTTACGGTACTGGTGTTTTGGTCATAGGAGATACATTGTTTCTTGCTGATAGAAATAACAATGTCATTCATCGTGTGCATAAAACCGATCCTTCTATATCCTATGATGATTTCGAGATCTTACGTACTGCTGCGTTCGGACCTCGTTGCCTGACATTGAATACATTCAACGGACAATTGCTTCATACATGGACCGATTTCCAAGGTAACGCGACCAACGCATCGCTCTATGACAGTTATATTTTACGACTTTCACGTAACGATGGCTCCGAGCTTTCATCATGGTTCGTCCAAGAAGGCAGCAACAGCGGCACCAACGTGCGTGGCATCGAGTATGATCCACGTACGAACGGCACTCAAGTTTGGGTCACGGTTCTCAATAGCGGCAACTCATCGAAGGTGATGAAGATCACGTTAGTTGATGGTCCGACCAATGGTGTGACTACTACGTCAACCCATTCAAACCCAACGACAATGATCTCGGTCTATCCGAATCCTGTAACTGACCATACGACGGTGAATTATTCATTAGAGAATACTTCTGATATTCGTATCGTCGTTCGCGACATACTTGGTCGTGAGGTAGTCAGTAACGCGTATGGCGTTGAAACAAGCGGAGATCATGCTCATCGAGTTCAGCTCGGTCGCTTAAGCGCTGGCGGTTATACTGTTGGTGTTTATGCAGGTCAATCACTTGTCGGCGTTGCGTCGCTTGTAGTTTATTAAGAGTTTCAATGACAATCTTGCGCCCCCGTCGTCGTGAGACTGTCTTTCTGACGGGCGTTCATGGTTTTCTGGGACAGCATACGCTCCGTACATTTCTTGATGAGTCTCGATGCGATCTTATCCTGACAGCACGTCAGGATAAGTTGCTCTACGATGATCTTGCCAGCGAACAACGCATTGCCGCCTACGAGCCGCTTGATCTTGCTGACCGCGACCGTGTCCGCGATCTCATCGTTCGGTATAAACCTGATGTGATCGTTAATTGTGCAGGATATGTAAATATCGATCTCGCCGAGACCCAGCGCGAAACAGCGTGGAAATCAAACGTCCGAGCAGTAGAATATCTTATCGAAGGCGCACGTCGTGTCGATGCTCGTATTGTTCATCTCTCGACCGATTATATTTTTGATGGCACCAAGTCGCCATATACCGAAGGCGCAACTCCCAACCCGCTCAATTATTACGGGCGCACAAAACTTGCGAGCGAGAATGCACTCAAGAGTTCGGGGCTTGCACATTTGGTGATTCGTACTTCGATGCTTTATGGTGCAGAAGTTGTAAGGTTAAATGGCAAGAGAAATTTCGTACTCGAGACACTCTCAAAGATTCGCAAGAATGAGGCAATGAATGCCTATACCGATCTTGCCGCTACTCCGACATTGATCGATGATGTAGCTCTCGGGATTATCAGAGCGGTCGAATTGCAAAAAACAGGTATCTATCACATTGCTGGTCCAGAACTTCTTTCGCGATACGAACTCGGATTGCAAACAGCCGATACTTTCCATCTCGAATCTTCGTTTATACGCCCTGCATCTTTTGAACCATCAAAAGAAAACAATATTGCTGATCGTCCCAGAAGCATTGCCCTCGTAGCTCTCAAAGCTCAAACCGAACTCGGGGTCAAATGCTCCGGTGTCTCCGAAGGCTTGCAAGTAATGGCAAGAGGTCTCCAAAACATCGCAGAGATTAAGAATTTGAAGGTGTACGAGTAACAACTCATAGGATTCAATCCCATCCAAGTCCTGTTGTTTTTTGTCCATCTACAGACATTTTCTATACAGATATGCTCATCTCAAAAGCTATTGTTATAGTGGTCATATTATGTTTTCTTATTCCAATACAACTATCTGCACAGTCGGTTGATAGTGTACGGGCGGATACTCTGGGCAAGAACTCTACCTTATCAGAAAAAAAATTACTGCTTGAAAAACTTGACCGTGCACTTAGTAACGATTCGCGGAGAGTATTTCTCTTAAGCAAAGACTATGAAGAAATTGGGAGTATTCTCTCGTATAAAGATAACAATTTTATTCTCCGCTCTGATAGTAGTCGTATCCCATTTGATGCTGTTGCTGGGCTTACAGAAACACCAAGAACCTACTCAGGAGTTGGTGCATTGATTGGTGGAGTATCTGTTGCTACCGCATTTGTCGTCTCTTTGGCTTCACGACATGAAACAGCAGATTCAACTGTAAATAAAGGAGGTAATGGCGGCGAAGGTTTTGCACTTGGGGTAAGTTTTATTATTGTCCTTTCGGGCGCAGGGGCAGGTTTCGGAGCTGTTGTCGGAGGATACATTCAACGCGAGAGTATTAATTTTCCAATTTATAAGATTCGATAATATACTTTATTGGTATGCACCTACGAGTGGTATATTTTCTCATTTTTTCCGCAGTCGCATTTAACGGCTGTGCTACAATGTTTCAGGGATCAACGAAAGAAATGGAGTTCACTTCCGAACCAAGTGGCGCAATGGTCTATATTGATAATGAGCCTATTCAACAAACACCTTTCTCTTTTCTCTTAAAACGAGATGGTGAGCATACTATTAGATTCCACAAAGAAAACTATCTCGACCGTAGCTTCATAATTAGATCTGAAACAGAAAGTGGCTGGGTATTCTTAGATCTCTTTATATTTTATGGGTTATTTGTTGATGCCGCAACAGGTGCTTGGAATAATTGGGATTACAATTATATTCATGGGGTTTTAGATAAAAAGTAAAAAGATCACCCTCTTGACGTACGTAAAGAATTGGGAAAAGAAGCTAAGAACGGAACACCACTTTTACGATGTTGTCTTGTGAACAGATTAGATATTCATATTATGAATACATTAAAATATTGTTTTTTTCTATTTTTTCTGTCTCAATTTCTTTGCCTTTTAGTGATGCCATCTTATGGGCAGGAGAGAGTGCTAATCACCAAAAATAGCAAGCCAATCATTACCTTACCATTGCAGAATGAGTTCAATAGTTTGTATTCAGGTAATAATGCTGACACTATACAAAAAAGCGTCAATTGTGAGTGCGAACCATCGTTGCCGCTTGAAATTGGTTTAACATCCATTGTTTGGGGCATCCCTTCTTATTTATCATATAGGTTTTTCTACGACAAACACTTTGGTGCCGACTCTGTCCTTGATGGAGGTACACTTCGTTTTGATGCGGCATTGTTTATTTTAACTCCTTTTTTATTAATGTATTCGTTAGGTCCGATTGCCGAGTTAACCTCGGGATGTGAAGTGTCATACTGGCATGCGTTTTGGATAGGTTTCGGGACGGCTACGATGGCTGCCGCAATTTACGGCTCTGATTATGGTTCTAAACACCCTCAAGATATTAAAACTTTTAACCTTCGTGAATACCTTTGGATAGGTGTAGCACCCTCAATAGCTTCTGCATTTATTTTTAATATTTTTTTACATCCAAGATCAAACAAAAACCAAACCCTACTCATTTTTCCTTCGATAGGTTATGGTAATCAAGCGAGTTTAAACATCGTTGGGCGTTTCTAATTCTTAAGACTATATGATCAATAGAATGATGAAGCAAGCCACAGCAGTTGCAATTTGGATCATCCTTTTTTCTAATGCTAAAATTGCCTGTGCGCAAGACGATAACTTGCCTACCGATAAAAGTGATAGTATTTTATTTAGCTATCTTCCTTCGAATATTTTGAATCTAGAGTTCGGAGGTAACTCTACACTAATTTCATATAATTATGAACATATTTTTAAAAATCATTTTGGATACAGAATAGGTATTGGGTTATCACCGAAGATAGGTTTTAGTAAACCACGCTCAGAAAATGGAGGAAAAGCTGCGGGCGTGATTGTAATCATGGCTGAATACCATTATCGAATAAGCAAGACACTATATATTAAAGGCGGATCAGGTATTTTATCGCTTACAAGTTTTGATAACCGTGAAGTCTGGCAATATGCCCCCGATCCAATTAAAGATACACAACCCTTCTTACTTACAAACGCTATAGGACTAGAATATATTCATTTGGGCGGTGGCTTTACAGCTTCATATGTATTAAGCTTTTCTCTTACATTTCCGCGCTCACTTTTTTTTCTGTTACAAGGTCTTCAAGCAGGTGCTACATTTTAGTGCATTTGATAAAACAAAAAAAGCCATCCTCTCGCGAGGATGGCTTTTTTCTTGAATAGTTTTTCGTCTTAGGCGTGAGCGGCTTTGCCTTTTACCATTTCGACGATCTGCTCCTGGACTGAGCGTGGAGTTGGCTCGTAGCGAGCAAACTGCATCGAATAGACTGCTCTGCCCTGAGTCATTGAGCGAAGTGTGGTCGAGTATCCGAACATCTCCGAAAGTGGCACAGTCGATTTAATGACCTGCGCATCACTACGCGAGATCATACCTTCGATCTTACCACGACGTGACGAGAGATCGCCCATCACATCACCCATATACTCTTCAGGGGTAATAACTTCAACGTCCATGATCGGCTCTAACAATACGGCATCCGCTTTACGGCAGCCATCCTTAAAGGCCATCGAACCAGCAATTTTAAATGCCATTTCCGATGAATCGACATCATGGTAGCTACCGTCGAAGAGACGTACTTTGATATCCTCAACAGGATACCCAGCAAGCACACCACTCTTCATCGCTTCTTGGATACCAGCGCTGATCGGCGAGATGAATTCCTTCGGAATCACACCACCAACAACGTCATTGATAAACTCATAGCCTTTGCCAGGCTCGTTTGGTTCGAGATCGATCCAGCAATGGCCAAACTGACCACGACCACCCGACTGACGAACAAACTTACCTTCTTGCGTAACTTTTTTCTTGATCGTTTCTTTGTAAGCAACCTGTGGCTTACCAACGTTTGCTTCGACTTTGAATTCGCGTTTCAAACGATCGACAAGAATTTCAAGGTGAAGCTCACCCATTCCTGAAAGAATTGTTTGTCCGGTTTCTTCATCGGTCTTTACACGGAACGTCGGATCTTCATCAGCAAGCTTTTGCAACGCTTCACCCATTTTCTCACTGTCAGCTTTTGTCTTAGGCTCGACTGCAAGCGAGATAACCGGCTCAGGGAAGATCATTCTTTCCAAAATGATCGGATCGTCTTCGTCACACAATGTATCGCCGGTGCGAGTTGATTTCAAGCCAACTGCAGCGCAGATATCACCGGTATATGCTGCTTCGACATCTTCACGATGGTTCGCATGCATTCTGAGGATACGACCGATACGCTCTTTCTTACCACTGACCGAGTTCAAGACATACGAACCCGCAGCAAGTGTACCTGAGTACACACGGAAGAATGTGAGCTTACCGACATAAGGATCGGTCATAATTTTGAAAGCGATCGCAGCGAACTTCTCATTATCCAAAGGTTCGCGTTTGATGTGGTCGGTCAAGTTCAAGTGATGACCTTCGACCGCACCAACGTCAACAGGACTTGGCAAGTACTCGACAACGGCATCAAGCAACTGCTGAACACCTTTGTTTTTGAATGCCGAGCCACACAATACCGGAATGATCAAGCTTCCTGTAACTGCCTTACGTAGCGCATTGCGCACTTCATCAGGAGTGATCTCAATACCTTCGAGATATTTTACAAGCAATGAATCATCGACTTCAGCAACGGCTTCGAAAAGCTTGATGCGCCATTCGCGAGCATGCTCTTTCAGATCGTCAGGGATCTCCGTAACGTCAAAGTTTTTTCCAAGTGTAGCATCATTATAGATGTACGCTTTATTTTCTACAAGATCAATAACGCCGGTATAGATCTCGCCCTGGCCGATCGGAAGATTGATCGGGATCGGGTTTGCACCGAGACGCTCTTTGATCATGTGTACGACGTTAAAGAAGTCTGCGCCGACACGATCCATCTTATTGACGAATGCGATACGAGGCACTTCATACTTATTAGCCTGACGCCAAACTGTTTCTGACTGTGGCTCAACGCCGCCTACTGCGCAAAAAAGCGCAACGGCACCATCGAGTACACGGAGCGAACGCTCCACCTCGACGGTAAAGTCAACGTGACCAGGTGTGTCGATGATCTGGATCTGGTGATCGCGCCATGCGCAGGTCGTAGCAGCAGAGGTGATCGTGATACCACGTTCTTTTTCCTGCTCCATCCAATCCATAGTTGCACCGCCTTCGTGGACCTCGCCCATACGATGCACTACACCGGTATAGAATAAGATACGCTCTGTGGTCGTTGTCTTACCGGCGTCGATGTGCGCCATAATACCAATATTTCTAGTCTTTTCTAACGAAAATTTGCGTGCCATAACGTCAAAACCTAAATTTGATTATAAAAATATGCCTAAATTTAATAGCCCAACGAAAACTAATATCTCATGGATTTAGTTCAAAAACCACTTGACTACCATCAGGCCCGTTTTGCTGAGGTGTTGCAAGCTAATATGACTGAATTCCAGTCATATTACGTGTTTTTCGATCGTTTGCTCCTGGTTTTACGATTACCATGGCTGAATGTTATCACTTCAATTGGAATAGGATAAAATAGTATGCTACCCGAGAATATAGAATCATTGCTATGGATCGTCATACGATGCCTTTCTGTCTATGCTGTAATCATATTGGGGTTTCGCCTGCTCGGCAAACGACATTTATCTCAGTTGACACTCCCCGATTTTGCGCTCATCCTGCTTATTTCGAATGCTGTACAAAATGCTATGGTCGGAAGTGACACATCACTCATAGGCGGCATCGTAGCGGCAATTTCTCTCCTTTTAGCAAATATAATCTTAACAAAGGTCATTCTGAAGAACAAAACCACTCGCGAATTGTTTATCGGCGAGCCAAAGCTTCTTGTACGCAATAGTCAGATCATTCCATCGGCTCTCGCGAGCGAAGAATTAACCGAAGATGAGCTCCTCGAGGCAATTCGAGAGCATGGTTTTGATTCATTAAAAGAAGTACGAACGGCAATACTTGAAAATGACGGGACGGTTTCGATCATCCCCTATCCTGAAACCGGCAAACATATCGAGTATCATATCGGACAAATATCGCGCAAAAAACGTGGGCGCAAAAGAAATTTATAATTTTATATACTAGAAAAAATTCGTGATAGCAGTAGAACATTTATCAGTACAATTCGGCGGAAAATATCTTTTTCGTGATGCCTCGTTTACCATCGGCGGTCGTGACCGTGCGGGTATTGTCGGCGGCAATGGTGCCGGCAAGTCAACGCTCCTAAAAATTATTTATGGTCTGATGACGCCCGAGTCCGGCGTCGTTCAGTCTCCACGCGGATATACGCTCGGCTATCTACCTCAGGAAGTATCGTTTGATGAGGTGACACTCAATCGTTCTGCCCTATCAGAAGTGATGTTGGCTCGCGAGGAATTAGTACAGTATCAAGACGAACTCGATCAGATACAAATTCTGATGGAGACCGAAACCGACCACACATCGGATAAATATTCACAAGCGTTAGATCGTTTCGGCGAACTCCATCATTTGCTCGAAACAGGCAATGCGTATTCGCTCGAAGCCGACGCGGCGAGAATTTTGAACGGGCTCGGGTTTTCCGAATTAGATCTTTACCGTCCCATAAAGGAATTTTCCGGCGGATGGCAGATGCGTGTTCTGCTTGCAAAATTATTGTTGCAAAAACCGAATGCCCTCTTGCTCGATGAGCCGACCAACCATCTTGATCTTGCCAGTATTATGTGGCTCGAGCAATACTTGTATTCCTATGAAGGCGTTGTGCTGATCGTTTCGCATGATCGTGTATTTTTGAATGCGATCGCAACGAAGATCGTCTCGGTCTCACCACAACGAATCATCGAAGTCTTTACCGGCAACTACGATAAGTTTGAAGAGCAACTTGCCGAGCGCGAAGTCTTGCGGGCCGCGCAAGCCGCGACACAAAACATTCGACGTAAAGAACTTGAGGATTTTGTTGATCGCTTTCGCTACAAAGCATCAAAAGCAAAACAAGCACAATCGCGCATTAAGATGCTCGAGCGTATGGAGCGTATAGAACTTGTCGATAAGACTCCGTTCATTAGTTTTCAATTTCCTGAAGCACGACCTTCGGGTAGAACAGTTTTTGAAATTGAAAATGGTGCAAAAGGCTTTATCCCGAACAAATTTGTTTTTAGTGGTTGCGATCTCCGTGTCGAACGAGGTGATCGTATTGCATTCTTAGGCCGCAATGGCGAGGGCAAAACGACACTCGGAAAAATTCTTGCCGGCGTCGAGCCCCTGACTGAAGGTGAATTAAAGATCGGACATAACGTTTCGCTTGCCTACTATGCACAGCACGTTGCTGATTCCCTTGATCCGAATGCAACCGTATTCGAAACGATCGACACCGTTGCAAGATCACTCTATTTTAATTCTCAATCGAAGATCAACTATACCGAGTCACAGATCCGCTCATTGCTCGGTTCGTTCTTGTTCCGCGGGGATGATGTGATCAAGCCTGTCAAAGTATTATCTGGCGGTGAAAAATCACGTCTGGCTCTTGCAAAATTGTTGCTTACTCCATCGAACACACTTATCCTCGATGAACCGACGAACCATCTTGATATGCGTTCGAAGGAAGTATTGAAACAGGCACTCCTTGGTTTCGAAGGTACGATCATCGTTATCAGCCATGACCGCGATTTCCTTCGCGACCTGACCGAACGAGTCATCACCTTTGGCGAAGGTAAAGTAAAAGAATATTACGGCGACCTCGAAACCTACCTTATCGAACTGGCTGAAAAAGAACGTGCCGAGATCGGCGCAACCAAACGTGCAGCCAAAGCAAAGAACGAGGAGATCGAACAGCCTGTAGTACCGGAAAAAGATCGTAAGCGAAATGAGGCAAGCGACCGTAACAGCAAGCACAAAAAACTTAAACCGCTAAAAGACGAACTGACCAAGATCGAGAAGAAAATAGCTCCGCTTGAAGCTGAAAAACAAAAGATCGAAGACGCAATGTTCGAGCCTACGTATTATGATAATACAACAAAAGTGCAAACGGACATAGCAAGGCTCGCCGCGATCAAGACCGCACTTGAAGCATTATACTATACTTGGACCGAGACGAGTGAAAAGCTTGAGGGTGTGGAGGCGTAACTTATATACTCAGACCATCTTTTCAAAATAATTCGACTAACGCACAAACCCCGCTTGTAAGCGGGGTTTGTAAATTTGTCTCGTAAATTCTTATCATCACTTTGGCATCGTCGTCATTTCTTCCAGACATCCGACCCTTTCATCCTGAATTATAACGGCAAGTTACTTTCCGATTACTTAAACAACTCTGCCATTTTCTGGGCTTCAGAGACGAGCATAAAAGCCTTTTGGAATTGCTTGTCGGTTTCTATTCTGATACGTGCACTTACGTTTGCGCCGAAGATCTGACGACCGAGGTCTGCTCGTATCCAGTTTTTAATAAATGCCCTGTCAGCAGCAATTTCTTTCTCATCAAATTTCGGTTTTGTTGCCGCGATCTTCACGCCATTTGCCGTAACTGAATCATGCTTGCTATTGATCTTTGCTATTCCCTTGTCGATGATCTTATTGAGCATCTCATCGGAAATGGTGTAATCTTTGACAAATGAATCTGGTGTATAGTTTTTATGAAGCTCTGCACCATGGTCACTTACAAGGTCACGAGTATAATCATAGAAGATGCTCGCAGCAAAGAGATTGATCGTCGAACGAGTTACGGTATCACTTTTGACAATAAAATCAGGGGTGATGCCGCCTCCGCCGTAGATCATTCTTCCGCCACTTGTTTTGAACTTCGGACGTGACGAATCGTTATCAGATACATCATTCAAATGACCAAAGTTATCTTCATCGTCTTCGTTCTGAATACCCTTTACATACTTAGCACCATCATATGGTCGTTGGATCGAGCGACCACTTGCCGTATAATAACGAGAGATTGTTAAGCGAATTGCACTGCCGTCGCTGAGTTGGAACTGGCGTTGTACAAGCCCTTTGCCGAATGTATTCTCTCCGACGATCGGCGCACGATCAAGATCTTGCATCGAGCCTGAGAAAATTTCGCTGGCACTGGCACTGCCATTGCTCACGAGCACAACCAACGGTAGTTTCTCATAAGACTGCCCTGGATGCGAGACATTTACTTCATCAAAGCTCGATACTCTTCCTTTCGTGTAGACTATTGTTTTCGTACCACCCAAAAATTCATCAGCGATCTCCACTGCTTGTTCGAGATAACCACCTGGGTTATTACGCAGGTCAAGTACCAAACGCTGCATTCCCTGCCCGCGAAGATCAACAAGCGCCTTTACCATTTCTTCGTGAGAAGTTGCGATAAAACGAGTCAGCGCAATGTATGCCGTTTTGTTATCGACCATAAAGTGCGATGTGACACTGACCAATGGGATCACATCACGAGTAATATCAAAACTGAGCAACCCTGCAGAACCGGAACGAGCTACTGAAATATTTACTTTCGTCCCCTTTGGTCCACGAAGATTGTTTCTTACAGAATCTTCGGTAAACCCTTTTGTCGTTTTATTATTGATCTCAACGATCTTATCACCAGGTAAGAGACCAACCTTTTCACTTGGTCCTTCGGGTAATACTTGTTCGATCAAAATGGAATCGTGGTTCATCACGAACTGTACGCCGATGCCTTCGAACTTACCGCTAAACTCTTCATCGGATTGTTTGACGTTGCGGGGTGGCATATACACCGAGTGCGGGTCGAGCTTGTTCAACAAGCCAACAATAGCCGCTTCGTTCAGCGAATTTATATCTACCTTATCAACGTAATACTTGCTGACCAAATTAAGAACATCGCTATACTTTTGAATTTGCTCGAAAGCATTATCCAATGAGAAAGCTTTTTCGATACGAGTACCGAGTAAGGCACCACAAACTACTAACACGACAGCCATCGAAACGAGGCGGCGCGGATTATAAAAAGATAATTTCATAAGTTTCAATTCGTTGCATCAGTAAAAAGAACACGCGCCGTTAATACGAAGTTCAAAGGCACTCCTCTCAATTCCCTGTCTTGACAGTTGTTCGAGCAGCATCCGTCGCTGGGAGTGCTATGACAAACGTACCTTGCGGGATCGAACGAGATATGAGCCATGGGTTATAGATCTTTACATCTTTATAGCTAAATCCATTTGCGACAGCCCAATCTGCTATACTCTCGATAGGTCCCGCGACCGTCATATAGCGCACATTCCATGGTTGATATGGTGTCAAAGATTCAAAGCGAAAACCATAGTGCGTGCCATGTTCTAGAAGTTCTTTTATTACTGCGATACGGAGCACATATCGCATTGTTTCTTCATTGACATAGATGTTCCAGTAGCTCGATTGATGCTGATAATTCAAAACGGAAGCGACGTTATCTTCGCTCATATTGTAGGCTGCGGCGGCAAGATAATGATCATTAAATTGCGCTTTGAGTTTTGATAGGTAGCGCATAGCCGCACCGGTGGATTTTACAGGATCAAGACGCTCATCTATATTATTATCAACACGAAGTCCCCAACGCTCTGCTGTAGGAGCAATGAATTGCCAATAGCCATTTGCTTTGGCAATTGATTCGACATTACGGACACCGCTTTCGGCAACCATCAGATACTTTAGATCACGATCAAGCTTATTCGCATCAAGCGAAGAGTCGATCATCGGCTCCCAACGCTTGAGGCGTTTATACCATAAAGCAATCTGATCGGAGTTCACACAATTATAATACAATTCACGTTCGAACCGCTCTCGGACGTCCCACACGTCAAGTGGTATCTTCTTTCCAAAGAGATAGGCTTCACTTGGTGGAGTGATCGAAGTTACATTGCGTTGCCAAACTGAGGTGGAATCGGAAAACGATGTTGCTTCGAGACGCGAAAGACTCGGATGTGAATTCGATAAAAGAACAACTACCGCTAACGGTAATAAACCAATTACCAAACCATACACTAAATAGCGCCATTTCATCGGCAAGTTTCCCATTCTAATACTACCATCCGAGGGCTTTCATTTGTTCCGGCACTTCGAGTGTGCCAATAAGATCATTCACGTTCTTAGAACCTTGCGTCGCAAGCAATGTAGCAAGTTCATCACGAACACGAACGCCTGCATCGGGATGCACAAAATTCATCGTCCCGATCTGCACAGCCGATGCACCGACGATAAAGAATTCCATTGCATCGGAAGCATTTGCAATACCACCTATGCCAATGATCGGAAGTATAGTCGCCTTTCGCGCTTCATAGACTTTCGCAAGTGCGATAGGTTTGATCGCAGGACCGGATAAGCCGCCGGTCACAGTAGAGAGTCGAGGTTTGCGAGTATGGATATCAACCGACATTCCTACAACAGTATTGATCAAACTGATCGCATCAGCTCCGCCATTTTCACAAGCTTGTGCGAACGGTGTTACAGTCGTGACATTTGGAGTAAGCTTAACGATCAATAATTTCTTTGTGAGCCTGCGCAAAGCGGCTGTTAGTTCTTCGACCATTGGGGCGTTCGTCCCAAATGATAACCCACCGTCTTTTACATTAGGGCAACTGACGTTGATCTCATAGCCAGCAAGATTTTGTGTTGCCGAGTCTTCGATCTT
>JBBRNY010000023.1:0-31501 GCA_038229915.1 Kapaibacterium sp. (SeqCode) | reverse complement strand
GAACACATCGCTAAGCGGCGTTAGATCTTCTTCGTAGACGTGCTACAAAAAAACCATCGCAATGTTCTGACTCGGGGTGGGTGCGTTTGCTTGCTTCAAGAATAAACTCTGGGTTATGCTCAACAAACCACTCGGCTTGTTGTTCGCCTTCGCTTTTAAGAAGTGAACACGTTGAATACAATAACACGCCATTTTCTTTTACATACGGAGCATTTCGTTCGAGAATATTTCTTTGCTTTTCTATCAGTTCTCGTTGCATTTCTTCGGTCAAACGCCATTTGATGCTCGGGTTACGACGCAGAGTCCCAGTGCCGCTGCAAGGAACATCAAGTAGCACAACGTCGAACGAGCCGAATGCTTGTATGCCTAATTGCTCATCATACTGATGTGGGGCAACGATCCGGATATTTTGAATATTACTTCGCTTCACTCGCTTGCGCATTTCTTCGAGTTTGCGCGCACCAATATCGGTGGCGACAATCTCGCCTTGTCCGCGAAGCAGACTAGAAAAGTGTAGTGCCTTCCCTCCGGCACCCGCACAAGCATCAAGCACACGAATTTTATTCGAGGTGATATTTGCAAATGGTGCGACAAGCTGACTCGCTTCGTCTTGGATCTCAAACAAGCCCTGTTTGAACGGTTCTAAGTCCCAAACGTTAATTCGTTTTGAAAGTATTAATGCATCCTCGGCTATTGTGGAGGTTGTTGATTCTACACCAAGCTCTGTCAATGTTTTTTGTAATTCATCACGTGTAGTGAATGTACGGTTGGCACGAAGATTAGTTGTTGCCTCTTCGTTGAGTGCTTTCAATAATAATTCGCTTTGCTCTATACCATACTCACGTTCGATCTCGGCGACAAACCACTGCGGGAATGAATAATACACGGCAAGCCGCTCGATAACTGAAAGTTGTGCGAGACGTTGATCTTCGATCTTCCGATTCGCCATCCGTTCAAAAACATTTGGCGGGTAGTCGCGGGCAAAATCGTTCTTGAGACCGGCGATCGTATCACGCATCTCGGTCGGATCGGCATTCTGAACTGCGAGATAATAAGCACTGACAACAAGTTGTGGGTGATTAAATTTTGTTGTTAGCGCATCCTGAGTAATAGCTTCGAGGCGTAGAAATTGTTTAATAGTGCCGAAGTACGCTTCGCTGATCTGGCGACGATCACCGGCACCGAGATATTTGCGATCAGCGAAGAAATTTCGGATCGTGAGGTCTGCGGGCACAATAGTATTGGTCGTGAACTTGACGAACACTTCGATGACATGCCCGACAATACTTGATTTGGTCATAATTAAATTGCCGAAAGTGGTGAGCGTGCGTGTGATGTCAGTGCGAGTGTATTAGCGAGGCCCTGCCCAAGCTTAAGAGCACCTAGCATTGCGATCATTGCCGCGTTATCAGTTGAAAGCATTGGCCGAGTGGTCAAAAATCTTCTTCCCGTTTTTGAGGCTTGTTCAGCTAACGTTGCGCGTAAGCAGGTGTTTGCACTAACGCCGCCGACACAAACAATGTCGCGAATGTTAAATTCTTTCGCGGCACGCATGGTCTTTGCTACAAGGACATCGACAACCGCTTGTTGAAACGATGCGGCAACATCATTGAGATGCGTAGCTATTACTTCGGGATTGTCACGAAGATAATAGAGCACTGAAGTCTTAATGCCGCTAAAACTAAAATCGTATGTTGTTTCGTAGATCATTGGTCTCGGGAAGTGCATAAAATTCGGGTTGCCTGTTTTCGATACTCTATCGACCACCGGACCTGCTGGGTAACCGAGCCCAAGCATTTTCCCAACTTTATCAAATGCTTCTCCGGCAGCATCATCAAGGGTTTTGCCAATGACGGTATACACTCCGACAGCTTTGACGATCACAAGCATTGTATGTCCACCCGAAACGACTAATGCTAAAAAAGGAAGTTCAGGCTTTTCAGTTTCGAGTAATGCACTAAAAATATGCGCTTCGATATGATGCACGCCGATCAAGGGTATGCCAAGTGAAAGAGCCAAACCTTTTGCTGTATTCACACCGACAAGCAATGCACCCAATAATCCTGGTGTGTTCGTCGCCGCCACCGCGGTAAGTTCTTTTGCAGAAACATTCGCTTGCCCCAGTGCTTCTTCGATGACGGGAATAATTGTTTTTAAATGAGCACGAGAAGCAAGCTCGGGGATGACACCACCGTATTTCGAATGAAACAGTTGTGATGAAATAATGACCGAAGCAAGATCTGAACCGCGCAATACTGCCGCGCTGGTTTCATCGCACGAAGTTTCGATGCCGAGCACGATGCCGTCAGACGGCAGTGTTATCATCGTGCCCATGAGCTTCCTTTTCTTTGAAGTACTGAATAATTTTTTTTGTCGCGCTTAAGCCGATCGAAGTAACGAGCTGAGGCTCAGAGGTGTGTCGCACACCATCAACCGAGCCAAATTCTTCGAGAAGTTTCATCGCTATTTTCTTTCCGATGCCCGGAATTTCCATGAGCTCGGTCTGAATTGTTCGTTTTTCCCGAAGTGTGCGATGGTAAGTAATAGCATAACGATGTGCCTCATCACGAAGCTGTTGCAGGAGTTTTAAGCTGCTCGAAGTGCGGGGCAGTAGAAGAGAATCACTACTACCAACAACAAACACTTCTTCCAATCTTTTCGCGAGCCCAATGATCGGGATATGGGTAAGATTCAATTCTTTCAATATTTCATACGCACTCGAAAGCTGACCTTTGCCGCCATCAACAATAATGAGGTCGGGCATCTCGCTACCATCATTCAATAGTTTGCTATATCGACGCGCAACAACTTCTCTCATTGCGGCAAAATCATCATTACCTTCGACCGTGCGAAGTTTATATTTGCGATAGAGGTCTTTTTTTGGCTTGCCATTTTCGAAATAGACCATCGAGCTGACATATTCGGTGCCCTGCAAGTGCGAGTTATCAAAGCACTCGATATGTTTCGGAAGTTTATCGAGACGAAGGTCGCGCTGTAATGCTTTGACAGCATGAGGTGTAAAGTCTGATTGCTTTAGCTTTTGAATTTTGATCTCACCAAGCAAAAATTTTGCATTCGAACCTGCCATCGCAACAAGTTTGGCTTTATCGCCTATCTTCGGAACGATGAGCTTTGGTGGCTTCATTGCGCCGATGTCATCATCGTGCGAAAGTTCGCGAGTCCGTCTATTGAGCCACGCTTCCAGCGTGTCAGTATTTTCGAGATCGAACGGGAGAAATATTTCTTCGGGGATATAGTCAGTTGTTGAATAATATCGCTCGAGCAGGGCTTCAAGAACTTCTTGTTCGGGCTTCCCGTCGGTACCGGTAAAGAAAAATTGTTGTTTGCCGATGAGTTTGCCATCACGAACTTTGAAGGCGATACCACAAGCATCATCATCTTCGATCGCTACAGCGAAGATATCACGATCGGTCGTCTCTTCGCTCAAGACTTTTTGCTTGTTCGAGTACTCAGCAAGAATTTTGATCTGATCGCGAATTTTAGCCGCCTCTTCGAAGTGCATTGTTTCAGCGAGCTGATGCATATCATCGCGCAATTCTTTTTCGAGATCGCGAGTCCGACCGGCAAGAAATTGTTTGACCTTCTTGATCATCGCCGTATAAGATGCTTCTGAGACTAAGCCTTCGCAGGGACCTTCGCAACGTTTGATGTGGTATTCCAAACACACGCGTGCTTTTTTCTTTGCAATAAAATCATCGTCGATGGCCAGGTCACAGGTTCGGAGCGGAAAAATTTCGCGAAGGGTCGTTAAGACAAAACGCAACACTCCGACATCAGTATATGGCCCAAAGTATTTTGCGCCATCGTGTCGTTTTCGGCGTGTCGGGAATACTCTTGGATACGCTTCATTGGTGATGCAGACCCACGGATATGTTTTGTCATCACGAAGATTGATATTATATCTCGGCTGGAATTTTTTGATCAAGGTGTTCTCGAGGATCAAGGCCTCGACATCACTGTCAGTCAATATTAACTCAACATCAGCGATCTTCTCGACTAACGCTCGAAGCTTGCCGTCTCCTGCTCCGCGCCGATAATTTTGGAAATAAGAACGGACACGATTCTTGAGAACTTTCGCTTTGCCGACATAAATAACTTTCCCTGCAGCATTCTTAAATTGATACACACCCGGATGTTTCGGCAGGCTTTCGAGCTTTTCTTCGAGACGGATATCATCGATAGTGACGGCAATTCGAAACTGTTCGCCCACCGCAGCTATTGCAAGGGCATCTTCTTCTTGTTCGAGTTCGTCGTCGAAACCCGACGTTTCGTCGTCTCCATTATAGAGGGGAAGTGGAAGATAGTCACTCACAGCAAATTATTTCTTTATCTCGCACAACTCGACGAGGACTCCGCCGGTAGATTTAGGATGTAAGAATGCTATGCTCATATTGTGAGCACCATCGCGAGGTGCTTCGTCGATCAAACGAATACCTTCTCCTTTGAGGCGTTCAAGTTCGGCGGCAACGTCATCGACTTCGAGTGCAATATGATGAATACCTTCGCCACGTTTTTCGAGAAACATTGCAATAGGCGAGTCGGGGCTAGTCGCCGCCGTCAGTTCAATAATGCTGTCGCCAATTTTGAATGAAGCGATCTCCACACCCTGATCTTCGACCACTTCGTGGTGAATCTCATCAGTGCCGAGTAATTTTGCAAAGAGCGCCTCGGATGCTGCCAGATCTTTGACGGCTATGCCGAGATGTGATATTTTTTTTGCCATGATAGTGTGGTCTCGGCAGGATTCGAACCTGCGACATTCAGTTTAGGAAACTGACGTTCTATCCAACTGAACTACGAGACCGTGTTCAAGTTTACAAAACAGCCCGTGGTAGTATCAGGTTCAAATGGCTGATACCCGTTTAAAATAAAAAAGGTCGGGCAAACCAGCTCGACCTTCCATTAACTACTTATTATACTATCCAACTAAAACCATTTTCCTACTACGTCTAAGCCCATTACAGCCAGTAGTAACAGCATGATCACCGAGAATACACCGAAGAGCGTTGCATTCCGCACCAAATTGATCATCATATTTCCGTAATCTTTCGCCGGCTTGGTACTGACATTTACCGGACCAGTGACTTCGCATTGGCAAGCAAGGCGGTATTTCGGATTGTCACGGATCAAATGGACTTTTTCCATTGCATTCGGAGGCGTGACTCCATCCGCTGGGTCAACCGATACGCGGCAAGAAGTGCAAAGCCCTAAGCCACGGCAATTCAAGACGGTCATTACGCCACCATATAATGGTATATTATTATCGAGGCAGATCTGACGCAAATTTGCGCCTTTTTCGGCAACAACGATAATATCATCTTCGACGAACGTAACCGGAGCATATCCCGCAGGGATATTGATCTGGCTCAGATCGGTCGGAGCCGAGCGATCACGACGGATCTTCTGATACTCTTGGTCGGTATCTGTGGGTGAGTCTTTGAAAAAACCCTTGAATTCTTCACTGACATGATGACCACTGTCATGGTGGGATGTATGCGCCGGCGCATCAGTAGGCAATTGCGTACCGCCGCTTGCACCAAAGAGCCAATGGGCAAAGCCCTTGACCTGCATTTCCTCATTATGACGCTCTAAACCTGATTTTCCGCTATGATCGTGTGACACAGCCTTTTCTCCTTCAATGATAATCTACAAATATACGAAAGGAAAGGGCAGGGGGCGCGACAGAGCCAACAAACTGAGATTTGCTTATCCATAATGGGTGACATGGTTATAGATAAAAATCTATGACTCCTTTTAATTAAGAATATCGTTGTGCACATCCCACATTATCAAATAAGTTTTCGTTGTAGATTCCTAGTGCGGACTATCTTTATTGTACCCAATGGCAGATCAGCAACCTTCGTCACTTCATATCGAGTCTCGTCTGAGCGAGAAGCGTTTGTTCAAACCGTCGAAAATATTCTCCGCAGCCGCATCGGTCGGCTCCGAGGCGGCATACGATAAGCTCTATAAAGCCAGCATTAAAGACCCAGAGGCTTTTTTTGCTAAACAAGCCGAAGAATTGCATTGGCATAAAAAGTGGCGCAAAGTATTGGAGTGGAAAGCACCGTTTGCGAAATGGTTTATCGGCGGGAAGCTCAACGCAAGTTATAATTGTCTTGATAGACATTTAGATGGATGGCGCAAAACAAAAGCCGCAATAATCTTTGAAGGTGAATATGGCGATGAGCGCACATTGACCTATCAGCAGCTCCATCACGAAGTCTGCAAAGCTGCCAATATGCTGACCTCACTTGGCATCAGGATGGGTGACCGTGTTGCCATCTATATGGGGATGACACCCGAGCTCGTGATCGCAGTGCTTGCTTGTGCGAGGATCGGGGCAACACATTCGGTGATCTTTGGCGGGTTTTCATCGGAAGCTATTCGTGACCGCGTCAATGATGCCGAAGCGAAAGCGATCATCACTGCCGATGGTACGTTTCGTCGTGGTGCTGTTGTCGAATTAAAAAAGAATGTTGACGGCGCACTTCGTGCAACCGATTCAGATACTTCGACGGGATGCCCAACAGTGGAGAGTGTTATTGTTCTCAAACGAACAGGCATTGATGTCGAGATGGTCGAGGGGCGCGATCATTGGTGGTCAGATCTCATGAAAGAAGCGAGCCATATTCATAAGGCCCCTGCAATTGATAGCGAACACCCACTCTATATTCTTTATACTTCCGGCACCACCGGCAAACCAAAAGGCATCGTCCATACTACTGGCGGATATTTGCTCGGGGCACACCTGACGACAAAATATATTTTCGATCTTCGCGACGATGATATTTTTTGGTGCACGGCTGATGTCGGTTGGGTGACGGGGCATAGTTATGTCATCTACGGGCCGCTCTCGAACGGCGCAACGATAATGATGTACGAAGGCGCACCAAACTTCCCAACATTCGAGCGCTTCTGGGATATAATCGAGCGACGTAAAGTGTCGATCTTTTATACTGCACCAACAGCGATCCGCGCTTTTATTCGTGCCGGTGACGACCATCCGAATAAACACGATCTTTCCTCGCTCAGGTTGCTTGGCTCGGTGGGCGAACCGATTAACCCAGAGGCTTGGATGTGGTATCACAAAGTAATCGGCAAAGGGAAGTGCCCGATCGTTGATACTTGGTGGCAGACCGAGACGGGTGCTATTATGATCGCGCCATTTCCGGGCGCAACACCAACAAAACCAGGAAGTGCGACAAAACCATTTTTTGGTATCGAGCCACAGGTCGTCAGTAAAGAAGGCAAGCCAGTCGGAGCAAATGACGGTGGTTACCTCATTATGAAAAAGCCTTGGCCCTGGATGCTTCGTGGCATCTATAAAGATCCAGAGAGATTCGAGAAACAATATTTTACGGAATTCCCAGGTCTCTACTTTACCGGCGATGGTGCACGTAAAGATAAAGACGGATATTTTTGGATCATGGGACGAGTTGATGATGTGATCAATGTGAGCGGGCATCGTATTGGCACGATGGAAGTAGAAAGTGCTTTGGTCGGATTCTCAGGTGTTGCCGAAGCAGCTGTTGTCGGAAGACCTGACGATCTCAAAGGCTCGGCACTGGTAGCGTTTGTGACGATGAAGAACGGTGTTGAATCATCCGATGAAGTAAAAACAAAACTTCGTAATCATATCGCAACCGAGATCGGGAGTTTTGCAAAGCCGGATGATATTCACTTTACCGACGCGTTGCCCAAAACTCGCTCCGGCAAAATAATGCGCCGCTTGCTCCGCGAGCTTGCAACCACAGGCAATGTGAAAGGCGACACCACCACACTCGAAGATTTTTCTGTTCTTGAAAAACTTCGCACCGCCGAGGATGAGGAATAATATGATAGAGTCTCTTATTGCATTATCAAAAAGTTTTAGCAATGTAACGGAATATGCAAACCGTGTTCCCGAACATCTTTGGACAGTCAAGCCTGATGCCATTGCCTTTAGCATAAATGAAATTGTTTATCATTTGCTCGAAGTAGAGCAACTATGGAATCGAAGAATTCGTCAGTTGCTCGATGGCAATGATAATCGATTTCAACAAATTGATCCTGATGCTCTCGCACAAGAACATCACTATAATAGCAAGTCTTATGAAGACGGTATTCAGCAGTGGAAAACGGCACGAGCAGAGACGATCAACACCATTGATGCGATGACCGATGACGAAAAAAATCTCGTCGGCGTTCATTCTCGCTACGGCGAAATGAATGTCCATCGTATCATAGAAATAATGACCAATCACGACTTACAGCATCTCGAACAAATGAAACGTACACTAACCAAGGTTCAAACAATCGCATGATCATCGCTCTCATTATTGGTTTCATTACAGGCTGGCTGATCTCAATGCCAATTGGTCCGGTGAATGCCACTGCTATTTCGCGCACACTACAATTTGGTTTTAAATTTGGAGTGACCGTTGGTGCCGGTGCGGCAGTAATGGATTTTATCTATTGTGCAGGTGCTGCACAAATACATGAATTTTTATCACAATCACCGATAATTAATTTGGTGTTCCAAGGAGTAGGTTTTTTAGTACTGCTGTGGCTTGGAGTGAAATTATTCAAGATCAAAGAAGTACCCGCAGTCGGAATTGACAAAAAAGCTCATTTAAAAGAAGAAAATGCCGAGCACCGTCTCGAACGTTTTCATGTCAATCAATCGAGTCTCGTAGGTTCATTCTTAATAGGTGTTGTGCTCTATGCTTCAAATGTTGCTGGAGTGCCCGAGTGGATATTTGTTAGTGGTTTTTGGCGAGAAAGTGGTGTACTGAAAAACGGCTTGGGTTATAATCTAATGTTCGCTACCGGCGCAGGACTCGGAACAGCGGGCTGGTTTTTTACTCTGGTCAGATATTTTTCTAAACGCAAATCGGCATTCAAACCTCATACGATCTTTTTGATCAACCGCTTCTCATCGATCGCAATGTTACTATTTGGAGTGTATTTCGGATATCAGATCATCTTTGGTACGAAATGGGAATTAGTACATTTCTGATCACAAGAAACTACCAGTTTGATATGACTCCGAGTAATAGATCATCGGATAATTTATCTTGCGCGCTTTTGAGAGCCGTTTGAAGTGATGCGAGTCCTCCATTGATAGAGTAATCGCTGCTTTGCTGAAAATTTCTTTCCCAGATCAGTTTTTGTTTTTTCTGATCGCGGTACGTTGCATCGACCGAGATCGTCACCCGTTTGTTTGTCAACTCTTCGCCGGCACGAACCGACACCGGCATATCACTGATGCCGGTAATAGTTACTTCGAGTACAGCATCGGAGATCGCGCGGTCACGAACTTGTAGCGACCCGTCGCGCGTAAACTTCTGTACGAGTTGATCAGTAAGTTGTTGTTTAATATCTGATTGTCCGAACCCCGAATTATCCTGAATAAGCGGAATACCGATCGTATGCAAATGTGCAGGGATGCTCGCACCCGTAAAACTATAACAGCCCAGCAGACCGAACAGCCCATAGGCTATGATGCAACAAAAGATGAGCTTGGTCTTCATTTTGACTGTTGAAGTTTTCTGTATAATGTTCGTTCGCTAATGCCAAGTGCGTTTGCAGCAGTCGTGCGATCGCCCCCGAATGCTTGCATTGCTTCAGCGATCAATGCTTGTTCGCGTTGTTCGAGATTAAACTCCTTCTCACCTGCCGAAAGATTATTTGTTGACGATTGCGGCAATGTCCGAGTATCGGATGTATTGTTATTATTGCGAAAGAGTTGTTCTTTAATGTCTGTAAGATCCGCTCGTAGTTCGAGCAGTGCACGATAGATGAGCGCAAGCTCTGTCGGTGTTTGTCCGCCTTGCTGTAACTGAACGATCGGGTATTTATTTTGTGCAAGCGACGGTTCGGTATTCCAGTGAAAAGAATGGTGGCTCTGTAAAATAGCATCGACATCAGCAGCATTGATCGTACCATTCGATCTGGTACTATTCGGGGCAAATGACATTACCGCAAGTTGTTCGAGCGTATTACGAAGCTCACGAATATTTCCTTGCCACTCAGCATGTGTAAGCCGCTCGATGGCTTCAGTATCAAGATGGGGTTTATGCGGAAGCGAATGCCGAGCAACCAGATCGGTCAAGATCGAATTGGCAAGTGCCGGGATATCTTCGCGTCGATTACGAAGCGGCGGCAATCGAAGCATTACTGCCCGCAATCGGTAAAATAAGTCGGTCCGGAATCTGCCGGAATGGACTTCGAGTTCGAGATCGCGATTAGTAGCGGCGATAATTCTCGCATCCGTCGTTCGTTCGGATGCCGAACCAACCCGAGTAAACTTCCCTGTTTCAAGAACTCGCAACAGTTTTACTTGCGCCGACAACGGCATTTCGCCTATCTCATCGAGAAATATCGTCCCGCCCTTTGCGGCTTCAAAAAAGCCTTTTCGTTCTCCTGTGGCACCAGTAAACGAGCCTTTTTCGTGCCCAAATAATTCGCTTTCGATGAGGCCTTCGGGGATAGCACCACAATTAACAGTAACGAAAGGATTATTTGATCTGGGGCTCCAATCATGGATCAAGCGGGCGAAGACTTCCTTGCCCGTACCGCTTTCGCCTGTAAGCAAGACGGTGATCAGCGTCGGTGCAACCGCACGAACGACGCCGATAAGCTCGCGCATCTCATCGCTCGAGGCGACGACGTTTGATGGCAGTGATTGTTGTTGCAAGCTATTCACGATAAAGTAAGAACTTCTTTTACGCTCTTTTGAGTTCAATTCTTAATTGATGACACCCTATAATGGGTTGTAGGTACTTGAAATCTTTTATAACGCAATGATCTATCGTTTTTTGTTTTGTATCACGTTACTTCTAACGCAATTTGGTGTCGGTTCAACGTTTGCCCAAGATAAAGGTTACGATGTGAAGAGCTATAACCTCCAGCTCAAGATCGACAAGCAGAAGAATTATCTCGAGGGGAGTGTCGTAATGCACATCGTTACGACTTCTGAACTTGATTCTGTTCTACAACACGTCAAGGCATTAGTAATAGACAGTGTATTTGTGAATGGAGCAAAGGCATCGTATCAGATCACAGATACTACTTCTGGGACTTATAAGGTGATCGGTTTTCCCAAATTGTATCGAAATGTTGACGCGATCGTTAATACATACTATCACGGCAACCCCACCAACGAAGGTGGTGCAAACCCTTGGGGCGGCGTTACAAATAACGGCAAAATGATGTTCGCGATGGGCGTCGGCTTTGCTGTGCCGTATGTTTCCTGCACGCGCCATTGGATGCCGTGTTATGACCTTCCTGATGATAAAGCCGATAGCGTAACGATGACGTTCGTGACGGCCGATAGTGATATTGTCGCCTCAAATGGTATTCGGACATCCGATGTGATCCAAGCAGATCTTCGCACAACGACGTGGAAAGTTATTCACCCGATCGCAAGTTATCTCCTGACGTTTGCTGTCGGTCCGTTCGTCGAGCAAACGATCACCACACCGTCGAGTATTACTATTGATGGTTTCTCCTACACCGGCGACTCAGTGAAACTTTCGAATGTACTATATAAAAGAGTTATTCAAGCAGTAACGTTTTATGATTCGCTTTATGGGAAGTATCCGTTCGAAAAGGTCGGGTATGTTGTTGCCCCCATTGGTTCGATGGAGCATCAGACGATGATCACCTTGGTTGACCTTGCACTTGATACCAACTCGACCACACCCGAGCACGAGCTGGCGCACATGTGGTGGGGCGATTGGGTGACCTGCAAAGATTTTAATGATCCGTGGCTCAATGAAGGCTTTGCGACGTACTCCGAATCATTGATTCTCGAACGCTTCACTAATAAAGCTGCGTACTGGACGAAACAGCGTTCAAATATCGTTGGAGCGATCAACACCGGTTCGAAGATCCCAATGTATGGTGCGCCGTACTTGACAAGTCCCCGAAATAATTATCCTTATGGAGTCATTTACCAAAAAGGTGCGGCAGTGCTTGGAATGCTTCGATATGTGCTAGGCGACTCTCTCTTTTTTGAGTCATTGCGTCAATACGGGAAAACTCATTCGTACTCGACCGCAACGAGTTTTGAAATGCAAACCGATTTCGAACGTGTCTCGGGGCAGGACTTGCATTGGTTCTTTAAGCAATGGGTGTTTGGTATTTGGTATCCGCAGATCAGTGTTAGTTGGTCACGAAACGGAGGGAATGTCAATGTGCAGTTCGATCAAACCCAAGATCATAGTAAGTACCAATATTTCCGCACCCCGATCACTGTCGAAGCGAGAACAACATCGGGGCAACACGAACGGAGTATTGCATTGATGGATTCGCTTGCAAGCACATCGTACTCATTGCATTTTTCATTTGCGCCGGATACTATCGTGATCGATCCTGATGGGGTGTTGATCAAAAAGATCGTCGGGGCAGTAAAGTTGGGCGTGGGTTCGCCATTGGATGTTCCTAAGGTTTCGAGCCGACTAAAACTTGTCTTCAGCCCGAATCCATCGAAACAGCAACAGGTAATGATCTCGATCGACGGTATGAATGTCAATACAAATGAACAGATAGCAACGCTTCATTTGTACGATACAAATGGCAAACAGGTCGGCTCGTATAAGCTCGAACGCCCGAAGATCAATACGATAACAAATATGACCGAGTACTCGCTCAATACAGGTTCGCTCTCGAGCGGGACATATTTTGCTACACTCGTGTTGAATGGTACTGAAGTTGGCGACGGGCAATTCGTCGTCACAAAATAACCCGCTCTATTTGTAGAAAATATAACGATATGTCACTACACATTTCAACCACAAACGATAGTGAATTGGCTGAAAAAGCCTATCAATCGGTGCGCGCAGTGCCAACCGTTGAACCCAACGACCGCAACCGTCTGGGCTATCACGTCTGGCTATTCTTGCGTGGCGAACTGCCATCACTCGAAGAAGCGGTGAACGTTGCCCGTGCCCGCTTTAGCCCAAAAACATTACCGCCGGCCGAAGTGGTAGCGCATATCGAAGAGCAGCTCAAATTGCTCGAAAGCGGATTAGTATCTATCGACACTGAAGGAAAACTTGCCTAAGAATTATTAGTAATGACAAGCGAAGAATTGTTTGAAGAATTAAAAGCGCTGGCAAACGAGATCGGCTTAAAAGTCCGTTTCGAGACCGGCAATTTTGAAGGCGGATATTGTTTGCTCCGCGAACAAAATCTGTTGGTGATCAACCGCCGAACGACCATCCCAAGAAAGATCAGAACGCTTTCGATGGGCTTGAACGAATTCGGTTTGGATAGTGTCTCGATGCCGCCGGCACTGAGAGAAGCTATCGAGGATGAAGTCGCAAAAGTAATGCAAGAAATGCGTGCCGTTCCGTCGGCACTGTAAAGTTTTTATAGTAGGGTGGATTCTTATTTCACCCTGACTACTCCTAATTTCATACTCCTAAATCTCGATCACCACAATGCGTATCACACTGCTCGGAACAGGAACCTCGACCGGTGTGCCAATGATCGGATGTGACTGCAAGGTTTGTACTTCGACCGATCCGCGTGATAAGCGTTTGCGTGTCAGCGCACTCATCGAAACCGAGCATACGACCATACTGATCGATACGAGCGCAGATTTTCGTCAGCAGATGCTGGCTCATCGCATCAAAAAAGTTGATGCGATCCTTTATACGCATCATCACTACGATCACATCGCAGGCTTTGACGATCTCCGTGCATTCCAATTCTTGAAATTGACTGTGCCGAAGTGTTATGCGTCGCAAGAAACGTATGACGGAATTCGCTCGACATTCCCTTATGCATTTGGTCGAGTGAAAAATACTGGCGGTGGTGGTGTGCCTGATATTCCGTTTACGGTTATTGAATCTGTACCATTTATGATCGGCGAATTACTGATCGAACCGATACCGATCGATCATGGGATGATGGATATTTTTGGTTTTAAGATCGGCTCATTTGCCTATCTGACCGATTGCAAGCGCATACCGATCGCATCAAAAGAAAAACTGAAAACGCTTGATGCGCTTGTGCTCGATGGCTTACGCTTCCGCGAACACCCGACACATCTGACGATCGAAGAATCGGTGAAGATCGCCAAAGAGCTTGCGCCGAAGCGAACATATTTGACACACATGAACCATGATGTGCTCCACGCTGAAACTGAACAGAAGTTACCCGAGAATGTTAGATTGGGATATGACGGACTTGTGATAGAAATCGTGTGATAGAAATTTAAAAATGATAAAAGCAATCGTTTTCGATCTTGATAATACGCTGGTAGATTTTATGGCGATGAAACGCCAAGCTATCGACGCCGCTATTGACGCAATGGTTGACGCGGGGCTTGAACTAAGCACCGAAGAGATTCGGGCGCGAGTCGATGCGATCTACAAAGAGCGCGGCATCGAGTATCAACAAGTCTTTGATGACCTGATCTACGGCATTTTTCAAAAAGCTGATAATCGTGTACTTGCATCAGGTGTTGTTGCGTATCGTCGTGCTCGCGAGGCTGCGCTGAAGCCCTATCCCCACGTGACGGCAACGCTGATGGAGCTTATTCGTCGTGGTGTCAAACTTGCAGTGCTCTCAGATGCACCAAGCAGAGAAGCGTGGCTGCGTTTATGCTTTATCGGTTTTCATCATATTTTTTCGATTGCCGTAACGTTCGATGATACCGGCGAGCGCAAGCCTTCGGAAAAGCCGTTTCGTAAAGTGCTTGAGTTGCTTGATGTCAAACCCGAGGAAGCATTGATGGTGGGCGATTGGCCTGAGCGCGACATTGTTGGTGCAAAAGCTGTCGGGATGAAAACGGCGTTCGCCAGATATGGCGATACGTTCGGCACCAAAGAACACGGCGCTGACTATGAGCTTCGTGTTATTTCCGATCTTCTCAATATTACGCTCTAAAAGTGGACTATATCGAAGAGCAAGTATTCGAGCGGCTCGACGTGCAGAAAGGACGGTTTCTCATCACGACATACGAAAGTTGTACGTTCAAAAATTGTGATTTTTCAAGCGGCATACTCAGAGGTGCTGTATTTATCGACTGCAAATTTATCAGTTGCAATCTGAGCAATGCCGTAGTAGAAAAAGCAAGTTTACGCGATGTGATTTTCTCCGATTGTAAACTGACAGGCGTTGCGCTCAATACCTGCAACTCATCAATGATGATCGTCACCTTTCGCGATTGCATTCTGGATTATGTTTCCTTCGAAGGGCTATCGCTGAAGAAAACGGAGTTTACGAATTGTTCGATGATCAGAACATTTTTTATCAATACCGACATTTCCGGCTCGGTGTTTTCAAACTGTAATCTTGAAAATACGGTCTTCCAAAAATCAAATCTCGAAAAAGTTGATTTTACCTCCGCCTATAACTTCAATATCGACCCAGAAGAAAACAAGATGAAAAAATCAAAATTCATCAATCACGCACTCTCAGGCTTATTGGGGAAGTATGGTATTGTGATCGAGTGAAAGTACTCTTAACGATTCACTGCTACTGCTGTTTCTTGTATCTTACCATCAATCGTTATAACACAACGATACATTCCACTCGGCATCGATGATGTGTGCCATTGATAGGAATGGTCGCCTGCCGAAAGCGAGGCGTTACAAAGCACGGCTACTTCTCTTCCGAGTATATCATAGATCGCCACACGAACAAAGCTTTGCTCTGAAGTCGAAAAAGTAATCGCCGTCTCGTTGCTTGCAGGATTAGGATACACTCGAAGTGTTTGTGCACTATGATGTTGCTCCCCAACAGAAAGTTTTGCAATAGGATATTTCCATACGCCATAACCGTCAGTACCAGCGTAAAGGAAATCGCCTTGGCGTTTTAAGGAAGTTACAATTGTGTTAGATGGCATTTCGGAGCTGAAATATTCCCATGTTTTTGTCTCATCATGCGAGATAAACATTCCCCCGTCTGTACCAGTAATAACTGTGGAGTCCATAGTATAGACACTTTGTGCAATATTATACTGGTTAGCACATCGTTGAAAAAAGATACTTGATTTCGCGGTACGGAATAATCCTGAGCCCGTTACCAAATAAATATATAAGTCGTTTTGAGTAATACTATAGATTAAGCCAGCATATACATCTATTGTACCAGACTGAAAATTTAACCCACCATCTTGTGATAGACTCAATTCAGTACCTTTCAAGACTAACAATAATTGATCATTGTCACCGCCAACAACATAACTACTGCCAACTAACATCGTGTCCCAAGTTGATGCCCCAATCGTCTGTGAAAACAAAGTGCTACTTAGATATGCCGTAATTATAAATATCCTATCCTTCAGTACCGAAAAAGAACTAACAAAGTTACCATTGATACCCGTTTGAGGAGTTGTGATAGAATCCCAGTGTTCGCCCACATCGCTTGATGAATACACTGTCCCCGCGCTACTGAGGAAATATAGGCGAGCATCGTCACAAGCAAGTGAACCCAACTTGGTGCTGATGGTTGTTGGAAAAGTTTTACGTATCCATGTTTCACTTCCATCTGATGATACAAAGTATTGAGTATACCGCTCCCCGGCAAAAAGGTATTTCCCATATCCAGTGATTTTAGTGATACGGGTAGAGATTAAACCATGATTTCGGGCTTCCCAATGCTGTCCAAGATCGGTGCTGACAAATACTCCACTGCTTGTACCCAGATATACCATTGAATTATCTCCGAAAAGCCAAGAATTATCAGTTATCAGAGACGGGGTGGTGATCGATGTCCAATGAATCCCCTGATCCTTCGAAATGACCATGCGATAATCACTACCAACAATAACAGCGGATCCCATCACCGCTAATATCCGCGGTATCCCAACACCGACATCAATAACCGACACAGCCGAAATAAATTGCATCGAATCTTTTATTCGCTTGTAGATATAGAGGCTGTCCTTACTGGTAATATAGACGGTATTCTGATAGACCGCCATTTTTGTAGGTAAATAGTCTATATGTGCTACGGCGATATACGTACTGCCAGTATTATTACTGAAATATAATTTATCTTTGGTATCATGAGACCAACCATAAACATACTGGCCTTCTTGACATAATAAAGTAATGAACTGATTTTCTGGGAAGTTATCTACACGCCAACTAAAACCATAATCAGTGGAGTATGTTATAGAAGCATGGCCCCGATAGACAACGATGTTCGGGCCGGATATAACCATATCCGTTACATACGAACCAAGTTCGGTTACAGGTGACCAACTTTTACCAAGATCTCTTGAACAATAGACAGCTGGTGCCGAATAACCTGTATTTTCTACATTGAAATACAATGCTGATTCGCCAGCTTTGAGGAACGTAAAGGGTCTGCCTGAAATATAGATTTCCTTCCAATGTAATCCATTATCGCTTGAACGGAAGATCGAATGAAGACCTGCTACAAATATATTGTTTCCGATGCGTACGGCACCGATAGTGGCCCCTCCTTCGGGTCCGTTTGTCTGTGTCCACTGCCCAAAGCTGTTGGATGTAATACTTGTGACCAGTAGTATTACTATTAAGAGTATAGATTTTTTAATCATAGTAACCGTTCTTTCTTTGCCCCCAATCATACTTATTTTAACTTATTCTGATAGGGGTTCATTCCCCAGAATAAAGACTTACGGGGTGATGTTTCAGAATGTCTCACTTGGTTGCGACCTTCAAAAACTGTCTGTTGTTGTGGGATATTATAATCATTATACGAATGATCTTCGGCATAGGTATTGATACGATCGAGGTAGAGCGAATCCGCAAGACGATGGAGCAGTATGGCTTGCAGTTCATCGAACGTATTTTTGGTGAAAATGAAATAGCGTATTGCGAGAGTCGCGCAAAGAAGTACGAGCATTTCGCGGCGCGGTTCGCTGCAAAAGAAGCATTTGCCAAGGCATTAGGAACAGGGGTGCGTCGTGGGTTTCGGTGGAAAGAAGTGACAGTACACAATGCCTATTCGGGGAAGCCTTCGATCGAGCTCACAGGTTCGATGATCGAAACAGCAGCGAAGATCATCGGCGCAAGGTATCAAGTGCAATTATCGATCACTCATACAGAATCAATAGCCGAAGCTATGGCGATCATTGAAGTATTATCAGAGGTGAAATAAGCTAAGTTCTTTGTGATGACACTTTTACCTTCGTAGATTTGTATTATTGATATGACGACCTTCTTGTCATAAAGCCCCACTATGATAGTACAAGGTGAATTTTTTGATGTGCCACAGGTGAGACCAGGTGATGAACTTCCGGAGCTTTCTTCTGGTACCGAGCGTTCGCGCCGCGGTCTGAAGGACTTTACCATTCCGAAACTCTATCACTCGATCTCCGAAGTCAGCGCGATGACTTCGATGGAGCAGTACGTTCTCCGTTATTGGGAAACCGAGTTTGAAGAACTTCGCCCCCATAAGAATCGCGCCGGCAACCGTATTTATGCCGAAAAAGATATTAAGCTGATCTTTCGTATCAAAGACCTCCTTCGAAACGAACGTTATACGATCGAAGGTGCGAAGCTAGTGCTAAAAGACGAGCGCGATGAAGACCGCCGTCAACAAGCAATGCCAGCTCGTAAAGTTGAGCCCGACAAAGCACAGCTCATGATCATCCCGCCGCCGCCAACTCTTGAGGTTTCTATTAAGCGCGAAGAACTTGCTGATCTTAAACGATCGCTTACTGCCCTTCGAGATCAACTCTCACGAGGAAGTTAGGATATATGAAAAAAGGCGACCTGTAACAGTCGCCTTTTCTAAAAAGTATTATTGATTTTGAACCTACTTTGCGCGGGAAGTTTCGATCTTCACGGCTTTGATCTCTTTCTTGAGTTTGTCGATCACTTCACTTCTCTTGAGTCCGACCTTTGCCTGGAACAAGGTTACCTTGAACATTGGGCGAATAGTCGAAGTAGTGAGATGCGAGTGGAAATGATCAGAATGCTTCCAACCCGTATCGCGCAACATTTCCTGTACGACAGAAACTTGAAGTCTCGAAAGGGGGGTTGCGATCTTGATGGAAGGTTCTTCCGAGCCGGGAGATAACTCCTTCTCTTTCGGTACCATTCTCATAGTGTAGTATCCTTTTTATTATTGAGTGCCATTGGGGTAATAGTGGCACAATCCACTAACGCCCCCAGTATGCTGAAAAGTGCCGTATTTTTATAGGAATGAACAGAGCCAGAAAAGCAAAAATATTCCGTAACCTATTAGTTATCAATGTTTTGGTAAGTTTTTTAGTTTTAAGTGCTCATTCGCAGCCTCTGAGGCTAACCCCTAATAAAATGATACTATTAACGGGGAATTTCGATTCTTTGGTACGGGCTTACCTTAAAAGTAGATATACCATCCTTCCAATCAAGCGAGAAGCCGACGGTATCTTTATGAATACTATAAGCTTACAAGACGGCTTTTCTTTGGAGTTGGAATATCCTTTTGACCCTGCAAAAAGAACGTGGCAGACAAGAGCCGTACAAAAATATGGGGCTCATGTTGCAGGTTTGGTTTTTGATGTTGACGCCCCTGATAGTTTATATCAGGAATGTATTCGTAACGGGATAGCTTGTGGGGTCGTCACGATGTCACCAGACTCGCTGCACACGATAGAGTCGTTCGCGCTCGATTCTTGCGAGCCGCTCGATATTGTTTTTCAAAAAACGTCTAGGACTATTCGAAAAGACTCGCTTGCCATTCATAAGAATGGGATCTATCGCCTCGATTGGATATTGCTTTCTGCAGGTACTCGGATGCAGCAGATATTTCGACAACTATTTTCTATCACACAATCACTTGCATTGCATCAAGGATGTTGTGATTACTGGAGGCTTGGCCCGCCTGATGATTTTACGTTTATTCGTTTCGAACCCATTCCTGCGTTTGCGAAAGACGATCCTTACTGGTTATCAATTGAAGTAGGAAATTACTATTTCGCGTATTAGATGCAGAGCTTATTTCCAGCGACCGGCTTCCTTGTCATAGTTCTTGAACATCATCGATTCGACCGGCTTGACCGTTCGAGTATTATACTTTGCGCTTGATTTTGTTGCATAGGGATTGATGCAATCACCTTTGACGACGAAATAGATCAACTGACCGATCGGCATTCCGGCATAGATGCGAACGGGTTGCTTCACCGAAATTTCAAGTGTCCATGTATTACAAAATCCGACATCACCTTTGCCGGCGGTGGCGTGAATATCAATGCCAAGTCTGCCGACACTGGATTTGCCTTCGAGAAAGGGGACGTGCTTATGGGTTTCGGTATATTCTTCGGTTACTCCGAGATAGAGCATATCAGGACGCAAAACAAAGCCTTCTTCGGGGATAGTAAAGTGCTCGATCGCATTATGTTCGCGAGCGTCAAGCACAGGCGATGTGTAGGTTGCGAGCGCTGCTCCGAGGTGGACATCATAGCTGTTCGAGCCGAGGCAATCGAGACGATATGGTTGAATAACGATCGTCCCACGATCGATCTCTACTAAAATTTCTGCGTCTGTTAAGATCATAAATACTTACAAAAGTTATTATTTAGCAACGTAATAACATTTGTAATGGAAATTAAGTCGCAACTGAGAGAAATGCAAACGTTAAGCCTTATTTTGTGAGAAAGAGTTTTCCGCTGGCGCGATACTCCAGACTTTCGAGAACATAATAATACTCGCCGCTCGGAAGATCGCCGAGATGAGAAACGAGTTCATGTTTGCCGACACCACGATCGGCATCGAGTAGTGTACGAATATGTCTGCCGAGTTGATCGAACAGATCGATCTTCACTCTTGCCGCGAGCCCCAATTCAAATGGGATGGTGATGATATTGGTTGTCGGTGTCGGGGTAGCAGGAGCAAGAGAGTATTGTCCTTTAAATAATATGCCTCCGCGATAGTTACCGCAATCTGTTACGACAAACGAGCCGTTTGTGGATTGAAGTACTGTCGAATTTTTTGGGTCGCTATTGCTGATAGCAAGGCCTGTAGAATCACGCTGACCTAGTAATGCCTCAGCACGTAGGGTGCAGAGAATGCCTGCAATCGATGGCAACCGTTTTCCTTTGCCGCTTATTCGTATCGTGCTATCGTGGTCTAATCTTTCAAAACGTACTGTCGAGCCATCGCTGATCGTATTGTTTGAAATGATGGTATCATCAAAGAACACAACGAACGGGTCGTAGTGAAGATCAAAAAAGAAACTATCAATGTCGATCAGATCAATATCTGAGCCGCCGATGATGATCGGAACATCCACAATATCACCAACTCGAGCACGAATATCAGGTAAGGTGTAAGTGATCTCGGGATAACCTAGTGGTGCAAACACACCGCGACCAATGAGGATAGTAGCAGCTGAATGCTCAGGCGCATCCGCAGAGACAAGAAGCGAATCTTGATATGAAATTGCACGAACAGGTTTGAAATTAATAGTAAATGGCAAAGAAGAATATGGAGCGATCGGATTCTGCGATAGTGGGTCCGGTGTGATCGTAAAGACTGGATTGCGTAGTGCAGAGGATAATAATACCAAGGGGTAACCGCCTGTATTACTGATCGTAATGATTTGGGAAGCAGAAGATGCTCTTAGTGCGACATTACCAAAATTGATCGAATCCGGTTTCATTACAAGATGAGCCTCGACACCGACACCATGAAGATCGAGCGTTACATCAGAGGATGAAGCTGTCGTTAACGATAATGTATTATTATCTTGTTGTTCGGCAAAGGGCCAGTACTTTATTTGGTAATGAATTGTATCATTGATGCTATTGATAAATGCTGTGCCGGTCGGTGACACGCGATAGGCTGAGCCAGAAACCGAAACGCCCGTGATTGTTATCGGAAAGCCTTGTGACGCACTGACATCAACCGAAATAAGAGAATCATGGCTGACACGAACAGTACCAAAATCAACAGTTGATACAGAAAAAAGCGGTCCGGGACCCGTGCCTCTGCCGCGCAGCAGGATCGTATCAGAATGACCAGCCCATCCAAGAACAAATGTTGTAGATTGCTTGCCGAGAGTCTGTGGGTTGAACTTAATAGAATCCACAACAAGACTCGGTCTTGCTCCGATAAAAGGAATAATAGTAGAAAGTAAAAAATCAGGGTTCGGATTTTTAGTGATCAGGATGTCTGTCGCTGCATCACCCGTATTTGAAATACCGAACGGTACTGTTTTTGTCGAGCCTTGCTGAACATCACCGACATCAATAATATGAATGAAGTGAAGGTCAGGTTGAACAGCTTTTCCTTTTAGTTGAACGATCACACGATGTTCGCCAACAGTAAAAGTATCCATCACCGAGAATACTCCGACACGGTCCGGCTTAAATGCGAGGCATATCGTAACAGGATGAATGTCGCTAACACTATCTGGTAGTGTGATTGGAACATATCTAAACGGTGTACTTAATAGAGAAAGCGAAGCTGGGGTAAGAATAAGAGGCAGACAACTCGGATTAAGAAGTGTCAGACAGATTATACTGTCATTTGAAATAGTGACGGAGCCAAAATCAACGACTGAGTTTGTAGTAAGTAGTTCAGGCTTTGGTCCGCCTGTGCCATGAACAGTATATCGGAAGGTGTCGGCACAAGGCCCGAACACAAACTCAACTAATGCAACAAACTCTCCAGTGTCCTTCGGAACAAAAGTAATAGGAATTGATAGTGAAGCTCCACTTTTTATTGGAAGGAGAGGGTCGTCCTTAAACGAGAATGCAGGATCACTAATAATTCGGGCAGAAGTGATGGTGACATCACCAAAGCCATAATCACTCAACAAAAAAGAACGAATAGTTGTATCGTGAGGACAAGTCATACCAAATTCCACGATGGATTTATCAGCATAGATTTTTGCATGCTCGCGAATTACTTTTGTATCAATTTTAACAATAAAACATCCGTTTTCAGAGAGAATAATCCCACCCCGAATTGCACCATAGGTAGAAGGTGTATATTGAAACACGATCGTTTTCTCTTCTCCGGAATTTATGGTAAAAGGAAGTGGTGGAGAGATAATGCGAAAATCCTTCGAAAGAATATTGACAGTATCAGTGACAGAGATGGTGCGCCCTACGAGATTTTTTATTTTGATCGTCGATGTTTGTGAAGACAGATCACATCTCGCGCCAAAATCCACGACCGAATCACTTTTGGTGATCCTACCTACGCCATAGATCGAATGAAAGGTAATGATCTTATCACCGCAGGGTGATAGTGGCAAGCGAGCGATAACGGTGTAGTCGCCAGGTTTTTTTGGATCAAACCGAAATTTTAATTTAATAGAGTCGCCATCATTTAATTGTTTCGGAAGCGCACCAAACGATTGAAGTGAAAGTACATTATCCTCAGAAAAAATAGGATTACCGATCAGCACTGATCTTCCGCTCCTATTACGGAAAGTCATAATGGTATCTCGGATGTTGCATCCTGCACCGAGATCGACGGTGTCGGCTATTGTCGAAACAAGCGGACCCAGAATAGTGATCGAGAAGGGAATAATTGTATCGATTCCACAATCACGAAAATCTTGAATATGAAGATTCGTTTGATAGGTGCCACACTCACTTACTTTGTAGCGGATCGTAATAGGAAATGATGAGTCAGGTTTGATCTGGGCAAGCCCGTTACTTGGGGAGATCAATTGGTAATTGTTAGCACCCAGCAATTCGATCGGTGGATTAAATGATAAGATCGTCGCACCTGTGTTCTTGAAATAAATTGTCGTATCGAGTTGTATCGGTGTAGCCGGAAGATTGATCGTCGGAAAAACTACTGACGGGACCACCAAAAATGACGGTGTGCTTCTGATACCATCAAATCGAATTTGTGCAAACTTTGGACATTCTACAGCTATTGCTCTGAGTGTAGAATTTATCGTCTGCGATGCACCCGCGAGAATCCCCAATTTGATCTGTTGTGTAGCGCCAGGTTGGATAGTGAATGGCCCTTGTGGGGAAAGAATTGTGATCGGCGCACCACCAGTAAAAGTTAATGAACTGATCGTGACTGGTTTTGTACCACTATTATGAAGCAATGTTTGTGTTTCACGAGGCAGTGTACAATTCAGTAACGTACCAAGACGGAACACGGTATCTTCAAATGCAAATGCAATATTATCACGCTGCACGCTGATCGGTATCCTCACGATGCCGCCGCAGATGGTGGTGCTTGGGACGATGAGTGTATCAGTATAAAAACCCGGGTTCGGAGCATTTACTTGGATGTTGACCAATGCGGTCCGGTTCGTATCCCCCGGTGGCAGGGGGAAACCACTGGTGGAGCTGACACTAAATACATTGCCAAGTTGAAACCCGATCTGACCGATCTCAATACTCTCGTCACCCCGATTAAAAATATGTACGACTGCTGTTTCGGATGATGTACAAAGAAGATCAGGGAATATCAACGATTTCTCTTTCGACCCGAGCATATAGCCATTGGGAGGCAGACCTTGCACCGGTGATGAACTGACATCTAAGAATGCATTCGTAACGAAAGAAGCTTCGTTTCCGGTGCCGTTGAAGTTGTGAATGAAATTACCTTGAGGGTCGTCGTCAAATTTATAAAGTTGAGTTAGTCCTGCTTCATTGCCTACCAACGACTGCGACATCGAAGCAAGTATTTGTGCTGGTGTTCGAGAGACACTCCAAATACGCAACTCGTCAATATCACCGATAAAATTAATTCCTGTCGTGCCACTATGTCCTATATAAAAAGAATTCCAAGAGCCGACAATTGTCGAAGCAGTGGTCACAGCGGTAGCTGCTATGTTGCCATTGATATACAAGCGAATACTATCATTCGGTGTAACCGTTAGGGCAAAATGATGCCAACTATTAATATTTGGGATCGTTGGTGACTGTAAATTAATAATGCCATTGCTCATTCTCACCGTAGCGATCACCGTTTGACCTGAACCGAGACGAATGCTAAACGCACCCGTGTCAGAGCGATCTCCGAACTCAACAATACCGGCTTCATCTTGTATCGTCGTCGGGTTAGCCCAACACTCGACGGTGAGTGATGCGAGCGGAATATTTTTCGGAGAACTCACGACAGCGTAGGAGTTGCCATCCGGCAAGACAAGCATATTCTTGCGACAATTTTGTGCAAGAGTATCAGTATCGATCATCAGAATCAACACAAGAATACAACAAAGACGATATGTGTAGCGAAGCATCATCTTAAGTCGCGCTCCACAGATACTCGTACTGTTCGCGAAAGCATCCGGCCTTCGGGCACTGAGTTGTCAAAAATAATATCTTTCGATCCGCGCGCTTCAAGATCGAGCGACGGAGTGGCTTTCCCTAAGAATCGAAGTTTATTACTTAACAAAATCGATGCTCGTGACGCACGATCATACGATAAACGCTCATTAAAGGAGGGATCGCCGGTAATATCGGTGTGACCGATAATGCGAATTGAAGCATCGGGAGTAACGACAGTTGCAATACGATTTAAAATATCATTTGCATTTTGCCCAAGTTCTGAAGACGATGCATACTCAAAGAGCAACAGATGAAAACGTTGGAGTAATTTATCCGCCGATGAGCTATCAAGTTTGTTTTGTGTTTTGGTATGTTCATCCGAACGCATTTTGATCGTACCCGAAACGGCTGTGCTCTCACCACTTGAATCGGTGATCTCCATTGTCCAGGAGATAGAGTCATTACTTTTGAAAAGACTTCCTTGCGAAATATTCCAAAGCCATTCATGCTGACTGTTGCCGGAAAGCTGATCGATCGTTTCGAGTACCCGGCTACCTTGTCGAATAGTAATTTTATTAGACCTTATCCCTGACGAAGAAAAAATATCCTGGTAGAATTTAATTCTCGGCGGCGTTGCAGTTTGCTCAAAACGTTTTGTCTCGACCGGTGAAAGGATCTCTCGTGATGAAGCAGAGATCTCAACACGTCTGTTTTCTGCCTGGCCACTTTGTGTGTTATCGTCCGAGCTGCTTTCGGGCAATGAACGAGAACGCACATGAATTCTCGACGGAGCAATGTGCCAAAGTGCTTGCAGATATTCTGAGATGCTTCGTGCACGATCCAGCGCGATCGAAGTCGCCATTGATGAATCACCTGGCGAATGCAGGCTACGTGTGCCCGTCAGTGTAATAGAGGCTTCAGGGTGTTGTTGTAAACGCTGGCCAAGTGTGTTTAATAATTCGTGATTTATACCAAGCGCATTCAGCTTAAAAAATTCTTTTGTATTGAATGTTCTTGTTTCCTGATCGCTACCATACTGATGATAACGTGGAGAGATCGTCGATGCGCCATCTTCAAAAAATAAATAATTCAGTGTTGGCGAGACATCCGTAATAAAAACATTTTCGATCGAGAGTACCGGCTGTGGAATCTCTTCATCGTTGTCAGTTAACCCAACTGCTCGCACAGCGAGGCGTAGCGGTGGCTTTGGCGGAGCCTGCGGTTTGATGATCTCTGTTTTTGCAATTGGCTTTGGCAATACTATTGGCGGCGGCTCTTCACGAACGGGCTCGGCCACTTCATTTGGGAAAGAATACACCAGTGACACTCCGCCGCTAAAAGAATAGGTTCTATAGGACTGGTCGCCTATTGTTGTGATCGAAGTTAATGGAATAAAGGCTTCAACAAAAGGGCGGAATGCAAATCCTTCTGAAACCGGCAGATCGTATCCGGCGCCGAGTTGCATCGAGACAAAAAAACGATGAGCCGAAAAATCTCCCGAGGCTACCGTACGTGTCGAAAGTAGATTTTCGAGATAAACGGCACCTGTTGTCTGCAAGTGTTCACTTTGCACAAAACTTGAACTTGGCACAAAACCCAAACCGATACTTGTAGAAAGTATGATCTGTTTGAAAGGATGAAATGCAACGCCTGCACCAAGGCCAGTGGTAAGCATTGAAACGGCAAAGCTTCGCTGACGATCTATCCGAGCTGTATCAAATGTTGAAAGGTCTCGTGAATGCTCAATTGCAAATGGTGTTGTTGTAAATGTACTCGAAAGATTTCTTAACGATATATTGCCAAGAAAACCAAACAGCTGTGTGATCGGCAGTTCAAACTGCGATTGCAAACTGAAGTGCGAACCGTTGCCATTGCTAAATACTCCGCAGAGTACGTCACCGCTATATGCATCAATATGAGTTCGAGATACATTCGAGCTATAGGTGCCGCCGAGCGAGATCGTTGTTCTCGGTTGAGGCTCCGTAGTTTTACCAACGATCATTTGCGCAACAGTGAAATCAAGTTGCGCAAAAAATACTAGTGCAAATACTATGCAAGGAAATAAAAACCGCCGTTGGCGAGCTCCGAGAAAACTTTGGCGAGTCCCTTCGAGACCGTGATAAAATAGCGACATCTTCACAACAAATACCTATAAATACAACTGATTTAGAGGCAGAAAGTTCGCTTTTTACAAAAGAGTATTCAACCGACTCAGAGTCTTCAGAAAATCTAATGTTGCAAGTATGAAATTCATTCGAGAAAGGCAGAAAATATCAGTTGCTCTCGCCTAAAAATTTCTGCAGAGTTGCTTCTAATGTCTCTCCACGAAGGTCTTCTTGGGTTGCAACGATCTTGCCATCAGGACCCACCAAAACCGGCTTAGGAATTCCTGCAACCTCAAATCTTTCGGCGAGCCCTGCCTCGAAAACCCCTGGGATGAAAGCATTGAGCCATGGCATTTTCCATTTTTTCGCTCTAAAAGGAGCTATTTGACTTTCCTCGGCGTCCATCGAAAGAGAGAGAATTTCGAACCCTTTTTTTCCTTTAAATTTATCGTATGCTTTATGAATTGCAGGCATTTCGCGAACACAAGGACCACACCACGTTGCCCAGAAGTCGATCATATAATATTTCCCGAGCATCGAAGTATTGCTTATTTTCGTGGAGCCATCTAAAAGAGTAACTTCGAATGCAGGGACTGGCTTGCCTACTTGAACGATGGCGTCAGGATTGTTTTGGATAATAGTCCATTTAATGTCAGGAACGTCTGCGTAATCTTTTTTCAATAGTGTATAGACTCGTTTCCATTCCTTCGTGTCATTTGCTTTGATAGCATGTTCCATCTCGTCAGCGTATACAATTGCACGAACAGCTTTTTCCGGATTGTTCTTTAAATTTTGTAAATAGGTATCGCTTGTTTTTTTATCAACTATCCCAGCAATACTTACCACCTCAAATGGAGCCATTGCTATCATTGGAGAAGTCGGAGGAACAGCTTTAATGACTAACTCCGCATTTTGCACGCCAAAGTCTATTTCCGGATTAAATTGCTTCGCGAGTAGAATAGCGACGAATTGAGAGAATCTATTGTCGTCCGATTTTATGGCGTTTCTGTAAACATCATTCAGTGTATCAAGTAATTTTTTGTATTTAACTGATGACATTATTGCAGGACCACCGCCGACGGGCTTTTGGACAGCTCCTTCTTGCATTTTTGTGATCTGAACATTGAGCTCGTATGCTTTCTTCAAGAATGGGTTATTCTTTATATCTACAATAGGAAGAGTATTGGCTTCGCTGTAGTGTAGTAGAGAAGAATCAAATGTAATTGTCACGTTATCGCCTTTACGAGTGCGAAGAACGGACCTATAGTCGCCACCACCATCATAAGTAAAGTAATCAGCTTTTGTACCATTAACACTGTGTCCGCCTTCAGCTACGCCTATCAATTGATAGCTGAGTGTATCACTTGTCGCTTTCCGTTGATATGAAAAAATGGTTTTCCCATCCTTTGTTTTCTGAGGCAACATTTGTTCGGTGCTGGCAAATGCAAATTTATTCCAATCTCCGATCACCGTTATCTTCTCCGGCTCTTTGTTGAAAGGGTTTGAACGAAGTTGTATATTAATGATAACTTTTTTATCTTTCTCATCTAAAATTAACGGAAGACTAATTTCTTGATGATCTACTGCACTAATGCGAAGAGTGTATATCCCCGCCTTTGGAGCTTGAATAGAATAATGACCATCTTTTGAACACTCGGTGGAAGTGCTGTTTTCCATAGCTCCGTTGTATGCCCCGATATGCGCATGAGCAAGAATCGGTGCTTTGCCGTTTGCATCGGTCACCTGTCCTTCGATCGTGATCTGAGAGAAAGCCGAGGAAGCAACGAATAGTAGGAAAAAAGTGAAAAGTTTTATCATAATGTAGATAAAATATTATGTGTCAGATATACAGTACTCTGGAGTATTTAATTCACTTGAAAGAGGACTATAAAGCGAGGTTCTAAAAAAAACCGCCCATAACTTATGAGCGGTTTTTTATGTCAGATCTTTGGCTGGCTTAGTAAATCTTATTACCAAACTTGCCAAGAATTTGAGCTGTGGAGGCGGCATCGTATGCGCGGTTCACCATCGAGCGATCGACTTTGTGAAACCGTGATTCCGGATCGAGATTCATCAGTACTGCACCGCAAGCAATCGTATCAAGATGTTCTTTGTCACTGCCACGCGTATGATTCTGTGGCTCGATCGAAAGAACGACACTCGGTATTTCTACCGTATGATTGCGTCGCTGTTCGTCAGCGATCTCGTACCTGAAGAGTCCAGGCATTTCCGTCCGTCCCACCAGTGTCACTTGATTGAGCATAATATATCTCCTTTCGTGAGTTTGTGTAGATGGTCATAGTGCAACCTGAAATCTTGTGGGAAGATTCGTTACTTCTCTGTTATTTTTTTGGTGGAATAATCTGGAGGTTTTTTGCTTTATCCGAGATTCTTCGGTCGCAGAAGCGACATGCTAAAGATAAATATTCGTTAGCTCCCTCAGAATGACAACACTGAGAAATACACACACCATCCAAGTCCGTCATCCTGAGCCCGGCGAAGGATCTACATCCTCAGGTTGTATTAACACTGATGTCTTGTACCGAAGGAGATTCTTCGGTCGCGGAAATGATACGTTGAAGATAAATATTTGTTTGCTCCCTCAGAATGACAGGCTTTGCGTTTTTTAATGGGATCGAGAAAAATTTCAAGTCCGTCATCCTGAGCCCGGCGAAGGATCTACATCCTCAAGTTTTAATTACTCTGAGGTTATAGATCCTTCGTCTGATGCTCTGAATGCAAAACCAATGTATTATTGTCCCGAAGTCGTGCCATCTGCAGGATGGTTTGTGGTCTCAAGGATGATCTTTCCGCCTTTTGATTTTTTAACAACCGGCACATCGCTCGGCTCGCTCTTTTTCTGAGTGAGCGTTGCAGTCTTATGTGTGGCAGGAGTCTGTTTCGCAATAGCTGTTTGCGACGATGACTGATCGGTCGGGATCGGTTGCGCGGCAGCCGGCTCGGTGATGATCAGCGTTGCGGGAGCAGTTTGCTTTACAGCGGCTTGATGAATATCTGATGTATTCGGTGAAGGCACAAACGAATAGGTCACCGCAGTGCCGAGCAACACACCAGCAACAAGCATCGAAACCGGACGTTTCACAAACGACCAGAGCGAATTTGTCTGTGGGACAAGTGCGGCTTGGGCTACTTCATTATCTTTGAGAGCATTTGGCAGCAATGCGGCACCCAGACCGAGAGCAGTCAGTGTGCGGCTACGAACGAGTACTGCCGAAGTAAATACATCTTTGTCGGCGCGAACGGCGCGCAATAATTCGAGTTGCGAACGGAATGCAAGACGCATATCGTCGCGGGCGGCAATATTGATGAGAAAATTCTGTTCTTCGCCGGAAGTCATTTTCCGTTCGAAGTATTGTTGCAATTGTTCTTCGTCTCTAAGGTTCATATTTTGTTGTTCCTAAAATAGTATGTTGTTATCGTTGGAGGAATGGTAAATGTCCTGACGGATCATCGTCTTCTTCAAGCCCTAACCAGCTTGAAATGACCTTCCGCAGTCTTGTTCTGGCACGGAATGCCGTTGTTTTTACATTACTTGGCGTTTTGCCCAAGATCGCAGCGATCTCTACATAAGTAAAACTGCAATACTCGTGCAAGACAAACACTTCACGTTGGTCGATCGGCAGTTTGCCCAAAGCTCGCGAAAGCAAGGCTCTGAGTTCGTTGTCGTCATTGGTCGTATCGGCAGGTCCCGAAACTTCGACCGAATCAAGCTCTACGGTTCCTTTGTTGCGAACCCACTCACGCCGTAGGGCATTAAGGCAAATGTTGCGCGCTGTCTTAAAGAGCAGCGGCTGAAAATGTGTTACAGTTCCTTGTTTGGCACGAAGCTCAAAAATGCGGGTCCAGGATTCCTGGAACGAGTCCTCGGCGACACGATGATCGGAACACATCTTCCTGCAATAATGCAAAAGGGGCGCTTCGTATCTGGCATACAGTTCGAGAAAGGCACTGTCATCACCAGCGATAAAAGCCGCGATGCGAACTAAGTCGCGCCGGTCTTCTTCGCTAAAAAAGGCATCTGCCTCAGGGGGCAAAATAACCTCGGTTGTTGATGATAGTTGCTGTTTCATTGCAAAAGATTTCTATACAATAGACCCCTAAACCCCCAAAAGGTTACAAACTAAATTAGGGAAAGATTGGTCTCTATTCCCAAAGTATGATAACTTTTTTACACACCCACCCCTAT
>JBBRNY010000022.1:0-32277 GCA_038229915.1 Kapaibacterium sp. (SeqCode) | reverse complement strand
ACCAGCTCACATTGTGTCAGTGCGCCGAAGAGTGTTACCACTCCGGCAACAACCCAAACCAACATCATCAGTGATGCACTACCGAGAATATCTGCCATCGAGACAGGCACAACAAATATTCCGGAGCCGATCACAGCACCGATCACGATCGATGTCGCTGGATAGAGAGTGAGCGCACGTTTGAGTTGTTTCATTACTATTGTAACGGTATATCGATATGTTCAACAGTCCAACGTGGTCGCACGTCTATCGCATCAGGATAATCTCCGCTCGGCAATGCAAATTTCAACGGTCTCGGTGTGCCGCCTTCATAAGCACCATCCTCACGAGCAGTGATCCAGGCTTGCACACGATAGAGACCTTTCGGAATATTCTCGAACGTGTAGGTTTTGATGTGCGGTTTTAATTGCAATATTTGTGTCCATCCGCCGCCCTCACTTGAAAGTCGAATAACACAATGTGCCGATCGCAATATACTATCAGAAACAATGATCTGCCCGCTGATCGTACCATATTCAGTTATGTCTCCCGTAAAAAAAGCGGAAGATAAGAGAGTATCTTTCACAGGGGTGAGCTGAACTGATGACGGCGTCTTCACTGACGCTGTCTTGAGCGTAAGGCGATAAAATGCTTTTGGCAACAGCTTCATTTGTAATCGTGCTCGAATTCCATCGAGCCATACCAAAGAATATCCAAGATTTTTTTTGCTCGAGTCGAGCAATTGAAATCCACTTTGGAACAACTGAGTATCGACAGGATTTGAAAATGTCAACACGACATCAAGCTCAGGTGCGACACCTCGGGCGCTATCAACATAAGGAAAACCATCGAATCTGGGCGCAGGAAATGTATCTCGAAATTCTTCTTTGTTAATTTCAAGCGTAGAGAACAGACTATCAAGATGATGACCGATTGGGTCTTTTATTAGATCTGGCTTTGCCAAAAGTGTGTATGTTCTTTTCTTGCTCATTGGGGTTTTCAAGAGAAGCGTAACGGCACCTCCCTTTTTCTCAATATTTTCACGATAGGCTGCGATGACCGGAGTCTCAATACCTGTTGCGCTATCGCGAAGGGAAAAATGCTCGGCTTTTATACTTGCGCTATCAACTGATTTAGTAAAACGTACTTTGATATGATAGGCATCGCTCACATCCCAATCCTGTAAGCGCGGACTCGAAGTGTCAACTTTTGGGCTCATCCTAATTCTTACCCCGTTAAAACTTACTCCTTCAAGAGTAACATCCGAAGTTGACATCCCATAAGAATCAATTCCGTCATCATATACTTTGTTTCGGAATTCATCGGTGATCGCGAGTATCCGATACCGATGCCCGCTTTTCATTGCTTTGAATTCGAAAATACCTTTGTCGGAAGGCTGTGTAATATAATCAGGGCGGACTTTGTCGAGTTCGAGCGTATCAGCTAAAATATTTGTAATGTCATAAGCAAAGACCGAGACATTTTTGAGGTCGGTCGAACCGCCTGCTGTCATTGGCGCGAAGATCGCACCAGAGACCAAACCAGTGTCGATCAAGCTTCCCGTCGAAAAGATCAACTGGAAAGGTTCCTTCAGCGATCCGCCACGACTCGTTTTTAGGTCTTTCGAGAGTGTCACGATATACGTTGAGTTTGCACGAAGGGTGTCGGGCAAGACGACTTCTACCTCATCATATCCATACCAATTATATTTGACCAATCCGCTGAGATACGGCGTAACACTGATCGCAGCCATAAAACTGTTGCGGTCAATATTTTGCTTGAATAAGAAATGTAACTTTGAGGTGCGTGGCACATTTAATGCTCGTTGCAACGGCTCTGTCTCCTCCATCACCGGAGGGGATTTATCCTCAGGTCCGCCTGGGGGCGGCTGGATCGCAGCACAGCCTCCGATCATCAGCACTGCTACCAATATTGCAAGAGACTTGCGCATTAGCTCGATAGCTTTTGGAAATATTCTGCTGTTTCCTTGAGCCCGATCTCAAGTGATACTCTCGGCTCCCATCCTAACTGTTTTTTTGCTTTTGCGGCATTACAAACACTTCGTTTCTGCTCGCCGAGTCGTGCGTCAGCATATTGGGGATACTGTGGCGTTGCTTTTCCGTTGCTCAGAATTTTCGAAAGCACTTCATACAATTTATTGACATCGGTTTCGATACCGGTAGCAATGTTATAGATCGTACTGCTGTCAAGATGCTCAATAATTGCAAGATGTGCTCGGACTAGATCGCCGACGTAGACATAGTCGCGAGTCTGTGTCCCATCGCCATAAATAGAAACCTGCTTGCCGTCGATCAGCGCATTGCAAAAGATCGCAACTACACCAGCTTCGCCGTGAGGGTCTTGCCTCGGACCATAGACATTCGAATAGCGAACGATCGTATGATCGAGCCCATAGACGGTTTTGTAATATCCCAGATACATTTCCACTGCACGTTTGGCAGTGCCATACGGCGATTCCGGGCGGGTCGGGTGTTCTTCGTCAGCTGGAAAATAATCTTGCTCACCATAGATCGCGCCACCTGTCGAGGCGAAGACAATATGTTTGACCGAAGCTTTACGAGCGGCTTCAAAAAGATTGAGAGAGCCAACGATATTGATCATAGCATCGGCGGCAGGATCAGCAACGCTTTTGCGGACATCTATCTGGGCAGCGTGATGGTTCACAACATCAAAATGTTGTCCCTCAAAAATATGATCCACAAACGATCTATCAGCGATACTACCTTCAAAAAATTGCGCTTTGGGGTTAATATTTGCCAGCTTACCGCTACTGAGGTCATCGATAATGGCAACTTCGTGACCTGCCTCGATATAAGCGTCTGCGATATGACTCGCAATAAACCCTGCCCCACCAGTTATGAGAATCTTCAATTTTAGAGCTAATTTATGGGTAAAATAGTCGTTCCTACTGTTAATTCAATAGGTTAGGAGTATTACAAGCGAATTCGGGGTTATTTAGTTTTCACTTGTATCGAATTACCAACGAAATGGACGAACAGATCCAACAATTGTTTTCGACTGCCGTCACCGAAATCTCTCCTGAGTTTTCCGGGGTGATCGAGTTCACGGTGCCACAAAATAAAGATCACGGCGATCTGGCAACAAATATTGCGCTTCAACTTGCTAAGCCAATGAAAAAAGCTCCTCGTGCGGTTGCCGAGGATATCATTGCGCGCATAGGAAATAAAATTTCTTGGATCGAGAATTTCGAGATCGCTGGTCCTGGCTTTATTAATATTCGTTTTTCCCAATCGCGGTATGCCGATACAGTAAGAACGATCTTACAAGAACGTGAAGCCTTCGGACGAACGAAGAAACATCTTGGCAAAACCGTAAATGTCGAATGGGTCAGTGCAAACCCGACCGGAAATCTTCACGCAGGTCACGGCAGACAAGTCTGTCTCGGGCTGGCGATCACCAATATGCTCGAAGCAACAGGCTATACTGTTGTCCGTGAATATTATTTTAATAATGCCGGCAACCAGATGCGTAATCTTGCTATTTCAACAAGAGTGCGTTACCTTCAAGAGCTTGGCGAAGAGATCCAACTCCCTGAAGATGGCTACCACGGTGTCGAGATCATCGAGATCGCAAAAGAGATATTCAAACAGCATGGCGCAAGCTACAAAGACGCTGAGCTGCTGCAATTTCAAAAATTTGCTGAACAAGAAAATTTCAATCGCATCAAGATCACTCTAAAACGTCTTGGTGTCAATCACGATCTCTTTTTTAACGAGCAAGACCTCTATGATACGGGAAAGATCAAAGAGCTGATCGCCCTTTTAAAAGAGCGTGGGCTTGCCTATGACAAAGACGGAGCCGTGTGGCTCAAACTTTCCGAGATGGGGATGGAGCAAGACCGGGTTATCGTCAAATCAAGCGGTGAACCAACTTATCGCTTGCCCGACATCGCTTATCATTGCGACAAGCTTTCGCGTGGTTACGATCATATTGTCGATATTTTTGGTGCCGATCATATTGCCACAGTCCCTGATGTTCTTGCGGCAGTAAAGGCACTTGGTTTTCCTGAAGATAAAGTGAAAGTCATCATTCACCAAATGGTCTCTTTCGTTTCGGGTGAGGAAGTGATCAAGTTTTCGAAACGAAGCGGTGGTAATTACATTCTCGATGAACTTATCGATGATGTCGGCACCGACGCCACAAAATTCTTTTTTAATATGCGCGCCGTTGGTTCGCATCTTGAGTTTGATGTTGCGCTTGCTAAAGAGCAATCAGATAAAAATCCTGTCTATTACGTGCAATATGCACACGCTCGAATCGCGAGCATTCTTCGCTTCGCTGTCGATCAGGAAATAGATACTTCCGATCTCGCTAAGACCGATCTTTCGGTTCTCATCCATGCCGAAGAACGTGAGCTCATTAAGCTATTAGGACAATTCCCGAATCTTATTTCCCGTTCTACTGAAGCTTACGCACCCCATCATATTTGCGAATACTTACGACAAGTTGCGGCGCAATTTCATAAATTTTACCATGATTGTCGTATGGTCGGGCAGCCCGAACCACTCCAATCCGCACGACTGGCACTTGCATGCTCGACAAAATATGTCTTAGCCGCAGGTTGCTCACTTCTCGGAGTTTCAACTCCGGAGAGTATGTAATCCCAATTATGCTACCACTATCACTTGAAATAGTTTTCGTTATATTATCGCTCGCGGTGTATGCGCTCTTCTCCATGATCGAGACGAGTATCTTAACCGTACGCAAAAGCGGAGTAAGAAAACTTCTCGAAGACACCGACGAAAAAGCGAAAACCCGAAAACGAGCCGCGGCTATTCTCGAAATAAAATCAAAGCCGGAAGAATTCCTCGCATTTGTACAAAGTGGTACTATTCTTTCAGTTGTCTTGGCCGCGACATTTGCAAGTCTTATTGCACTTGATGATGTCAGTGTATTGGCAGAACAGTTGTTCCATACAGGTATAAACGGTTCGCTTGCGATTAGCTATATATTCACGATCTTGATATTGACACCGCTCTTATTGACGATCGGTGGCTTGATTCCAAAGTCTGTTGCCTTACATCAAAATCTCCGCTTTGCATTACTCTTTGCTACCCCGACATTAAAAGCATTAACACTGGTAAAACCTATTACGAAGCTTCCTGTTTTACTTGCAAATCTCGTGCTCAAGCCATTCAAAGACTCAGCAAGCTTTTCAGAAGGAAGAATTTCGGGCGAGGAATTCTTGGTAATGCTCGAAGAAGGACGGCGCACTGGTGTGATTGATAAAACAGAAAATGAACTCATCGAAAATATTTTTGATTTTCGTGAGAAGACTGTCCGTGAAGTGATGATTCCGAGAACCAAGATGGCGGCCATTGATTTTGATACTCCACAAGAAGACCTGATACAAAAGATCATCTCCGAGGGCTATACTCGCCTGCCCGTCTATCAGGACACCCTCGATACGATAGTCGGAGTGATCTATTCAAAAGATGTACTGGCACTGATCGAGCATCCCGACCTGATCGTTCTCTATGACATCCTGCGCCCGGTCACTTTTGTGCCCGAGACCAAACTCATTTCAGAGTTACTCCGTGAATTTCAAAAAAACCATATTAGTATTGTTATTGATGAGTTTGGCGGAACGGCTGGCATTGTGACGCTCGAAGATATTATCGAAGAGATCGTCGGCGAAATTCATGATGAGTACGACGAAGAACTTCCACCCGTTATTAAAGATGATGGAAATAAAACGATCACTCTTTCCGCGGCTCTCTCGATCGAGGATGCGAACGAACATCTTGAATCCTTTTTTGCAGGATACCGTATTCCTCAAAAGGACGAGTATGACTCTTTGGGTGGATATGTGACCAAACAGTTTGGGCATATTCCAGAGACCAACGAATCTTTTGAAACCGATGGAATGAATGTTACCGTTGTCAAGAGAACGCCGAAGGAAGTCATTCAGGTGCGCTTCCAAGACCATCGTCCAGATATAAAAAAATATTAATTTATTGTCGATGCATTATTTGTTCACTCGTGCTTTTCTGCTTATTGTAATAATCGGGATCATTGCACCCGAGGGCAGTGCTCAAACAAAAAAAGAAGCACTCGAGGCGAGCAAGCTCGGGTATGAGCTTGAACAACAAAATAAAATGTCCGAAGCATTATTCGAATACAACAAGGCTATCGCCCTTGACCCCAAATACCCTTACCCTGTAGAGCGCATCGGCGGGATGTATCAAAAACTCCGCAACTACCCCAGAGCGATACAAATGCTTACGCGTGCGGCTCAGTTGGATTCAAATTTTGACGACTACATCTATTATAATCTCGGCACTTCATATAAAGCACTTCACAAGCTCGATACAGCTCTTGTCTATTATAAGATATTTCTCCGAAGAATGAGGCCGTTAGTCGCAGAAGATTCAGCCGCAGTCCGCGAAGCAACAGCGTTAGAAACGTACACCGAAAAAAGTATTGAGCTTCAACGACAGCCAAAGAATACCAGCGAGCCGGCCCGTTTAAGCGGTGACATCAATTCCAAATACGATGATTTTGCCCCTACAATTACTGCCGACGGAAATTTATTATTTTTCTCGTCGCGACGAGCATCGACCAATTCCGTCACCTTTGCAGAAACAAAAGATTATGGTGATGATATTTTTGGAAGTAAGCGCGATGCCTCAGGCAATTGGGGTCCCGCTGTTGCATTGCCCGCCCCGATAAATTCTAAGGATGATGAAGGCGCCGCTGGAATTAGTCCTGACGGACAAAGTGTGTATTACTCACTCTGTCGCCGACCCGATGGTTTCGGAGATTGCGATATTTATCAGAGCATCTTAAATGGCAGTGATTGGAGCAGACCACAAAATGTTGGTCGTGAATTTAACTCACAAGCATGGGATGCACAGCCATCGATTTCGCCAGATGGAAATGCAATGTATTTCAGCAGTCGTCGCGCTGGTTCGATCGATGGCTCCGAGGATATTTGGGTATCGTTTCGAGGCACCGATAATATTTGGGGTCACCCAGTGAGCCTTGGTCAGCCGGTCAATACTTCCGCAAGCGAGCGAACACCTTTTATGTCTGCAGATGGAGTCACACTCTATTTCTCATCGAATGGTCATCCGGGTTTTGGTGGTCACGATCTTTTTATGTCACGCAAACAACCTGATGGTACATGGTCGGAGCCTGTAAATCTTGGCTCACCGATCAACTCACCCGAGGATGATGAATTTTTAAGTATTCCGGCACAGGGGAAAACGGTATATTTTTCGAGTCGTCGTGATCCGAAAAACGGACTGGACATTTACGAAGCGACACTCCCATCCGGGTTCGATCCGAATCCCGTTACACTCGTCAGCGGCACCGTTCTTGATAAATATACTCACAAACCACTTGCTGCAAAGATCGAACTATCTGATCTTGCAAAAGATGAACCACTTGGTACGTTTTACTCGAATAGCACCAGTGGCAAATTCTATTTTAGTGTAGCCCCTGGAAAAAATTATGGCATAACAGCAACTGCGTATCATTATACATTTTACTCACAACACTACAATGTACCTGATACCGCAAAGTACAGTGAGCTAAACTATCAGATCGAGTTGATACCACTAGAACCGGATTCAACAAAACCAATTGCCGCAAACATTAACGACTCTGATGGTATTCAGCTAAATAATATTTTCTTTGATTTCAATAAGTCTGTGCTTCGTTCAGAGTCAGTACCAGAGTTAAAACAATTGATCAAATTCTTAACTGTTAATCCAAAACTAAAGATCGAAATTTCCGGTCATACCGATAGTGTCGGCACACTCGAATATAACCGTAGACTTTCACAAGATCGCGCCGACGCCGTGCGTGAATACTTGGTGGATCATAGCGTCAGTGCTAACCGTGTGACAGCCCGTGGATACGGAGCAACACTTCCTATTGCCCCAAATGACAGCGAAGAAAACCGGCAGAGGAATCGCCGTACTGAGTTTAAGATCATCAGCCGCAAATAATATGCGTATTGGAGTCTTCGGAGGTATGTTCGACCCGCCACATCTCGGACACCTGATCCTTGCGGAGCTCGCTTGCGAACAACTCGAGCTTGATTCGATCGTGTTTATCCCGACCGGCACACATCCGTTAAAAAATGATAGCCTGCATTCGTCCCCTGCTCATCGCTTACAAATGACAAAGCTTGCGATAGAAAGAAATTCAAAATTTATTCTCTCCGATCGAGAGATCGCAACAAGCGAGACATCATATACCGTAAATACGCTCGAAGCCATTGCGAAAGAGAATCCGGATAGTCAATTGTTTCTGTTACTCGGGATCGATAACATTGCCATCTTTGATCAATGGCATCGCACGGATAGAATTCTCGAATTATCTACGATTGCCGTTTATGATCGCCCTTCCGACAAGCCTGTGAATATCCTTGAAATACTTTCAAGCAAGCTCGTAAGACTGAAGACTCCCCTGATCGAGATTTCATCTACGATCATTCGTGAGCGCGTAAAGAATCATCTGAGCATAAAGTATTTTACACCCGATGTTGTTCGAGAATATATTCTTGAACACCAACTTTACGCAGGCTGAGGCATCCCTTCGACAAGAGTTGAAAGAAGCTCTTCTATTTCCTTCAGGCGCTGGACATTTCGATCTTTGGAATTCAGTTTCACAGCGATCCTCAACTTTTTACCATCCGGAACAAGACGAACCCTCGACTCACCAATCGTTTTGAAACTCTGTAAGATATGCGGAAAGAATTGCTGATAATATTCCGATTGATTTTCTGCCGGTAGAGTAATGCGAAGCGTTCGTGAGACTTCATCAATGGCAATGCCTCGGAAACCGAGTCGGAGTGACAATTCGCGGATACTCGCGATGTGCAATAAATTATTTACTTCTTCTGGTATTGCACCAAAGCGATCACGGAGCTCGGTAACGATCTCTTCAAGTTCACTCTTTGTTGTGACTTTTGCAAAGCGCTGATAGAACGAGAAACGCTCAGCATCATCTTCGATATAATGCGCAGGAATTAGCGCATCAACACCAAGAATAAGTTTGACAGCTTCGGCATCCTCGCCTGCTCGCTTCAAGAATGGATTACTCTTGCGGCCGATAGGAATATCTTTAAATAATTCACTAAACTCTTCTTCTTTGAGTTCTTCGACTGCTTCGGCAAGAGTTTTCTGGAATAGCTCAAACCCAATATCATTAATAAAGCCGGATTGCTCGGCACCGAGCAAATTACCGGCACCGCGAATTTCGAGATCGCGCATGGCAAGTTGAAATCCTGCACCCAGTTCTGAATATTCTTCCATTGCCTCAAGGCGGCGTAGCGAATCTTTCGAAAGATTCTTGACCGGCAATGTCACTAAGAAGCAATATGCTTGCTCATTCGATCGACCAACTCTGCCGCGCAATTGATACAGTTCTGCCAAGCCAAAGTTATGAGCACGATTAATGATGATCGTGTTTGCATTCGGCACATCAAGCCCGGACTCGACGATCTTGGTTGCGCAAAGAATATCGATCTTTTTTTCGAGGAAGTCACGCATCGCTTTCTCGATCTGCGTTGTCGGCATTTGTCCGTGTACGACACCCACCTTTGCGCGGGGTACCATTTCTTTGAGCTTCAGCGAATACAGCTCCATATCATTAACTTTATCATTGATCGCATAGATCTGCCCACCGCGACTCATCTCACGCTGAATAGCTTTCTTTACCGGTTCGCTTTCAAGCTCAGTGATAATTTCAGTGATGATCGGCAAACGATTTTTCGGCGGTGTCTCGATGATCGAGAGATCACGCGCACCAAGAAGCGAGAAGTTAAGTGTTCTCGGAATTGGTGTTGCTGTCAGTGTTAACGTATCAATAGTCGCGCGCAGATATCGAAGTTTTTCTTTTGCCGCAACGCCGAAACGATGTTCTTCATCAATAATAAGCAAACCCAGATCGCTAAATTCAACATCTTTCGAAAGAATACGATGAGTGCCGATCAGTACATCAACTTTTCCGGCAACAACTCTTGCGAGCACTTCCTTTTGTTCTTTCGCCGATTTGAATCTTGAAAGTGAAGCAACGTTTACTCCGAAACGTTCAAGTCGATCTTTGAATGAACGCTCATGTTGTTCCGCAAGAATAGTTGTTGGCACCAGCACAGCAACTTGTTTTTTATCGAGCGCCGCCTTCATTGCCGCGCGCATTGCTATTTCAGTTTTTCCATATCCAACGTCACCGCAGACAAGCCTGTCCATTGGTGATTGCGATTCCATATCCTTTTTTAGATCAACCGTTGCTTTTGCTTGGTCGGGCGTGTCATCGTATAAGAATGCGGCTTCCATTTCTTGTTGGATCACGTCATCAGCCGCAAAAGCAAAGCCTTGTTGCTTTTTTCGTTTTGCATAGAGGCTGATCAACTCACGTGCAATATCTTTAAGTCGCTTCTTTGTTTTCTCTTTTGTTCGTTGCCATTCCGGCGAGCCAAGCTTCGAAAGCTTGACACTATCTGGCATTACTTCTGCTGCCGAATACTTCGAAAGCTTTCCGATGTAATCAATATTGACAAACAACACATCGCTATCACGATATGATAAGCGAACAACTTCTTGCTTCGAACCTTGTATCTCGATCGTATCAAGACCCATAAACTTGCCAATTCCCTTATCTTCATGGACAAGGAGATCACCTCGTTTAAGTGCACGAAGTTCGCGCAACGATATACCTTTTGAACGCGAACTCCGCTTGCGGCTTGCCGTGCCGGCATCACGCTTACGACCAAATAATTCACGCTCTGTAAAGACAACGGTCTTTGCCTCAGCAGGAAGCATAAACCCAAATGCGAGCGATGGAGTGATAAATTGAATTGACTTTTTTATGACGGCCGAGTCGATCGTCACATCAATTTCTGGTTCGGAAGCCTCCTCTTCTTTATGATGAAGCAATAGATCTTCGACACGAGTAAGCGATTCTCTTGCTTCAGCTGATAGCGCTATTAACACTCCATCCTTTTCAAGACGGTCAAACTCACTTCGCACTAACTTTAGGTTAGCCTGGAAATTCGGTTGGCGTCGAATGCCAAAATCAATTTCTTTGAAATCAGGTAGAGCAAAATTTGTAAAGACGATGCGACTTCTCGAGCGAAGAAGCTCAGCAAGTGCCAATGCGCCATCTTCCTCAAGTTTCGGAAGCATCCGTTCTGGCTCGAACAATAGCACGAGAGTGTCATCATTGATATAGTCCAGCACGCTCGAAGTTGCGAGCCCGCTCTCGGTCTCAAGTGCATTCGGAATTAGGACCAGCTCTTGTCGATGAGCGATCGAGCGTTGACTGATAATATCAAACTCACGTATCGTTTCGATCGTATCACCAAAAAATTCGATTCGATAAGGAATAGTCTCAGTAAATGGAAATACGTCGATGATACCGCCGCGAATAGCAAAGTCGCCACAACTATCAACAAAATTCTTTTGCTCGAAATGATGCTCACGCAACCAGAGCTGCAACAGATCAAAACCGATTTCTTCACCACTATGCAATGTCAGTGTCTGGAGTTTGAAGCGTTCAAGTGTTGGCACACCGGTCTTGAGACAATCGGCTTCTGCAACAACGATCAATGGCTTCGTTTCGACACTGATACGCTCGAGTGCTTCGAGTAACTGTCCGATATTTTCCGTGTCGATCGAGTTTTTATGGAGTGCTTTTGTAACGGAAGTACGGTGTTCGACACGCGCAAACAGTACGACCTGCTCTTCACCCAATAAACGAGCAAGATCATCATAGATTCTTTCTGCTTCGAGAACCGTTTCGGCAACGATCAGTATTTCCTGTTTTGTACTCTCGAAAATTTGTGCCGTCAACAATGCATCAAACGAAGGGACGACGTTTGACAAACGCCATTTCGAGCTATGATCTTTTAAATGTAAAAGAAGCTCCTTCGTTTGCTCGAGTGGGGCCGTTAACTGAGTTAGCGTTTTAAAAAGCGGTGTCACGATAATACAATATTTTAAAAAATAAACAAAGCCACCCACATCTTTCCTGAAGATGTGGGTGGTCTCAACAAGGCTATTAACAATCTTTACTCAGATATTGTCGCAGGCTCGGGAGTTGTCATCTCAGGCGGTTTTTCGTTATAATCGAGTGGCCCGTCGAGACGAGTCCTGAGATCATAATAGAATGTGGTGACAAAAACGGGGAGCAACGAAGCGGTCAAGAACGATACGATAGCCGATTCAAAAAATATGTTTACGAATATATTTTTAATTAACGCCAGTATCTGACTAATATGCGGGTCGGCTCCGACAATATATGGTTTAATCGCCGTATCAAAATTAACCGCGAATATAAAATCAAACGGGATACGGATCACAGCACTCACGACAATTATCAGCAAGATCCCTATGAAAAATATCCCAACAATACGAATGAAATTATGACCGGTCAGTTCAAAACTACGCGTTGTTGATTTTATTGGTCCGAGATTTTCCGAGACCAATGCGATTTGTGAGAACGATAATCGAATTAGGGCAAAGAACATAATGCTAAGTGCGGCAAGCATTACAAATACGCCAAGGAATTCGGATATTGCAAAACCGATGCCGATCAATACTCCGAGCCCTGCGAGCATCGCAAGTGAGATCAAAATGATTTGCGCCATCAAGAGCCACATATTCCTCGCGAGTGCCAATCGGAGAACTCTACTGATACTCAATGCACGCTCCTCGAATCCACGGGAAGCCAGATCATACATTGCCGCCATTTGGAATATTGCACCAAGCACTAATAATATTAACGCTGGGGAAAGGCGATAGAACATTTGGAGCATTAGATCCAAAAAAGGAGAGCTTTGACTATCTGTGTCTTGAGTCGCTTCGTGAATGCTGTTACTGACTCCGAATAAACTATCAACACGAGCTCTGATGATCACACTTCTTTTATCTGCCGGCAAGTCTTTTGTTGACCGTTCGTATGCACTATCGATCAATTTAAATTTTTCGGCGTAGATGATACGATAGATACTAAAATTATTATCATTTTTTGCGACATCAAGAAAATAGTCTCTGATGATTATTTCTGACTCCGGATTGGTAAAATGATGCTCGGTCAAATATGTATTGACATCTGATGTTGCTTCCGAAACTCCCCAATAGAGTGCTATCCACCCGGGCAGAAGCGCTAATAGCGTGATCATACCCATTCTCAAAAAAGTGAGTCGTATGATGCGGATCGATTCGCTGAGAATGCCGCCCAGATCCAATGGTCTTGATGGTATCATAGTATATTATAACTCTTTTAAGAATGCTTCTTCATCCAAAACAGTGACTCCGAGTTCTTGAGCTTTGTCAAGTTTCGAACCTGCTTCAACACCAGCAACGACATAATCGGTTTTCTTACTTACTGAGCCGGTCACTTTTCCGCCTCTTATTTCTATCTTCTCTTTGGCTTCGTCGCGTGTCATTGCTGTAAGCGTACCGGTAAGAACGAATGTTTTACTTTTGAAAAAGGCTGAATCAATTGCTTGAGAAGCACTTTCGGTTTTAGCAAATGTCAAGCCCGCGCTTCGCAAACGATCAAGTATTACTACATTCTTATCATTTCTAAAATATTGGAATACACTTGAAGCGATCTCTGGTCCTATAGCAGGCACTTCTTCAATTATTTCAAGTGTCGCTTCTTTCAAAATATCTATTGACCGGAATGAATGAATCAATGTTTTCGCAATATTTGTCCCAACGTGTCGGATACCAAGTGCAAATAGCACTCGCTCCGGTGGTTGTTGTTTGCTTGCTTCTATACCTACGATCAGATTTTCAAGTTTTTTTTCGCCCATTCGTTCAAGTGACAAAAGAGCTTCTTGTTTTGATGCAAGATCATATACATCAGCAATAGTATGAAGCAAGCCTGCACCGACAAATTGTTCGACCGACTGCTCGCCAAGTCCTGCAATATCCATTGCACCTCTTGCCGCAAAATGAGTAATCCGCGCTATCACTTGTGGCGGGCATTCGGGGTTTTCGCAGTACCATCCTACTTCGCCTTCGAGGCGGACAAGTTCTGAATGACACGCTGGGCACTTCGTTGGGTAATGATATTTTTTTGCACCCTTCGGTCGTTTCGAAACATCAACACCCACCACTTTCGGTATCACCTCTCCGCCACGTTCGACGATCACCGTATCGCCAATGCGAAGGTCTTTGCGTTCGATCTCATCGGCGTTATGGAGTGTTGCTCGACGAATCGTAATGCCGGTAAGTTGCACAGGCTCAAGTTCGGCAACAGGCGTGATCGTCCCCATTCTACCGACCTGTAATGTAATGTTATTTAATATTGTCCGGGCCTGTCTGGCTTCAAATTTAAAGGCAATTGCATATCGTGGCGATTTTGCAACATTGCCAAGCTCATCTTGCTCGGCGAGTGAATTTACTTTTACGACAACCCCGTCGATCTCAAATGGAAGTGTGTCACGCTGTTCTTGCCACAGCATCGCAAAATCCATGATCTCTTCGATCGAATGAACAGTGCGTGTGTATTCTGAGACTGGAAATCCAAATTCTTTCAATACTTCTAAGCGTTCGCTTTGCGTCGGAATGATCGAGCGCGAATCTCCTTCTGGTAATAATTGATATGCTACAAACTGGAGTGGTCGTTTTGCCACTTCACGGGAATCAAGTGTTTTGAGTGTTCCGGCAGTTGAATTGCGCGGGTTTGCAAATGGCGCCTCGCCAAGTTCCTCGCGGTCGCGATTCATTTTACGAAAACCATCAATACTCATAAATATCTCGCCGCGAACTTCAAAAGATTCTATCGATGTACTCTCGACAGAACGAATTTTTAATGGTATCGAACGAATAGTCTTTACGTTGGTCGTAATGTCGTCGCCCATTACTCCGTCGCCACGAGTTGCTCCGCGAACAAGCTTACAGTCTTTGTAGGTCAGCGACATTGCAACTCCATCAAACTTTAATTCACAAGTGTATCCTTTGAGAGGTGGATGACCGAGCAACTGGGTTATGCGCTGTTCGAATTCAAGCACTTCGTCCTTATTATAGGTATTAGCGAGCGATAACATCGGGACTTTGTGCTCAGCGGAGATGAAGGACTTTGTCGTTTCACCTGATACTCGTTGGCTCGGCGAGTCTTCTGAAAAATACTCAGGGTGCTCTGCTTCAAGACGCTCAAGATCTTTTAGTAGCAGATCATATTCTTTATCACTGATCGTTGGCTGGGCGAGCACATAATAGCGGTAGTCATGCTCGTGCAGTTCGTTGCGGAGCTGATCGATCTGTTTCTTTGGGCTACGTTGTTTCGCGGTCATTGCATACTGTTCGGATGCGAAGATACGATAATATTAATTTGGAGATGGCAACACCGGCGGAGTAGTCGGTATTGTTTTTTTAATTCCTGGTGTCGTTTTTTTTGCCGATGGTGTATGGGGCTTCGGAGTTGGCTTCACTGTTTTCTTAATAGGCAGCTGTTTCTTTACTGGTATAGGATCAGGTTTTTTATGCGCTGTCTCCTTTTTGATCGCTTGTTGCTTTACAACCGTTGGGGTTTGGTCTGAAGGCGCAATAATAGCTTTATCTTTCGTAAGCAACACATTTCGAACAACCAGATTCGAACCTGCGACGGTCGGCAACCCACTAAGTGCTCTGCCGTTAAGGGTCATCGAAACTGATTTCTGATTTCCCAGATAGACAATATATTTTTCTTTCGCTGTAAACTGTTTTGTATCGCCGGCTTTCATTTTTCCGCGATACCCTCCCCCAACATCTGGGCTCACACTAACCCAAACGCTGTCTTTTGCGGTGAGTGTAAATAGGAGTGTTGAATCATTTGCAGCAACAGCAACAACTTTATTGGTATCAGCAACCTTTGGCACTTCTTTTTTTATTGGTGCTGTTGGTTTTGTTTGTGTTTGCTCGGCCACAACAGGTTGCTCTGGTAATTTTGATCGCTTCGAGACCACAGAGAAAACGATAATGCCTGCAATAACGACAAGCAATGCGACGATGATCTTCGTCGAGCGCGACATCCCTGAATGACCTGCGTCATCAAAATCTCGTTCCGGTAACGGCATCTGCTGCGCCTCTTCTCGTATCGCTCTATCGAGATCGATCCGTTGTGTTGGTGTCCGAGACTCTGTGCGTATCGATATTGGTACCGCAGGGGTTTCGAGAGGCGCTATTATTTTTGGTGGCTCTGCTAGTGATGCGGACTTTTGCTTTATAGCTTCACTATCACGACGGCGAATTGTTAATTCCCGCTCCTTATCATTGCGATTACTAATACCGAGACGCTCACGACGGACATCATCGGCTTCAGCCCAGAGGTCTTTACTGCGAAGTTCATCGACAGCGTCCATCACTCCTTCACCCGCTTTTTTGACAACCGTTTCGGTAGTCTTTACCGTGGTCTGGGCAACCTCTTCGGCAAGCGAGGCGACTTCCTTCCCAACTTTCTTTGCTACTCCTGGAATGTTTGATACAGTAGTACGAAAGGTGTCGGGTCTTGCTTCATCTGAAATATGGAAAGCATCAAGTTTGATACCAACGAACCGAGCATATTCTTTAATAAAAGCTTTTCGATATGGCTCCGGAGGAAGTGAGCGGACATCACCGGCTTCGATCCGTTCGATGTAGTGTAGATTCATCCGCAATTTTGCGGCAACATCATCCACGCTCAGCCCTTTTGCAAGACGCGCTTCGCGAAAGATCGCTCCGACTTCAGGTGTTAATATGTCGCTTGTAAACTGAGCCAATACTTGCGTGAGAATAAAAAAGCAATGCTATCGAGAGAAGGGGCAACCTCTCAAAGATTATACACTTAGCCGCAATAGATAGTTCAATTGTGAAGGATGTTTCTTGTATTAATACGTGTTGAAGTATGTCCAAAAATATACAGGGATACTATTTGACCACGATCAATAACATATCTGAACTCCGAGAGTCGCTGTCTTCTGCAAGAAAAGCCGGCAAAACCATTGGTTTCGTCCCAACGATGGGTGCGCTTCACGAAGGTCATCTCTCGCTTGTTCGCGCTTCCAAAGAGGAGTGCGACCTAACGATAGTAAGTATTTTTGTCAACCCTACCCAATTCGGACCAACCGAAGACTTCTCGAAATACCCACGAACAATGGTAGAAGATACGCTTTTACTCGAAACGGTCGGAGTCGATATTCTCTTTTTACCGACACCATCAGAGATTTACCCAGAGAATGCTTCAACTTCAGTGGATGTCGGTGAGATCGGTACAATATTCGAAGGCGAGATCAGACCTGCCCATTTTGCAGGCGTATCGACTGTCGTCGCTTCCTTGTTTAATATCACGCAACCGGATATTGCTTATTTGGGGCAGAAAGACCTTCAGCAAGTAGCCGTCTTGAAAAAGATGACCCGCGACTTACATTTCCCCATCAAAATATCAGTTTGTTCGATCATTCGCGACCCCGATGGCTTAGCTATGAGTTCGAGAAACCGCTATTTATCGGCTGAAGATCGTGACGAGTCATTATTGCTTTCCAAGACTCTGAACCATGTCAAGGTCTGCATTCAGTCAGGTATTGGTCTGAGCGACTGCATACTTTCGGGCAAGAAGTTCTTTGTCGAGCACTCCAAAACAGCGAAGTTAGACTACCTGGCTATCGTATCTCCCGAAACATTTCAAATCCCCCACTCGTTTAATGAGTCTAAGACGGTTGGGGTTATCATTGCTGCCAAAGTTGGGACAACGAGGCTCATCGATAACATCCTCGTAAGCGACGAGAACTCAGCATCTAAATCTATCGATATTACCGTTATTAATGCGAGCTGAGCTATGAAAAGAACATTATTCAAATCGAAGATCCACCGTGCTACTGTTACGCAGGCTGATCTGTATTACGAAGGTTCGCTCACTCTCGATACTGAGTTGATGAAGGCGGCAGATCTTTTGCCATACGAACAAATTGCGATCGTTAATGTGAACAACGGCGAGCGTTTCGAAACCTACCTCATCGAAGGACCTGCAGGTTCTGGCGTGGTCTGCCTCAACGGACCAGCTGCGCGTAAAGGTGCCGTCGGCGACGAAATTGTCATTATCAGCTACGGACAATTTGAAGATACCGATGATCTTCGTTTTTTCCAACCTACTGTCGTCCACGTTGACAAACGCAACAAGATCAAAGATATTACTCATAAGGTCGAAGCATTCTCACTCGTAAATTAATCACATCATTTGTCAGTCGCTCAAAAACACCTCGTAACTGTCATTCTCGCTGCCGGACAAGGCAAGAGAATGCAGGACCCAACCAAACCAAAAGTACTCTACCCACTCGCCGGCAAGCCGCTCGTCGGTCATGTGCTCGATGTTGCAAAAGCTATCGGGAGTAGTCGGACAATTGCGATCGTCGGTTTTGGCCGCGAGCAGGTTCGCGAATATATTTCTGATGTAACCCCAAGTGCTGAATTTGCCGTTCAAGACCAACAACTCGGTACTGGGCATGCACTGCAACAAGTAACTTCTCTCCTGAGCGATTTTGATGGCAATGTACTGATACTCTATGGTGATGTGCCGTTACTCACCAAACAATCTGTTCGCAAACTGCTCGACCAGCATATCACACAGCATGCGCGTGCGACCATCCTCACAGCGATCTTTGACGACCCAACAGGGTATGGCAGGATCGTCCGCACTCCCGATGGCAATCATCTCAGTGCTATTGTCGAAGAGCGCGATGCCTCAGATGAGATCAAACGTATTAAAGAGATGAACTCCGGTATCTACGTTTTTGATGCGAAAACGTTGTTCGAGTTTTTGAATAAACTGACAACAAACAACAATCAGAAAGAATATTATCTCACAGATGTTTTCTCGATGATCAATAGCGCCTATGGCGAAAACTCGGTGGCATTATCGGTCTGTCAGAACTCTATCGAAGTGAGCGGAGTCAATACCAAAGACCAACTCTCGGAGCTTGAGCAATACTATCTGCAAACGAAATAATTCGTTAATATTGAGTTGAAACTTCTTCCACTTTCAGGCGTTTTGTTAGTAGGAATAATGATGAAAGAGAAGAAATATATCAGAGCAGTATTCGTTGCGTTGTTTATGACAATGGCTGTGGGTATTGCGAATGCTCAATTTCGATACCCAACATCCTCGTCTTCTGAAGAGCAACCAGCCTCGACCCTCGAAGCAATGTCAAACCGCGGAGATAATATCTTCTCACGATTTTTCGACCCGGCACACTTTAATTCGCATCAAACCTATACCTTCTCATTTATGGGTGGAAGCGGAGGCTCGGTTGGGCTGGGTGTGTTTACAAACACCTTTAACTATAAGGCATCCGATGATCTGTTTATCTCGGCTGATGTCTCTGCCGTCTATTCCCCTTTTAGCACTTATGGTGCCGCATTTCAAAAGAGTTTGAACGGCATTTATCTGTCGAATGCTCGGTTAGACTGGAAGATGGGCGAAAACACTTTTTTGAGAGTTGAATATTCAGGAGCACCGTTCTTAAATAACGGTTATTATGGCGACCCGTTTTCTTCGTCCAATTATCCTTTCACTCGTTAATTACCAATAGAGCGATTGGCATTCAGCGCACTATCCCGACTCATTCCAAAAGGCTCGAAAAAACGACGCCCACGCCAACAACGCTTCTCTTCGCTCTTATTTTGGACATTCAATATTACGGCGGCGGCAATTGTTATCGGTCTGGGCTGGCAATTTGCGAGTCGGATGTTCGTAAAACCGCCTGTTTCGAGCACCGTCGAACGAACAGATATGTTGGTAAAATCTGGCGAACATATTCAGCTCAATGTGTTGAATGGCTCTGCCACGCCGAACGTAGCTCGTATTTATACCGATTTTCTTCGTGCGCGCAAATTCGATGTTGTCGAAATGGCGAATTATAAAACCAGCGATGTCGAGCATACTTATATCATCGACAAAGTCAATGATTCATCAGTATCACATAAGATTGCTTATGCGTTGGGTATTAGCCCCACGAAGATCGTCGTTCAACTTGACTCCGAAGCGTTTGTCGATGCGGCAGTCGTGATCGGCAAAGATTATCCATACACTAACCCAATGCGCTAACACCACATGGCAAAAACAACCGCCGTTCCTGCAAAAAAGAAAGCGCCAGCAAAGCGCAAAACCGTAACGACATCGAAGGTGACTTCGAAGAAAGCTACGACTAAAAAAGCTACTGCCACAAAAAAGGCTGTTGCTACGAAGAAAGCACCTATAAAGAAAGCAGCCGTAAAAAAAGTTGTGAAGGCACCCGCGGCTGAAAAGAAAGTCATTGCCATAAAAGACCCGATTCGAGATGCTGCATTCCTTGCCGCACATTGTGCACTCGAAAAGAAAGCAACAGACGTACAATTGCTCGATCTGCGTAAGATCACTTCGATGACCGACTACTTTATCATCTGCTCGGCTTCGAGCGATATGCAGGTTAAAGCGGTTGCCGAGAACGTCATCGTAAAGATGCGAGATGAATATGGTATCGCCCCCTGGAAAAGCGAAGGATGGGATACTTTACAATGGATGATCGTTGATTTTGTTGATTTCGTGGTACATATCTTCCGCGAGTCAGCTCGTGAATATTATCATCTCGAACGTTTGTGGGGCGATGCTCCGACCGAAGAGATCAAAGATACACCCGTCGAAAAAAAGCGTAAACCAGCTACAAAAAAAAGTAAGTAATGCTTAAGCTACAATTTCTCGGTGCCGCCGGCCAAGTGACCGGATCAAAATACTATCTTCACACCTCGACCTCGCGAGGAATGTTGGTCGATTGCGGTTTATTTCAGGGCGGAAGAAAACTCCGAGAAATGAACTGGACCGATCTCGCGATCAGCCCGGGAAATATCGGCCATATTCTTATCACTCACGCCCATCTCGATCATATCGGGTTTCTACCTCGCCTGGTAAGACGTGGTTACCGTAACCCAATTTTTGCGACCGAGGCAACGATCGAAATCGCAGGATATGTTCTTCGTGACTCAGCACATCTACAAGAAGAAGATGCAAAGCACGCCAACAAACACGGCTATGCCCGCCACAGTCCTGCCCTGCCACTCTATACGAGCGAAGATGCCGAAGAAGCATTAAAATTATTTCAACGTATTGATCGCGGCAATAAAAAACTGATCCAAGATAATGTCTCTGCGACCTACTATAATGCAGGACATATCCTCGGCTCATGTTTTGTGCATATCGAAAAGAAGTATGATGATCGTGACCCGATCACCGTGCTGTTTTCAGGCGATCTCGGAAGAAGAACACCGATCTATCTCAAGCCAAAAGATCCTGCACCTGCCGCTGACTATATCATTTGCGAATCAACCTACGGCGACCGACTTCACAAGAACATTTCCGCGCTTGAAGAATTAAAAACGGTTATCGTGGAAGCTATCAATACAAATAGTGTTCTGTTGATACCCGCTTTTGCCGTTGACCGCTCACAAGAGTTGTTGTTTTGCCTCAATGCGTTGATGCGCGATGGTGAGATACCAGATACGTTGCCCGTATATGTTGATAGCCCAATGGCAGCCGGAGTGACGGAAATCTACGACAAGTTTTCCGAGGAGCATACTTTTACCCAAGATGAACTCAACGAACCGGATAAAAATCCGATCCGTTTTAGATCACTGAAAGTGATTACGACGCCTGAGCAATCAAAGCACCTCAATGATATTAACGGACCCGCTGTAATCATCAGTGCCAGTGGAATGGCGACCGGCGGACGTATTATGCACCACCTGTTGCACAGACTTGCCAATCCTGATACCATCGTTCTGTTTACCGGCTACCAAGCCGAAGAAACATTAGGCAGAGTGTTGATCGAAGGTAATACGCACGTTCACATTATGGGCACTCAAGTACAAGTCAAAGCGCGCATCAGGAAATTAAATTCGTATAGCGGTCACGGAGATCAATCTGAATTGCTCGATTGGCTCAAGTCTTCACAAGTAGCTCCGAAAGCCGTTTTCCTTACGCACGGTGAAGATAGCGCACGCAAAGTGTTTAAAGAAAAGATCGAGTCAGAACTCGGGTGGAAAGTTATTCTTCCGCATCTCGGGGAAATCTTTGATCTTGAAGCATTCATCGGATAGGCATTTAGTTTATTAAGAGTATCCACTATATTTAAACCAGAAAAGCCCATTCTTTCGAATGGGCTTTTTTGTTGATCAAAATTTGATCTGAGCTTTAAGCCGCCGTCCGTTGTGAACGGCGTGGTCTTGGCATTTCTTCGCTTGCCTGAATACCGAGTTCTTGCAATTCTTTCGGAATAACCAAAAGATCTTTGAACTTCGGCAATCCTGTTCCGGCAGGAATAAGATGTCCGACGATAACATTCTCCTTGAGACCAAGTAAGATATCGGTCTTTGCTTGGATCGCTGCTTCGGTAAGAACTTTCGTTGTTTCCTGGAAGCTGGCAGCGGAGATAAAGCTCTCGGTCTGCAATGCTGCTTGGGTAATACCGAGCAAGATCGGTTCGCCAAGAATTGGCTCGCCCGGTCGTGCTTCTGGTGCTACTTTCTCTTTTTTCTTGAGATCGGCAACAAGCTCTTTGAACTTCTTCTTGTCAACCATTTGCCCGACTTTAAATTTCGAGTCGCCGCGTTTGGTAATGAAGACAGAGTTCTTCAAGGTTTCATTCTCTTCGAAGATCTTGATCTTATCGACTTCGTCATTCTCAAGAATCGTTGAATCACCAGAGTTGGTAATAATAACTTTACCAAGCATCTGACGAACAATGATCTCGATATGCTTATCGGAGATCTTCACACCCTGCATACGATACACTTCCTGAATTTCATTGACGAGATACTGCTGAACAGCAGCAACGCCCTTGATCTTCAAAATATCATGTGGGTCGATCGCACCATCGGAAAGTCTCTCGCCCGAACGAAGGCTATCACCTTCTTGAACAAGAATATGCTTACCGAACGGAATGGTGTACTCACGACGATCGGTCGCATCATGCGATGTGACGACGATCACGCGTGAACCACGACGTGGCTTCTCGAAATGGATGACACCGTCGATTTCAGATACTGTAGCCGGATCTGAAGGTGAACGTGCTTCGAACAACTCGGTAACGCGCGGCAAACCTCCCGTAATATCACGGTTTTTGCCAGCTTCACGATGGATCTTCACGAGTACCATACCCGAATTAACCGGTCCACCATCTTCGACCTGCAAGATCGCATTACTTGGGATGATGTAGTTGATGATCTTTTTGCCTTCGGCATCAAGAATATCAAGCGTTGGTGATTTCGAGCGATCACGTGAGTCGATCGTACGAGTCTGGATGTGACCTGTGAGTTCATCCGGCTCGCGACGAACCGTAACGTTCTCAACAAAGTCACGGTACTTTACTGTACCAGGATGTTCAGAAATAATAACCGCATTGTACGGATCCCACTCATAAAGCATTACGCCTTTCTTGATCTGAACTGCATCGGCAACAAGAATGACCGCACCATACGGTACATCAAACTTACCAACGACACGATTATCATCATCAAGAATATTGACGATACCCGAACGAGAAAGTACGATCTGCTCGCCTTCACTATTGCTGATAACTTTCATACCTTCATACTGCACACGCCCGTCGAATTTCGAAGTCACCTGTGACTGCGAAGCGATAAGCGATGCGGTACCACCGGTATGGAAGGTACGGAGTGTAAGCTGAGTACCAGGTTCACCGATCGACTGTGCAGCAATGATACCAACGGCTTCACCAGCTTCGACAAGCTTATGTGTCGAGAGGTTACGGCCATAGCACAAGGCACAGATACCACGTTTTGCTTCGCAGGTCAAGACCGAGCGAACCAACACTGTTTCGATCGAAGTCTGCGCGATCTCGGCAGCAACTTCTTCATTGATCATTCCACCCGTCTTGACGATCATCTTTTTCGTCGATGGGTCGATCACATCTTCCTGAACTACACGACCGAGAATACGCTCGGAAAGTGTTTCTTTAATGTCTTCGCCTTCTTTCAATGCGCTCGTAGGAATACCACGGATCGTGTCGCAATCATGCAACGCGATCACCGCATCTTGAGCAGCATCGATCAAACGACGTGTGAGGTATCCTGCATCAGCCGTTTTCAAAGCGGTATCAGCAAGACCTTTACGAGCACCGTGGGTCGAGATAAAGTACTCAAGGATCGAAAGACCTTCGTGGAAGTTCGAAAGAATTGGGTTCTCGATCAACTCACCGGTTTGTCCCGAAAGTGATTTCTGCGGTTTAGCCATCAAACCACGCATACCGGCAAGCTGACGGACCTGTTCTTTTGATCCGCGAGCACCGGAGTCCACCATCATATACAACGGGTTGAACCCGTTGCGATCATGCTGAAGTGTTTCGAAAAGCTTATCGGCCACACGGTTTGTTGCGCGTGTCCAGATATCAATAACTTTATTATATCGTTCGCCGGTTGTGATAAAACCGTTGAGGTATTTATCATGAACATCATCAACTTGCTTTTGTGCTTTGTCGATGATCTCGTTCTTTTCTTTCGGAATAACAATATCTGTCAGTCCTACCGACACGCCGCCCTTGGTTGCAAAAGCAAAGCCCATATCCTTAAGCTTGTCAAGGAATTCGACTGTTTTTACAAGACCAACAGTACGGAAGCTATACGAAATGATCTGACGAAGACGTTTCTTCGTAAGGAGTTCGTTCAAGTATCCAAGTTCTTCGGGTACGATCTGGTTGAAGATGATACGACCGGTTGTCGTTTCGATCATCTTGCCTTTGAGTCGTACTTTTATCATCGTATGCAACGCGAGGCGATTCAAGTTATACGCAATGATCACTTCTTTCGCATCAGAGAAGATCAAGCCTTCACCGAGTTCGCCTGCTTTGTGCTTCGTAAGATAATAAGGTCCGAGTACCATGTCCTGTGAAGGAACAGTGATCGGCTCGCCATTCTGTGGAGAGATAATATTATGAGCACTCAGCATCAATGTCGAAGCCTCAAGCTGTGCTTCGAACGACAACGGAACGTGAACAGCCATCTGATCACCGTCAAAGTCAGCATTAAATGCCGTACAAACGAGCGGATGGATCTGGAGTGCGCGTCCTTCGATCAGTTTTGGTTGGAATGCCTGAATACCTAATCTGTGCAGTGTTGGTGCACGATTGAGCATGATCGGATGTCCGTCAATGATCGATTCAAGAATATCCCAAACGTCATTGGTTTTCTTTTCAACAAGCTTCTTTGCTGATTTCACCGTCTTGGTGATACCGCGCTCGATCAGTTTACGAATAATGAAGGGCTTGAAGAGTTCAACAGCCATTTCTTTCGGCAAACCGCACTGATGCAGTTTCAACTCAGGTCCGACAACGATAACCGAACGACCAGAGTAATCAACACGCTTACCGAGCAAGTTCTGACGGAAACGACCTTGCTTACCTTTGAGCGTATCTGAAAGCGATTTGAGAGCACGCGATGTATCGGCTTTGACAGCAGAAGCACGACGTGAGTTATCAAAAAGCGAATCGACAGCTTCTTGAAGCATACGCTTTTCATTACGCAAAATAACTTCAGGCGCTTTGATATCCATCAAACGCTTCAAGCGATTATTACGAATGATCACACGACGATAGAGATCATTGAGATCGCTGGTCGCGAAACGTCCGCCTTCAAGTGGCACCAAAGGACGAAGTTCTGGCGGAATGATCGGGATAGCACTAAGTACCATCCACTCAGGGCGGTTCTCGATCTTCCCTTCTTCGAGACGGAACGACTCAACAGTACGAAGACGCTTAAGAGCATCTTGACGTTTGAGCTGTGAAGTTTCTTCACGTGCTTGACGACGAAGTTCGATCGAAAGTGACTCAATGTCAATGCGACGAAGCAAGTCATGCAATGCAGGTGCACCGATACCGGCAATAAATTTTTTCGCATCATCGGCATGCAGATTATCATTTTCTGCTGGCAATGAATCAAGAATACGATAATATTCTTCTTCGGTCAGAAGATGCTTCGCCGGCAAACCGGTTGTGCCGGGGCTTACGACGACGTACGATTCGTAATAGATGATCTTTTCAAGATCTTTACTCGGAATACCGAGCAAATGTCCGATCTTGTTCGGCAACGAACGGAAGTACCAAATATGAACGACAGGTACTGCAAGAGCAATATGTCCGAAGCGTTCGCGACGAACGGATTTCGTTGTCACCTCTACGCCGCAACGATCACAAATAATACCTTTGTAGCGGATACGTTTGTACTTGCCGCAGAAGCATTCCCAATCGCGGGTTGGTCCGAAGATCTTCTCGCAGAACAAACCATCTTTTTCCGGACGGTATGATCGGTAGTTGATCGTCTCGGGCTTCGTCACTTCGCCATGGCTTCTCGTGAGAATACTCTCGAGACTTGCCAGACTGATCGTGATCTGTGAAAACTTCTTAAACGGAGATTCCATCGGAAGCATGTAAGCCATAATCTAATCTTTCTATTGTTCTCTAAACTTTTATTCTAATATCTAAGAGCAAGGTGGGTCTATAGGGGGAGAGTATTTTTTCGATACTCTATCCCCTATTCCCTAATTCCTTTAGCTGATCGTTACTTCAAGTGCCAAGCCTTGCAGCTCGCGCACCAACACCGAGAATGACTCCGGAACACTTGGCTCCGGCATATTCTCGCCTTTAACGATCGCCTCATAGACGCGCGAACGACCCGGTACGTCATCCGACTTTACGGTTAAGATCTCTTGAAGTGCATGTGCTGCGCCGTATGCTTCGAGCGCCCACACTTCCATCTCTCCGAAACGCTGACCACCGAACTGTGCCTTACCACCAAGCGGCTGCTGGGTGATCAATGAGTATGGTCCGATCGATCTTGCGTGGATCTTGTCATCAACCAAATGCGATAGTTTGAGCATATAAATGCAACCAACGGTCACACGCTGATCAAACGGCTCGCCGGTACGTCCATCATAAAGTTGCGAACGTCCGTCTTCATCAAGACCGGCTTCTTTGAGATAGCCATGAACATCATCCCAATGTGCGCCATCGAAGATCGGTGTTTCGAAACGAACACCGAGTCTCTTTGCAGCAAAACCAAGAGCGGTTTCGTACAACTGTCCGATATTCATACGACTCGGCACACCAAGCGGATTGAGCACGATGTCAACTTGTCTGCCATCAGCAAGGAACGGAAGATCTTCGGCTGGGACGATCTTCGCAACAACTCCCTTGTTACCGTGGCGTCCTGCCATCTTATCACCGACCGAAAGCTTACGCTTTTTGGCAACATAAACCTTTGCCATTTGCATAATACCCGGTTGGAGCTCATCACCAAGACCAACTTTTGATTTCTCGCGACGAACATCGGCTTCGACGTCTTCGCGTTTGGTCCAATAGCCTTCGTAGATCTTGCGGATGAGGTTCATCTTGCGACGATCATCGATCCAATCAGTACCGACCGAAAGTTTATCGAGTTCATCAAGACGCGAGAACAACGTATCGTGTTTGAACGTAACGCCTGAACGGAGCACAACGCCGCCGTCGAGATCACGAACACCAATACCCGCTTCGCCGTCAAGTACTTTTAGAAGCTTTTCTGCAAGTCTGGTATTAATTTCACGAAGCTGATCGGTATAATATTTGTCGATCACATCCAAACGTTTTTTCTCATCACGTTTTTCTTCGCCTTCTTTTTTGGTGCCTTTGCGCGAGAACAATTTTGTCTCGACAACGACGCCTTTCAAACCTGGAGGTGCCTTCAACGATGCATCTTTCACATCACCAGCTTTATCACCGAAGATCGCTCGTAAGAGCTTTTCTTCCGGTGTCGGATCGGTCTCACCTTTCGGCGTGATCTTTCCGATCAGAATATCACCTTCTTTTACTTCGGCGCCAATACGGATCAATCCGTTTTCATCAAGATCTTTCGTTGCTTCTTCCGAAACGTTCGGAATTTCACGAGTCAGCTCTTCTTCACCGCGCTTGGTATCACGAACGTGGAGTTCATACTCTTCAATGTGGATCGAGGTATAAATATCTTCGGAAACGACGCGCTCGCTGATCACGATAGCATCTTCGAAGTTATAACCTCTCCATGGCATAAATGCTACGATCACGTTGCGTCCGAGAGCGAGCTCGCCGCCTTCGGTCGAAGACGAATCAACCAAGACATCGCCTTTTTTGACGTGCTGTCCGGCTTTGACGCTCGGACGATGGTTGATACAAGTATCTTGGTTCGAACGGAAGAACTTCGTGAGCTTATATTCTTTGATACGACTGTCATCAAAACTCGCAAGCACTTCGTCGCGTGTTCCTTCGTCTTCATATTGAATGACGATACGCTCGGCATCAACACTCTGAACGATACCGTCACGCTCGGCAAGAATAAGTGCACGGCTATCGCGTGCAAGTTTGCCTTCGAGACCTGTTGCGACGACCGGAGCTTCCGGACGGAGCAACGGCACTGCTTGGCGTTGCATATTCGAGCCCATCAATGCGCGGTTCGCATCATCATGCTCAAGGAACGGGATGAGCGCAGCAGCAGCACTAACGATCTGCGTTGGTGCAACGTCCATAAACTGAACTTCGTCAGGTGACTTTAGTACGAAGTCGCCAAACTGACGGCAACTGATACGTTCACCGATAAATTTGCGATGCGAATCGAGCATCTGATTTGCCTGTGCGATGATCTTATCTTCTTCATCATCGGCAGTCAAGTACACAATATCACTTGTTACTTTACCGTTCTTCACGATACGATACGGTGTTTCGATAAAGCCAAATTTATTGACTTGTGCGAACACTGCAAGTGATGAGATAAGACCGATATTCGGTCCTTCAGGTGTTTCGATCGGGCAAAGACGACCGTAGTGTGTATAGTGAACGTCACGGACTTCGAAGCCGGCGCGTTCACGGGTAAGACCACCAGGTCCGAGGGCTGACATACGACGTTTGTGCGTCATTTCAGCAAGCGGATTGGTCTGATCCATAAACTGTGAAAGCTGGTTGGTGCCGTAGAACGTGTTGATTACGCTCGTAACGGTACGGGCATTAACAAGATCAGCTGGTCCAACTTTTTCATCGTGAATGCTCATACGTTCACGAATGGTACGAGCCATACGGGCAAGACCAACGTTAAATTGCTGTGCAAGCTGCTCGCCAACTGTACGGACGCGGCGATTGCCAAGATGATCAATATCATCAAGCGATGCCTTACCAAGTTGGAGCTTAATAATATATTGCAAGATCGCCACGATGTCCTCTTTTGCAAGAGTGGTGACATCATTTGGTATCTCAAGGCTGAGGCGTTGGTTCAAACGCAAACGACCGACCAAACCGAGGTCGTAACGCTTTTGTGTGAAGAACATTTTTTCGAGCAACCCACGAGCCGTCTCCATATCCGGAGCCTCGGTCGAGCGCATCACTCGATAGATCGCTTCGAAAGCATCATCGGTCGAACGCGAAGGATCTTTTGCGATCGTATTCATAATGACCGCGCCGCCAGTCTCTTCGAGTTCTAAGAACTTGATAGTCTTTACGCCGCTCTTCTTGAGCTGTTCGATATGCTCATCTTTAAACTCAGAATCTTTACTGAGAAAGATCTCTCCCGTTGACATATCAATAACGTCAGCAGCAACTTTGCGACCGACATAATCATCGAACTTTGCCTTTTTGGCATCAAGTTCGGTAACGAGATTGAAAAGATCAAGGATCTGCTCATCGGTTGAATATCCGAGAGCGCGGAGTAACATTGTTACTGGGAATTTCTTCTTACGGTCAATGTATGCCCAAAGAACGTTATTAATATCAGTTGTAAACTCAACCCAGCTTCCGCGGAATGGGATGACACGACCAGAGAAGATCGTAGTACCGTTCGGATGCATGCTCTCAGAAAAGAACACACCGGGCGAACGATGGAGCTGGCTGACGACAACGCGCTCAGCACCATTGATGATGAACGTACCCTTGTCAGTCATCATCGGCAAGTTACCGAGGAACACTTCCTGTTCGATCGTCTCGACGAAATCTTCGGTGCCTTCGGCTGCATTCTTCGACGATAGACGAAGACGTGCTTTGAGTGGCACACTATATGTCAAGCCTCGTTCTTGGCACTCCATGATATTGTAGCGCGGTTTTTCGAGGCGGTAATCGAGATATTCAAGAATGAACGTCTCGCGTGAATCCACGATCGGGAAGTTCAACTGAAATACCGATTCCAAGCCCGTAACGATACGCTCAGAAAGCGGAACGCCCGATTGCAAGAATTCTTGAAAGGATTTTAACTGAACATCGAGGAGATCAGGCATATCATATTCTTTGGGAATCTTCGAGAAGGAGATTCTACCGTTTTCAATGATATGCGCTCCGTTGAGTAAGGAAGCAGCCGACTTTTTTGCCATACTACAGTATTCTATTTAAAAATTGTATAAAACGAACGAAACGTTATCGTGACGCTAATACAGCGTGCTATTGCCGTTACTGGCAATAGGTACTTTTTAGTGATTTTGGTACAGACGAACCGAGGTCTCGGTTCATAAAAAAACAGGCGTATTCGCAAGCGAATACGAAAAGAGGTGCACGATCAATGCTTTGCAAGGTTGCGTTCGGTTTTTATGAGTGATTGAAAGCTTCTGTACGAGACTACAGATATACGTTGTGTCCGACAAAAGGATTCAGAATTCAGCCCATCGCAAACGACTTTTGCTATTTAATAATTCCCCGCCGACAAACAATACGAATATCCTGTAACCGACGTTCTGAAATCGTTGTTAATCAGCCGCTTAGCGAATATGGCAACACCACCACTTTACCATAAAAAGCGCCGTGCGGTGCTGACTCTGACGCTCCTGACGATGGTCTGGGGCACGACGTTTGCAATTGTACAAGATTCTTTCGGTGATATTTCCCCTCTCCTATTTGCGGCATTACGATTTGCGCTCTCATTGGTAATCTTTTTGTCTTTTTTCCCGGCGGCGAGAAAAGGAGTAATGCTGTTATTTAGAGCCAAAACTCCAAATGAGCTAAAATTAAGAAAAAATATTCTTATCGTTGGTTCAACACTTGGTTTTGGGTATATTTTCCAATTTATGGGGTTGCTGACGACAACTACGTCGAAATCGGCATTCTTGACTTCAACAACAGTTCTCTGGACACCACTGTTTGCCAGAATGATCGGCTTCGAGAAATTCACTTCGAGAAAGATCATCTCGATCATTGCCGCGGCAATAGGTATTGTGTTATTAACTCACCCCTATCCGTTTGATGGCATAGTAATTGGCGATTTTCTGACTCTGCTCTGCGCCCTTGCCTTTGGTGTTTATATATTATGGCTTGACAAGACGTTTCCGCTGGTAGAAGAAGCCATTGGCGGAGAGGTCAATTCGGCAATTGCACTCAGCGCGATGCAATTGACGGTTGCGTTGTTTTGCATACTGATCGTATTACCATTCACAGCACCATTGCATTTTCATTTAACCAATTACCTGATCTTCTCGATTCTCTATACAACAATACTCGCCACCGCAGCGTCATCGTTCATTCAAGCTCTCTACCAAAAAGAGATCTCTCCAACGGCGGCAGTGCTGATCTACACATTAGAGCCGGTAGTAACCGTGCTCATAGGCTATCTCATATTAGGAGAACGAATGAACCCCTCCGAACTCGTCGGGTGTGGCTTGATCATATCTGCAATGTTGGTTGGGCAACAACCCGAAACGACCGAACCTTCCTAAATTATTAGTAGTTGATATTTTAGCAAGTTTAGTATTATACTCGAGGAGTTTTTATGAAAAATCTTTTCGTTTTTTTTGGAGTATCTTTTCTATTTGTTGCGACTCAAGCCGTTGCCCAAGTGAACGACGTAAAGTCAGGCGATGTGTCGATAAATTCAGCCAACAAGACTTTTCACATCAGTGGCAAACGCGGTGATAATAATACTGTTACCGTGAACACAAACAGGCAGAAAGATAACAAATTAAGAGACACATATCAACACCCCGAAGAACCCAAGCCCAAATTAAAGATCGAGCCCCGAGCAACGGTTATTAAACCAAAGATCATTCCGTTGGAATCGCATTAACGATTGTTTTTTCGAGAGTAAAATACTAATGCTTGACGATAAAGGGTAATGAATAGGTATTGGTGTACTCGTTATAGGTAAAGGTAATCCTTGCTAAATAGGCGGCATTAGGAAGCGAACTTACATCTACGACAGCACTACTCGAAAGTAGTCGAACTGGTAAGGTTAATTCTCTTCCCATAATATCATAGAGCTTTACCACCTTTACCATTTGTGCATTATATAATTCCAAAAATAATTCATTCGATGAAGGGTT
>JBBRNY010000021.1:0-32490 GCA_038229915.1 Kapaibacterium sp. (SeqCode) | reverse complement strand
TTTTTAGTGAAACAGAAATGCGATTGCCTTTGTAGTTTGGAGGTATGATTCGTCAGGAAGTTTAATTAATTCGTGTTCATAAAAAAAGCGCAAGCCACATCCGCCAAATTTTTCATCATTGCTATTGCGGTGATCTGTTTTGTTACCTCAACCCAAGTTAACGCCCAACCTTCGACGACTTCACTAAAACTTCCGCCATCACTTGAACGCGAACTAAGACTTCGCGGAGCGAATGCCCCAAGAGTTATTCGTTTTAGTGATACTGTCAAAGCCGATAAATTAATCTCAGCAAGTCTTCGTGATACGTCCGCTCGTGAACTCGATTCAACGATGGTGCGTGATTCCGCTATCTTCACGATCGACTCGGTTGTCTCGCTTTCTCATAAAGAATGGCTCGATTCGATGCTCGCAGAACTTCCCGAAACCGAGCGCACTTCCGAAGGACTTCGCTTTCACTACCCCTATGCAATGATGATCGGCACATCGCGCCGACAGGTACCGTTCGATTCTTCACTACCAATGAAGATGGATCCTGTCTCGAAGGAAGATCTACCACTGTTTGATGTACTGCCAATGCAACAGCCGATGATACGAACTTCTCCGCGACAATATTATGTCTCGCTTATGCTCGGATCACCATATATCCCTGAAATTTCAGCAAAAGCATTACTGATAAATAACAGTCATACGACGATCGAACTGGGAGGTTCATTTGCTGATGGCAATTCTGATATTACCGCATTACCAGAGCAATGGAATATTACTGCGCATGGTATTTTCTCCATACCATACTCACGAGAAAACGGCGGTGAATCGATTCCGATGATCGATGCGGAGATATCATCTTCCTCGCTCACGAGATCAATTCATATAAAATCTAGAAATACTGCCACAGCACTTTCTCGAAACAACGCTGAGGCAACAGTCTCCATGGGGTCACTTGATGAAATATTACTCACCGGAAGCGCAGGTCTCCACTATTTTAGCGATAATTCCGGAACAGGGCTGAGCGAACGTTCGGGAAGTTTTTCTTCTTTGTTGGAGCATCAGACAACCGACAGCAGCAACAGGTTACGATTTTCACTCGCATATACAGGAGCAAGTACTACCACAGATAAATTACTGTTGAATGGCGCGCTTGGTGCGCTCACTACCGAACTGACTCTTGCGTCACCCACGAAACAATCATTTAATTGGGAAGCGGGGCTTACATTTATCAATACAGCAGATGCGACGGCTTCGACTTCCTACCTATTCCCAAAACTAAAGATTCAGCAGCGCTTTTCCCCGGACTTAAATGCTTTCCTATCGCTCGGTCGCACAGCGATTCCCCAAACATTTGATAGACTATACAATGTAAACCCATTTTACGCCCCACTCCTAACCAGCGGTGGTATATCTATCGACTCATTGCTTCTGCGCGATGAAAGGAGAGTGAGCATTGATAGGTACCATGTAAATCTTGGCATAGAATATTTATTGTCATCCGAGGAAAGACTACAATTCGTAATTTCCTATTATGCTCGGCATAATGCACTCAGTTTTTTCTCGGTGAATGACTCCGGGATAATATCTTACTATCCCAAAACTGTCGATGCAAGAATATTCTCGATAGATCTTTCTGCCGGCTTTGTACTTCTAAAAAACGACCGACTTTCGATCGCGACAAATTTTAGTTCAACCGTCGCTACACAAACGGACGCACAACTTCCTTACGAACCAACTTTCACTTCTGATATCTCATATCGGTTTGGGTCAATTTCGTCTAAATTCTTTCCTTCGGTCAGTTGCAAGTTTATTTCGCGCGAACAGAAGAGTCTTTTTTTTGTGAATCTGAAGGGAGCTTACCAATTGGATAGCCACTGGAAACTCCAGGTCATTATGAATAACCTTTTTGGTACCGATGGAGCTTTTTGGGACTCATATACTGAGTATCCAAGACAGATCGGTTTGGGCATTAATGCCTCATTTTAACGATTTTTTTTAAACCTTTTCTAACTTTTTTTACTCAAATAGACACTGTATGAAACACTCACTTAATTCGCGTGTTTTAACACTACGTAAGATCGTTAACGTTATTCAACTTACAGAAATATAAATGGATACCCGCAGAGATTTTCTAAAGAAAGCCATCGGAGCTGGAATTGTCGCCGCGGCCGTTCCTTCTCTTTGTGCAGTCTGCGGGTCAAAAGCATTTGCTTCAAGTAATAGCAAGGTGCTTGATGGAAATGTCATTGTTGATCTTGCGAAATTCCAATTTAAAAAACTTCAGACGCAATTTGGCTCTATACAATACACTTTGCCTTCGCCCAATAGTGGCATCACCTTACTGATCACCAGAAAAGACACTGAGGTTTTTACTGTACTCAACGCAGTATGTACCCATCAACAAAATCTGGTAAATCCATTCGAGCCTGCACTAAACTTGTTCAATTGCTCTTCCACTCACGGATCACAATATGACATAGACGGTGTCGTGATCCATGACCCGGCAACGATAAATCTTACTTCGTATGAATGGACATTTGACAGTGCGGCAAATATTCTCACTATTCTCGGCGATTCACTTGACGTTAAGAATCTTAAGTCCGATATATTAGAGCTGGGGCAAAACTCACCGAATCCATTTTCCTCACAGACAACTATTGCATTTACTATTCCTCAAACGGCTCTTGTTTCACTCCGCATTATTGATGAGATCGGTAAAGAGATCGCTACGGTATATGATGGCACACTTGAATCAGGCAAGCATTCGATGATATTTAATGCTTCAAATCTGCCTAATGGAGTGTATTTCTATCGCCTCAGCACACCATCCGGTAGTCTTATAAAACAAATGGTGGTTTCTAAATAAGTTCTTTTTTACGTCCTGAAAGACCGCTCCGTTTATTTAAAAGCATAGAACAGAACCGCTTATCATTTCGTTTTAATAGGCTCTGTTGATCGTGAGGAATTCATCCATGTCATCTCCGAGAGAAAGAGTCGTCAATAAATTTATATTATTATATGAGTCAAGAAAATAAGCCGACCGGTTCGATACTCCATACACATGGTGTAACGCATGCGCGAATCAATTTTAATTTGAGTTCAGAAGAACTCTATGCCGAATCACTTTCTCGTGGCGAAGGTAAACTTGCTTCCAATGAAGCACTAGTTGTTTCGACCGGAAAATACACCGGACGCTCGCCAAAAGATAAATTTATCGTTCGTCATCCCGAAAGCGAGAAAAATATCTGGTGGGGCACGGTTAATCGTGACATCTCCGAAGAAAATTTCGAGAAGCTCTATAGCAAAATGAAAGCGGCAATGAACGAGAAAGAACTTTTCGTCGCCGATCTTTTTGCCGGTGCTGACCCTGCCTATCGCTTAAATGTTCGTGTCATTAACGAGTATGCTTGGCACAATTTGTTCTGTCAAAATTTATTTATTCTTCCGACTGCGACAGAGCTTGCTGATCATAACGCACAATTTACGGTCATTGATATGCCGTCGGTTAAAGCTGATCCCGCAACTGATGGTACTGCCAGCGATACATTTATCGTGCTCAATATCGAGAAAGGTATTCTGCTGATCGGTGGCACAGAGTATGCCGGCGAAATAAAAAAGTCAATTTTCACGACTTTAAATTATTTGTTACCGCTCAAAGGTGTGATGCCGATGCATTGCTCGGCAAACATTGGTGTAAAAGGCGATACCGCTCTTTTCTTTGGTCTTTCTGGAACCGGCAAGACGACGCTCTCTGCTGACCCTACGCGCTCGCTTATCGGCGATGACGAGCATGGTTGGAGCGACAATGGTGTATTCAATTTTGAAGGTGGATGCTATGCGAAGTGTGTAAAACTTTCTAAAGAAAGTGAGCCGGAAATTTGGGGCGCTATCAAACGTGGTACTGTTCTCGAGAATGTTGTACTTGATGCAAACGGCGTTCCCGATTATAACGACGTTTCGAAAACAGAGAATACTCGAGCGGCATATCCATTAGAATATATTTCGAATGCCATATTTCCAAGTATGGGCGGACATCCGAAAACTATCGTATTCCTAACGGCGGATGCGTTTGGCGTATTGCCTCCGATCTCGAAGCTCACCAAAGAGCAGGCAATGTTCCACTTTATCAGTGGCTACACCGCGAAGCTTGCCGGAACAGAACGCGGCATTACTGAGCCGGAGCCGAACTTCTCGACCTGCTTCGGTGCTCCGTTTATGGTGCATCATCCAAATGTTTATGCCGATCTACTTGGCAAGAAGATCGATGAACAAGATGTGAATATCTGGTTGGTCAATACTGGTTGGACCGGCGGAGCCTATGGCGTTGGCAAGCGTATGCATTTGCCATATACTCGTGCAATGGTCAATGCAGCTCTTTCGGGTGAACTTGATAATGTTGCAACAATTGAAGACCCTATCTTCGGCTTGCACATTCCGCAGTCAGTACCGAATGTACCTCCGGAAGTACTTAACCCTCGTGATACTTGGACTGATAAGTCGGCCTACGATGCACAGGCAAAAATGCTTGCTGTAAAGTTCAACGAGAACTTCAAGAAGTATGCAGATGGCACTTCAGATGCGATCAAGAATGCTGCACCGAAGGTATAATATATCATTAAATACGATAATAAAAAAGCCCGCTCAATTGCGGGCTTTTTTATTGGGCCGAAATTAATTGAGAATTATTTGCTTCGAGATCTTCTGATCACCATACTGCAGACGAACAATATAACTCCCTGCTGTGAAATGCGATACATCAAGATCATAGCGCGGAAGATCAGAACTTCTGATCGTACGAGTGACCATTTCCTGACCTAATATCGAAAAGAGTGATACTCGGATTTCTCCGCCAGCTGACTCGTCAATTCCGCTCAGATCAAACGATAATATATTATGCGATGGATTAGGATAGATCGCGATAGTATTAAGAGAAATAGTGTGCGGTGTGCTAGAAACTGACGACGGTGCTACAACGGTCATTGGCACGATCTCACGACGTCCGAAACCTGCCAAATAATTCGAGCTCGTTGCATTCCAGATCGTTACTTTTTTGTCATCCTTTAAAGTAAAGTAGCCTGCAACACCACCATTAATAAACCATGGATTGAGACCAATAGGATACGAGCCATCATCAGAGATCACAAAGCGGTAACACCCTGAAGGAAGCTGAAAAGTATCGCGAATGATCGTTGCATCTGGCATATTACTGCGGCTATAGAGAACATTGTCATTCACATCCAAGACATTATAACTGATGGCATTTGATTCAAAACCAAGCACATCAGTCTTTAACGTCAAATAGATATTGTTCGAATAGATCTTTGGTGTTGAATACGTTGTAACAGCAATATCATTTTGAGCATATTCATCGGTCGATCCATTTGGTGCTTGTACTTGCGCCGAGAATGTGTGCGTGCCACTCCCAAGATCAATAGCCGGGAGCACAACGTCTGCTTTCTCAAGAAAATTAAGACTTCCCTTCCAATGAAAAGAATGTGAGAGATCACCGTCAATACCATAGTTGATAGTCGCATCGGTCAACACCGTCTTACCATTATTTTTTATCACCACTGTCGATGGTGCACCACTACAAGATGGGTTGATACGAGCAAAGCGATAATCAGAAGTTGGCTGTTTGATGTCGTCAATTGCTGCGTCGAGATTAAAAGTCGGCCCGCTTGAATAAAATAGAATTCCGTTTACATTATACCCACCACTCGGACTTGTTGAGGTATAGTCTTCCATTTTATATTGTACGGTAAGCGAATCACCTTTCTTCGAGAACGCGGTCAGATCATAGTCCCAAGGATAGACGAGATCACCAGGGCACCAACCCGCGCGTGAAAGCGTGAAAGTACCTGTCTGAGGGTAAGTCGGATTAAAACCGCAATCTTCTCTCCAAAGATGTTGGTCATACCGGCTCGCACCATTGACCCAAATAGAATGAGTCTTGTCGATAAACTCGCAAGCTCCATTTGGATCAGAGCCATGACCCGAAACGATCAATCGAAGAGTGATCAGATCGGCAGTCTGTTCATGAAAAATAGTCTTGAGTGGTAAATGATTATTGATCGGATCGTTTGCATTGCCATAATAGAGATACCCGGTATAAAGCTGTTCAACTTTATATGTTTTTCGTGAAGGTGTCCCTTCGATAAAATCAAAAGATAACGTATAAAGCGAACCTTGTGAATATCCATCATAATAGGTGACCAGCTCGATCGAATCGTGAAGGAGATATTCGAAATCAGTTACGTCCATCGTCCAAGTGCGCGTCCAGTCCTTCGCAAAGCCTTTGCCATACGGTGTTATATAGCGAGTGATCTCATAAGGGACAACAACTTCAAAAACGTAGTATGCTTTTTTCTTTGTCACATGATAGGTCGTGTCGCCGTTTACGTATAATGAATCGATCGCCTTTCCGGTGTTATCATAAATATAATTCCAGTATTGAGCTCTCCAGACATAGATCGAGTCGGTTGGCCTGAATGCATGATTTGGGTCTTTATAAAAATAGATCTTATTTGGTCCGTTAGCCGTCGAATCAGTATTTTTAGTCTTCGTGTTATAGGAATATGATCTCGTGGTGTCTTTTGCAATGCGAATACTATCAACCGTATTTCCGTCAACAGTAAAATTTGGCGCATCTTGCAGTGTAGAATCTATTTTACCTGTATGGTGGCGAAGAATTATTCCTGTCGTGTAATCCCACTCTCCGCATCCGCCCGTTGGGCAAGTGAGGTTATAGCGCAACAATATTTTTTCGTACGATTTCGTAGCATCCGGAAATTTAGACCATCTCGTCTGCGATCCATTATAGGTCCAGAGATACTTATCCATTACTACCACGTGAGTAGTGTCCCCGGTTTTGGCATTCGCCGCGGCGCTCAAAAAAGATGAAGCGACAAACAACACACACAACAACTGACTAATCTTGTTCATAGGATCAATGCTATAGAGTGAATATAGAGACTTTACCAATGCGAACAGAGAGAAAATCGTTCTTACGAATATATTTTTGATTGCGTTATTGCCTGAGGTTCAAATCCTGAGCATCTCAGTAGTGGCAACGTGGGATATTTCCGAAACCGGGCGTCATTATCTGCAAGCAAGCAGCGAATATAGGTACTCCCTTTACTTGAGATTTGCTCTTTGCTATAAATGCACTCGGCGCATACCCCAAAGTGTAGAATTTTTACACTTCGCTGTTGGTGAGCCATTAGTTACGCACAGTGGTTTTCATTGCCCCAAGAGCTATTCGTGACGAATGATTTGAAGCACGTTCGCCGATCTGCTGACGCCACATTGCATAATACAAACCCTTTTCAGCAAGGAGATCGTGATGATTACCCGACTCGATGATCTCGCCACGCTCGAGCACAATGATGCGATCTGCATGCATGATCGTCGAAAGCCTATGGGCAATGAGAATTGTAATAAGATCCGTACCGGTTGAAACTTCGCGAATGGTCGCGGTGATTTCTTCTTCGGTCAGAGAGTCAAGAGCGGAGGTAGCTTCATCAAAAACTAATAGCTGTGGTTTGCGTAGCAGTGCTCGAGCAATTGATAGGCGTTGCTTTTCGCCGCCCGATACTTTTACACCGCCTTCACCGATGACTGAATCCAATCCCTGCGGGGCACGTGCGAGCAACGGACCACAGGCGGCCTTTTCTAAGACATCCATACATTGAGCATCGGTAGCATCGGGGCGGACGAATAATAAATTTTCACGGATAGAACCGGAGAACAATTGAGTGTCTTGCGTGACAAATCCAATATGCTCGCGCAATTGATCGAGATCGATCTTCTTACTACTAATGCCATTATAATTAACTGCTCCTTCTTTTGGGTGATATAAGCCCACGAGCAATTTAACAAGGGTTGTCTTTCCTGAACCTGAAGGACCAACGAAAGCTATCGTCTCACCGCGCTCCACTTTGAATGAGATGTGATGTAAGGCGGGCGAATTTGCTGTTTGATGTTGGAATGTAACATCTGAAAATTCTAATGAACTCAAGCTTCCCAACGCCACCGGGTCGGATGGTTGTTTTTCGGGTTCGGTGCTCATGATTTTCGAAAAGTTTTGTAGCGAAGCTTCGGTTTCACGATAGACAGAGATGATCGAGCCCAGCTCCTGCAACGGGCCAAAGATGAAGAATGAATAGACGTATAAGGAGAAATATTGTCCGAAGGTGATCTCTTGTTTAAAGATCAAATAGAGCATCAAGAATGTAATACTGGTACGAAGAAAATTTATCGTTGTACCTTGAATAAAACTGAGACTCCGCACGTATCGTACTTTCTTGAGTTCAAGTTTCAGAATTTTTCCTGTTACTCCATTAAGACGCGAGATCTCCTGTTTTGCTAATCCGAGACTTTTTACTAATTCAATATTTCGCAACGATTCGGTCGTCGAGCCGGCAAGAGCAGTCGTTTCGGCAACAATAGTTTTTTGAACCACTTTTATTTTCTTACTCATCGTAAGACTGATAAAAGCAATGATCGGGATCGTACTAAAATATACTGGCGCAATAAGCCAGTTTATGGTCATCGCATATACCGTAACGAACGTTATGCCTATTAATGAGGTGAAGAGCATACTCACCGACATTGAAATGACTCTCTCGATATCTCCACGAACCTTTTGTAAAATACCGAGCGTCTCGCCACTCCGTTGATCTTCAAATACGGAGTAGGGCAATTTTAGTGAATGCTCAAGCCCTTCGGAATATACCTGTGCCCCGAGTTTTTGGGTAATAACATTAATATAATAATCCTGAAAATTTTTTGCAACTCGAGAAACGAACGCCACACCAACTGCCAACGCTAATAATTTGGAAACCCCAAGAAAAAATTGTTCGGAAGTATATATATTCGACTTTGTCGCATAGTCATCAATAACATAACGGAACACGACAGGATCAAGCAGCGAAAAGACCTGATTGATCGTGGCTAAGCCCAGCGCAAGCCAGACAAGAGCTTTGTACTGCTTGAGATATGAATAAAGTATTTTCATTGTAAGATGGGGACGGGTGTGAACTACCCGCAAGCAATGTTAAGTAAGAATTCTGTCGCTACGAATCAAGCCGAGAATTGTAACACTTAATCTTCAATTTCGCTTTCGTCGATCTCTACCTCTTCACCATCGCGCTTGTCTTTGGTCAGCCCGAACTTACGCATTTTGGTATAGAGATGCGAACGCTGAATATTCATCGCCTCGGCAGTGCGGCTGATGTTCCAATTATATTCACGTAATCGCTCTTCGATGTAAATTTTCTCTGCTCGATCCTTAAAGTCTTGGAATGAGCCTGCGGCAAGTGCTTCCTGGAACGGGTGCGGCATCGACGCTGAGTAATCATCCAACTCTGCCGATTGCATTCTTGCGACATCAGCGGCAGTAAGGATCACACTTTTTGAAAGATCATCAGATGAGCCATCGGTTTGTGTCGCTTGTGGTTGTAATGGTGTCGGTTGCTGTGAGGAGCTCATCATACTGAAAGCCAGCCCAAGACGCTCGACTTGATCGCGGTGGACTGTTTCCGATGTCGTTAAGATCACGATACGCTCGATCACATTTCGAAGTTCACGAATGTTTCCCGTATATGGCAACGACATCATCAAATGCATTGCGTCATCATCAAACTTCGGGGCTTTACGTTTTGCTTCGGCGGCAAATTCATCGGCAAATGCACGTACCAAGACTGGTACATCTTCGCGGCGGTCACGAAGCGGTGGTACGAAGATCGGTATGACATTTAATCGGTGATAGAGATCTTCACGGAAACGACCACCACGAATTTCTTCTTGTAAATTCTTATTTGTTGCCGCGATCACGCGAACATCAACTTTGATAGGTTTGCCGGTCGAACTTCCGACACGCTCGATCCAACCTTCGTCGATCACCTTTAACACCTTTGCTTGTGCTTCAAGTGACATATCACCGATCTCATCAAGAAAAAGTGTGCCACCGTCAGCTTGTTCAAACTTTCCGATACGTTGTGCTTGTGCTCCGGTAAACGATCCTTTTTCGTGACCGAAGAGTTCGCTTTCGATCAGGTCTCTTGGTATCGCCGCACAATTCACTTCGATAAACGGCATTTCTTCTCGGCGTGATCCGCGATGGATTCCTCGAGCCACTAATTCTTTCCCCGAGCCGTTTTCGCCTGTGATAAGCACTCGTGCTTCGGTAGGTGCAACACGGTCGATCATCGAACGGATGTTGCGCATTGCAGCCGATGAACCGAGCATAGCCTCGCGTCCTTGCAGACGCTCTTTCATATTTCGAACCTGGGTCTCGAGATGTTTCTTTTCGGTCGCGTTTCTGACGATCAATAATAATTTTTCCCGGTCGGGTGGTTTCTCGAGAAAATCAAATGCGCCGAGCTTTGTTGCTTCGACGGCTGTTTCGATCGTACCATGACCCGAGATCATAATCACCGGGACATCTGCGCGAATTTCTCGAATGCGCTGGAGAGTTTCGATGCCATCCATACCCGGCATCTTGACATCGAGCAGAATGCAGTCAACTGGGGTTCCACTATTGATGATCTTTACACCTTCGGAGCCAGATTCGGCAGTCAGGACTATATGTTTTTCATATTCAAAGATCCAAGCAAGAGTATCCCGTATGCCCGGCTCATCATCAATAATCAGAATATTCGCCATTTTGAGGTATTTTTACATAATTACCCCATACTACAAACTGAAGGACTGTTTAGTTTTCTATACAATAACTAAAAATGGTAATTTTCAAGGTCTTTTGTATGGCGTAGCAATATATCGTTGGGCATCGGCGTGGGTGCCGGAAATATCTTTCATTTTCTGAACACGATCATACATCATCAGCGCATTCTTTCTGTCATTTTTGACATCATAAGCCATACCCATTTGTAATTCAGATTTTGCAACCCACCAGGTCACCTCGTCGGGGGTGATCTTTCTGCTGAGAAGATTACTATTATAAAAATAATATAATGCAGAGTCGATATTCCCCGATGATAACAATAAATTTTTCTGGCCGATAAAATACATTGCCTCTCTTGCTTGCTTGATCGTATAACCTTCGCGTTTTTCTCTTGCGCGCGCAAGCATCACATGGTAGGTCGAATCATATCGGGTATGTTGACCTAATGAAACTTGCGTAAAAGCTAAGTAATGTAAGAACGCAGAATTATTTGGATACTTCGAAGCTAACAACTGAGCATAATTGTAGGCCTTGAAATAATCTTTCTCGTAGTTATAATAGATCTTTGTGAGTTCATACATTGCTTCGGTTCGTGAGTATGTCGCGCGTTGTGCGCTATACTCTAACATTTGAATGCCAACCCGTTTATTACCGGTTGCGAAAAACGATATTAATGTCGAAAGAGACGGGTAGTCTTCTTTAATGGCTTCAACATAAAAGTTATATAAACCTCTTCCGAACATAATATCACCATTGGCCGGAAGTTTATCTTCTAATTTATTGAGATACTTTACTCCGTCTTTCGCATCTTTTACTAAGAGAGTGATCGCATCTTGCCATTGTGGTCTGATCGCAAAAATGCGAGCTTGCATACCGAGTGAGGCACCTTTATAAAACAATCCGGCAAGATCGAACTCATTCGAATCGAGTAATTTATCAGCTCGCTTCAGGCTTTCTTCAAGCTGGGCTTTGTAGGCTTCATCATATCCAGTATTATCAGTATTGGTCACGGCGCGCCAAAAATTAACCATCGCTTTGTAGAAGTAGCCCGATGGATGGTCGGGGTTTTGGCTAATGACCGAGTCAAATGTTCTATCGGCATCGCTATATTGCATGTTGTAGGTGAGCTCAATACCACGATGGATCTGCTGATCGAGCAAGCCGCCTTGCAAGATCCACTGCGAAAATGCCTTACCGCTGCTACAAAGTAGCACCATTGCAAGCAAGAAAATGCGAAGTATTAGTGTTGTTCTCATATTATAGTCGTTCAACGGTATCCCCTGCAAAAGCCGTTCCGAAGATTAACGAAAACAAGAGGAATCATCGTGAAAAAATAATCACGAAACTCATTCTAGCTCTCAATTAGTCATCAATTTCCCAGATGATGTACTTTTATGATATTAGTACTGCTGATCTGGAAGATCGGATGTCCGGCCGTGAGCACAACATAGCCTGATTCTGGGATAAGACCTTTCTTTTGCACGAACTCTACCATATAGGTTAAGGTATCATCAAAACTCTTTACTTCTTCAAGTTTCAATGCGATAACTCCGTAGTAGAATGCCATCCTCCGTAATGATTGTTCTTCGGTTGACATTCCAATAACCCATTGCGAAAAACGATATTTCGCGATTGACCGAACACTTTTGCCTGAGAGTGTTGCACAAATGATCGCATGAGCATTTACTTCCTCGGCAAGAACACAGGCGGCTCGTGCAAGCGAGTCAACGGAGTTCAGCAGGCCATCGGTCGGGATGTCAAGATCGGTATGTTTACGGACATAACCACTTTTCTCCGCTTGCATTGCGATTTCGCGCATCGTCGAGACTGCTTCGACAGGGTAGAGACCAACGCTGGTCTCGGCCGAAAGCATAATACAATCGGTGCCGTCAAAAACGGCATTCGCAACGTCGCTGGCTTCGGCACGAGTCGGGCGCGGATGGCTGATCATCGACTCAAGCATCTGTGTTGCCGTGATCACCGGAATCCCGCGTTCGTTTGCAAGATTGATAATTCTTTTTTGTACCGGCGGTACTTGCTCCAACGGCATCTCTACACCAAGATCGCCTCGGGCAACCATGATCATATCAGCGACATCAAGAATCGTCTCGATATGATCGACCGCTTCAGGTTTTTCGATCTTCGCGATGATCGGGATATCACCACGATGAAGTTCGGTCTCAAGCAAATGTCGCAACTGTAACACATCGGCAGCACGACGCACAAACGATAACGCCAGTGCATCAACACCGATCTGCTCGACGGCAAACTTTGCAAGTTCGCGGTCGTGGTCGGTCAGAGCCGGAATTCTCAGCTTTGTTCTCGGGAAGTTAATACCCTTATGACTTTTGAGAATACCGCCATTTTTTACTCTGGTCCGGATCTCTGTCTTTGAAATTATTTCATCGACATATAAAATGATAGCACCATCATCAAGCAAGATCGGGTCATCGACTGAGACGTCTTCGCCGAGGAATGGGTAGGTGGTTGCGATCACATCCGATGTCGTTTTCCCTTCAGGGTCAAAGACCAATCTTGGTTTGCTATCGATCAATATTTCGACGCCATAGGGGTGCTCGGTTTCTCCGGTCCGCATTTTTGGTCCCGGTAGGTCACCTAAGATCGCAATATGTTCGCCCATTCGCTCGCCTACAGCACGGATCTTACGCGCTGTTTCGAGATGTTCTTCAGGGGTCGAATGTGAAAAATTGAGACGGGCGATACTCATCCCCGCAATAATTAGTTTTTCGATCGTTTCCTCAGAGCTGGTGGCGGGTCCGAAGGTGGCGATGATTTTTGTCTTTGGGCGTTGAAGCATATAGTACAAAAATACGCCTAAGATGGCGGTTCTGATTCGATTTCACGAAATAATAATATAAAAAAATCAATGCGTGTTGTCACAAACAACGGCTTTTTAGTGTCAATCTTTCAAGAATGTGCTGTGTTGCAAATTGTCATTACTTAATATGATTTCCATCTTGGGTAGTGAAACTAATGGTGATTACAGGTGTCATTCTTTCGTAGCAAGATGGTCTAAATCACTATTTTGCGTATGATTTTAAGATCCTAACTCTATACAATTATGAAACATACGAATACCACACGTTCCTTGCAGATGCTCGTGATGTTGGCTTGCTTATCGCTTGCATCTTACGTTTCTGCTTCCAATGCACACCGAAATGTATCCCCCACATCTCGAGCAGTAAACTTTGAACTCTATCAGACAGTAAACTTCTTCGGAGCTTTAAACACTTCTACCCCAATTTTCTCAGGCACATTGCTTGTCAAGGTTGAGCCAACCGTACTCTTCAGTCGCCAATCTGGTGGTGATAATGGTGGCGGACATGAAAATGACGATTCAACAGGCGGTGACGACAGCACTCACGATGGCGGTGGTCATGATTCTACCGACAATGACGGCGGAAATCATGGCGGCGGCGGTCACGATTCTACAGACAATGACGGCGGACATCATGGTGGTGATACTACCGATATTGGTGGTAATGATGGTGACAGCACAGGTCATGATAGCAATGATACCCTTGAATGTGACGGTCATGGTCATCATGGTGATAACGGTGGTAAAAATGATAGCCTCGATGTTGAAGATTCTTCTTCGCGTTCGATGTTCAATGGTGGCCATCAGTCTATCGTGATCAAGACAAGCCGTCAAAAGACGTTTATTACGTTTAACTTTACCAATAACTTGACAACGAATGTTGCCATCAAGGGTTTTGCTTTGACATCGGGCACCAATTTCTCGATCGCAAGTGCTATCCCGACTGCGGCTCATCCGATCAATCTTGCTGCCGGCGCTAAGGTCGCTATTAAGGTTGCATTCAATGCGAATGATACGAAGGCTCATACCGACCAGTTGCAGATTTTTTCTAATGCAAATGCTACTGCAAGTATTATTTCGCTGCAAGGCATCAATACTGCGGGTGTAGCTTCGGTTACAAGTACATTGCCTGCCGGTGTTAGCGTTTCGATGACTCCGAATCCGATGTATTCTATCTTGAAGATCAATATCGCCGGTGCTCGCAATGCTACGGTTGCTATCTATGATATGCTTGGTAAACAGATCTTTACTCAGCAGATCAATGCTGATTTCCAATGGAATGGTAATTCCAACGATGGTATCCAGATGCCGAACGGTACGTTCATCGCTCGTTTGAGTGGCGAATCTACTGAAGGCGCTGCATTCGTTGTCAGCCAGAAGGTCATGCTTCAACGCTGATAAGACTCTGCTTTCTTCACAAGCCGTATATCCGTTGGATGTACGGCTTGTTTGTTTTAAATCGTTGGGAATACGTTCTCTCTTGCTTTGGTTATCCTCATTCAACTATCTAATTAACTATCTAAACTGTCGTGCCAATAGCCCCGAACAAAAAACTTTCTGCTGCCGAACTCAAACGACGCGCTCGGAAGATCAAATTGATCCTGACCGATGTCGATGGCGTCCTGACCGATACTGGAGTCTATTATTCTGAAAAAGGTGAAGTGATGAAAAGATTTTCTATCCGTGACGGTATGGGTGTCGAGATCTTGCGTGATATGGGTATCGAGACAGCTATCATTACTCGCGAAAAATCCCCAAGCGTTAAAAAACGCGGCGAAAAACTGAAAATGCCCTGGATCTTTCTGGGTATCTGGAGCAAAGTCGAATTTATTCCGACCATCCTAAAAAAAACCGGTTTGAAGATGGATGAGCTTGGCTATATTGGAGATGATGTCAATGATCTGGAAATCATCCAAGAGATCGCTAAACATGGCTTGACTGCAACCCCCGGCGATGGTATGCCCGTCATTAAAAAAGAAGTGCATTATATTGCGAAAGAACGTGCCGGTCATGGGGCGTTTCGCGATTTCTCCGATTGGGTACTCGAACTACGACAACTAAAATAGAGCACCGTGAAACGTAATCTCCTCATCATCCTATCGTCGCTATTGCTTCTGTGTTCGTGTTCGACCAAAGAAGCAATGAAAGCCGCAACAAAAAACAAAGGCGAGCTGGTAGTTCATGTTCGCGATGGCGACTCATCCACTCCACTATCCGAAGCTTCCGTCGCTATCGACGAGTTAGGTCTTACTACTGAGACCGACCATAATGGCACGACAAAATTTCTCGATCTCGAACCCGGCACCTATACTCTCACAGTGTCGCATACCTTCTTAAAAACCGAAGAAGTCAAAGATATCGTCATCAAAGCCGGTTTCGTCACCGAACGAGAGATCGAGCTAAGCTCCAATACCAGACTGGGCGATTAACAGCAACATCCCAAAGCACAACTAATTCACACACACCACCGTATCCTGTTGTCTTTGAAAGAATTACAGCTGACAAAAACCGACACTCCTTGTCAACCCCCTTCAAATAAGCTGTCATTCCGAACCCCAAGCGAAGCGACGGTGAGGAATCCTCTGAAGAAAGAGATAATGCTCACTCCATAGCGAGTTAGCACCCCTCATAAGTAATTACTATTTTACACGCACTCTTCTATCCTGTTGTTTTGCATGAGTTTACGACGAGCAAAAACCTCTACTCATTCCCCAACTCACTCCCTCCATCTGTCATTCCGAACCCGAGCGTAGCGACGGTGAGGAACCCCCTGAAGGAACGGATAATGCTCACTCCACGACACATAAGTGCACAAAATGGCACCCTACAATATACGAAATAAAAACAGCTCTGTCAAGGTGCCCATTAAAAGGAAGGCAAGAATTTTCTTCCCCGCTTAGCGTAAGCCTTACCCCATCAGTAATACAAAAGCCGAGAATGAGCAAGATCACGATCAATAGCGAAAGCCCCATCGTGAGTTGGGGAAAAAGATAATGAAACGTTATTGTAAAAGCAAACTGCAGACGGTCGATAAGCAGTGCATCATGCATAGGGGGTCATTATTTCCGCTGTGAATAATTGAATGGAGAAGGGTTGTAGCGAAGATAATAACGTTCAAATGAAAGAAAAATTCAGACTCTTAAAAACCATAAATTTTTTACGACAAAAGTGTGAATCATCTAACTTATTTCCAAAATTGTGTAACATATTATATCCCTTGAAACCGTAGTTTTGTAATCAGACAAGAAGTAAGTTTTCATCGTAAGCTAAGCAGGAAGGTTGACTCATGGGGAGAGAGTGGGTTCCGAATGCCTGCCTCGATATTAATACGAGACAGGCAGCTTACGATGTTCACAAATAGGTGAGTCAATAGGTTCGGGGGTGAATAGAACATCAAATAGATGCTGCAGATGACTCAATGCATAAATAGCTGACCATTATATAAAATGAAAAATCACAACGAAACCGGAAGACCCTCAAGCGAAGCCACTATCGAATCACATCGCCCTAAGTGGAGAACAATACACCATAGTTGGATCTTTTGGGTCGTCTTGGTACTGATGATCACTGCAATGGTTATTTATATTATGAGTCTAGATCTGTCGGTTCGGCCTGGCGGAACGTCGCAACAGCCAGTGCCGGTAAATGTTGCTCCGTAGCATATCCGACTAAAATCAAAGAAAAAACGAATCTATATACTAATACTAAAATGAAATCAATAACAAACACAAGCAGTAATAATCCACTGCGCATTGACAGAATTCTTGCACTTAGTCTTGTCTTTGGATGCCTTCTCAACTTTACCGTAGTTCGTGCTCAGGTAAACTATAAAGTCGGAGTGAAGCAGGCGAGCATTACTCTTAATGGTACATCGACGCTTCATGACTGGAAGATGGTCGCCCATACTTTCGGATCTGATGCGCAATTTATGATCTCGACCGACCATAAAATTACCGGACTTTCATCGATGACCTACACCTTGCCAGTTACCAACCTGAAGAGTGAATCCGACGGTTTGAATGAGAAGGCGTATGAGGCGCTGAAATCGGATACGTATAAAGATATTTCATTCGTTATGACCTCAGCGAAGATCACTTCTTCTACAGGTCAAACCTATAAAATGTCGGTATGGGGCAATCTTACCATTGCAGGGGTGACAAAAGCTGTTGCCTTCTATTCAACAGCAGTATATAATGATGACAGCTCCATTTCGTGCTCAGGTAGTATGCCATTAAAAATGTCAACCTATAGTGTAGAGCGACCAAGTTTTTTATTCGGAGCTATGAAAGCGGGCGATGCTGTCACATTGAAATTTGACCTCACTTTCGTTTCATAAATCTCAAACACGCTTGAAAAAATATATCGCAATACTCGCCATGCTGTGTGGCTCATCCGTGATTGCATCTGCGCAACAGCCATCCATAAAGTACTACCGCACAAATGATCAGGGGGGGCTCAATGTTTTTGAACCTTCAAAAAATGATACCGTTCAGTTTACGGGGCTTCATGTTCGGATCGGTGGTAACTTCGCGCAGGACTATCAATCTCTTACTCATCAAAATACTGCTTCCTTTAAGCCGACCTCCAAAACAGATTCGACCAATGCCAATATGCTGATTCCGATAGCAGGCGGGTTCAATCTTGCGATGGCAAATATGACGCTCGATGCGCAGTTAGAAGATGGCATACGGACAAATCTGACCATCTATCTTTCGAGCAGACACCATTCGGAAGCTTGGGTAAAAAACGGATATCTGCAATTCGATAAGTTACTTTTTCTACAAAGCGACTTCATCAATAATGTGATGAAAAATCTTACGATCAAAGTTGGAGATCTGGAAGTAGATTACGGCGATCAGCATTTTCGCCGTGCCGATGGCGGGAATCAAATGCATAATTCATTTGTCGAGAACTATATTATGGATGAGTTCTCAACGGAAATCGGTACCGAGATCTATTTTCATCCACCCGAAAGTGGAATTATCGCAATGATCGGCGTTACTGATGGGATGCTCAATCCGACTAGTGTCGTTTCATCGCAGATCGATAGCGCAACAAATACTAGGAATGCCTATAATCCAGCTTTTCATGCTAAATTAGGATTTGACAAACAACTCAATCAGGATCTGAGAGTAAGAATAACGGGGTCGATTTACCAAGAGAGTAGTACCTCAAGCAGCACACTATTCGGCGGCGACCGAACCGGTTCTCACTATTTTCTTGTCTTAGAAAATACTGCGGCATCAACTTCAGCTAATGCGTTCTCAGGGAGATACAATCCATCATTCAGGGAAGCCGTTACCACGTTTATGATCAATCCCTTTGTCAAGTATAACGGTCTGGAATTCTTCGGCACTTTCGAAAGCGCAAAAGGGAGAAATATCAACGAATCAAGCACACGCGGAGCTACGCAGATAGCCGCAGATCTGCTCTATCGTTTTGGCGCAAGCGAAAATTTTTGGCTCGGCGCACGATATAATACCGTTACGGCGACACTTCCTGGTAGCTTGACTGATATTACGATCAATCGCATCGTTGCTTCGGCAGGGTGGTTTCTTACTCGCAATATTATGATGAAGGCAGAATATGTAACGCAGGAGTATAAGAATTTTCCATCCAACGATATCAACAACGGCGGAAAGTTCAGCGGCTTCATAGTTGAAGCAGCACTTGGATTCTAATTATTTTATTATTAACGCTTATGAATCGTTTACAAGGAAAAGTCGCAATAGTCACCGGATCAGCTCTCGGAATTGGAAGAGCAACAGCGATCAGGCTCGCTGAAGAGGGCGCACGCGTTGCAATAACTGATCTGCTTGACGCTGAGGGTGAGAAAACCGCCAGTGAGATCGGACCCAACGCCGCTTTTTGGCATCTCGATGTTACAAAGGAAACAGAAGTAGCGAACGTCATCAACGATGTCGTAAAGAAATGGGGCAGACTCGATGTCCTTGTGAACAATGCTGGTATCGCCGGAGCAAACAAGCCGACCGATCAACTCACAGAAAAAGAGTGGGACACCGTTATGAATGTTGATGTAAAAGGCGTCTTCTTTTGTACGAAACACGCGATTCCCCAAATGCGGAAATCGGGAAAAGGAAGCATTATCAATCTTTCGTCGATCTATGGTCTCGTCGGTGCAGGAGATATCCCGCCATATCATGCCGCTAAAGGAGCAGTCCGCCTGATGTCGAAGAACGACGCGATCACATACGCGAAGGAAAATATTCGTGTGAATTCAGTTCATCCAGGCTTTATTTTCACTCCGATGGTCGATAACTTTGCGAAAGAAGCTGGTGACCAAGCCGCTGAAGTCCGTAAAGCGCTCGATGCTCTCCATCCTGTTGGGCACATTGGCGAACCGGATGATATTGCTTGGGGCATTGTCTATCTTGCTTCCGATGAATCTAAGTTCGTTACCGGCTCCGAACTGGTAATAGACGGCGGCTATACCGCGAGGTAAAGTATAGAATGCAAGTGTTACTGTAATTTGGTTAAATAGGTCATCCCGAGTCGAAACTTTATTTATCTCGCTAACGTAATCATTAGCTCCGAAAATATTTTATTTCCTCTCCCATACATTCACAAACTCACGTATAGAAGGATCACCAGCTTAATAAAATTTGAAAGACCAAAATAATGGATGAAAATTCTCAGGGCGAAGCAACTTTCGCTCCAGGCTGGCCTGGTATTCCGGCTCGATGGACTTCGAGCGCCAAGTCCGGAGTTGGCAAGGCTCTTAATGACGCAAGCCCCTTGTGGTTTACGATAAGCCACGGAATACTGAATGAAGTATATTATCCACGAATTGATCAGGCCTGCATTCGTGATCTGGGATTGATCGTTACCGATGGCGATGGATTTATCTCAGAAGAAAAAAGGAATACAACACCTCAGATCACTTCTCCGTCTAAAGGCACTCCTGCCTTCAAGATCATAAACACCTGCAATGAGGGGTTGTACCAAATTGAGAAAGAGATCATTTCTGATCCAAACCAACCAGTTCTCTTACAACGCATCCGCTTTACCGTTCTAAAAAACTCTGCAAGTAAATATCGCCTCTTTGTAGTACTTTCTCCCCATCTCGGAAATCGTGGTGAGGGTAATACCGGGTGGACGGGCGATTACAAAGGGCATCCGATGCTTTTTGCCGAACGAGAGCATTTTGTTTTAGCGTTAGCGTGCTCACTTCCCTGGGTCAAGCGTTCCGTCGGCTTTGTAGGTACTTCCGATGGATGGAGGGATCTTCATCAACATAAAAAAATGACATGGGAATATACTCGCGCAGAAAATGGCAATCTTGCCTTGACCGGCGAGATCGATATCTCTTCGAGTACAGAATTTGTTCTTGCATTAGGTTTTGGTACGAATGCAGAAGAAGCTGGTAATCGCGCAAGGGCTTCGCTTCAGAATGGCTTTGATCTGCCATATAAAGAATATCTCAATAATTGGAAAAATTGGCAAGATTCTCTTTTGCCGTTAACGGGTAATGTCAAAAATAAAAATATTTTCAGGATCAGCACAGCAGTTCTAAAAACTCATCAGTCAACTCATTTTCTCGGCGGCGCTATTGCGAGTCTTTCAATTCCATGGGGTTTTAGCAAGGGAGATGGTGATCTCGGAGGATACCATTTAGTCTGGCCACGTGATATGGTTCAAAGTGCAGGAGCACTCATTGCCTGTGGCGCAACCGAAGATGCCCAGAGGGTCCTTTCATATTTACGATCGACTCAGGAGGCAGATGGTCATTGGCCGCAAAATATGTGGTTAGATGGTGCACCATATTGGAATGGCATCCAAATGGATGAAACCGCCTTGCCCATTCTCTTACTTGATCTTGCGTATCGCGAGAACGTGATCAATAAAAAAGAACTCCCAAAATTCTGGGAAATGGTAAAAAGAGCAGCCGGATACCTTGCTCAGAATGGTCCTGTCAGTTCTCAGGATCGTTGGGAAGAAGATCCGGGCTATTCGCCATTTACGGTTGCAGCCGAAATTGCAGCTCTTCTTGCAGCAGCAGATATTGCCGATGTAAATCGTGAACCAAAAGTTGCAACATATCTCCGAGAACTAGCTGATGTCTGGAATGACTGCATCGATCGGTGGATCTATGTCACGGAGAATGATTGGTGCGAAAAATATCAAGTGGATGGATATTATGAAAGGATAGCAGAAGTTTCTGAAATCGGTGGAGTGCTTCATATTGGGAAAGACGTACTGGTGAAAAATCACCCCGAGACCGATGAAGAATTTCTTGCTTACCACATGGTAAGCCCTGATGCACTTGCGCTCGTGCGCTTCGGTTTGCGCGAAGCTAATGATCCGCGAATCCAAAATACATTGAAGATCATCGATTCGCTCCTGAAAACAGAAACTCCCGGCGGCCCGGTATGGTATCGTTATGATGATGATGGATATGGCGAACACGAAGATGGCTCGCCGTTCGACGGAACGGGTGTCGGAAGACCTTGGCCGCTGTTGACCGGTGAGCGGGCGCATTATGAGCTGGCTGCAGGGAATACCAAAGAAGCAAAAAAACTTTTGAAGACAATTGAATCCCTTGCAAACGACGGAGGACTTATCCCCGAGCAAACTTGGGATTCAGCAGATATTCCCGAGCGAGAGCTCATTTTCGGAAAACCTTCTGGTTCGGCGATGCCATTAGTATGGGCGCATGCAGAGTATATTAAACTGCTTCGCTCATTGCGAGACGGCAATGTATTTGATATGCCGCCGCAAACAGTAAAACGTTATCTCAAAGATAAAATACAATCACTGCGTTTGCTTTGGCGTTTTAATAATAAAATACGATCGTTACCGTTCGGAATGTTACTTCGAATAGAAACACTTGCTCCGGCACATATTCATTGGAGTGCCGACGATTGGAATACGTCCCACGATATTACAACGAATGACAGTGGCGTAGGAATATTTTACGCGGACTTACCAACGAGTGAGATGGAGAAAGACAAGACAATATCCTTCACATTTAATTGGACTGAAAGTAATACCTGGGAGGGAGAGAACTTCTCCGTAGTGATCGAGTAGATAAACATATCTAATTCAGGTAGTGATGAATAATTTTGCAATTACAACTCTTTTTCTCGACATTGGCGGTGTTATCCTGACCAACGGATGGGATGGTCCTATCAGGAAACGAGCAGCGGATCACTTCCACCTCAATTTCGAAGAAATAAATGAGCGTCATCATCTAACGTTCGATACGTATGAATCAGGTAAAATTAGTCTTGAGCAATATCTCGATCGTGTGATTTTTTTTGAGGAGAGAATTTTCTCGAAAGCTAAGTTTAAGGACTTTATGTTCAGGCAATCACAGCCAATTCCTGAAATGCTCGGGCTATTTCGCGAAATTAAAAAACAACACGATCTAAAGATCGTCACCGTGAGCAACGAAGCACGTGAATTGAGTGATTATAGAGCCGAGACGTTTGACCTGCGAAGTCTCATTGATGTGTTCGTTGTTTCGTGCTTTGTGCATCTTCGAAAACCCGATGCTGACATTTATCGTATGGCAATAGATATTGCACAAGTCCGCCCGGAACAAGTACTCTGCATCGATGACCGGGCAATGTTTGTTGCCGAAGCAGAGCGTCTCGGGATTCACGGGCTTCATCACACCGATTATCTTTCAACTCATCAAAAACTCCAGACGTTTGGTTTGGGTATTAACGAACAACTATGAAACAATATACCATTGGTGTTGATCTTGGCGGTACAAAAATACGCATTGCGCTTATAGATGAGGATGGCAAGGTACATCAGTCAATTCGTATTCCCACTAATACAAAAAGCGGTGCGAAAGGAATTATCGCCGATATTTCCAACTGTGTAAAAAAAGATCTTAAAAAATCAAAGAAAGCCTTAGCATTGGGAATAGGCGTTGCAGGGCAGATCAGTACGAAGAAAGGGATCGTTACTTTCGCACCAAATTTGGGATGGGAAAAAGTACATCTCCAGTCAGAGCTTGAAAAAGCATTAGAACTGCCCGTCATTGTCACGAATGATGTTCGCGCCGCTACTTACGGCGAATGGTATTATGGTGCCGGTAAAGGATATGATGATATAGTCTGTCTGTTCGTCGGGACAGGAATTGGCGGTGGTGTTGTCAGTGGGGGTCGTATGCTTGAAGGGAGCACAAACGAAGCTGGCGAATTAGGTCATACAACGATCGTTGTTGATGGACGAAAATGTCATTGCCACAATCTTGGCTGCCTTGAAGCATACGCGGGCGGTTGGGCTATTGCCGAACGTACACGTGAACGTGTCGAGAAAGATCCGCGCGCCGGAAAAACACTCCTCGCTCTTGCCGGAGATGTTGAAAAGATCACTGCCGATACGATCGAGCAAGCATATATCAAGAAAGATAAACTTTCTATCAGCATCATCAATGAAACCGGACATTATCTTGCGTCTGGGATAGTTGGAATAGTCAATGCATTTAATCCGGAAGTATTCATTTTCGGAGGGGGAATAATGAATGGCTTCAAAAAGTTAAAAGATACAGTCGAGGAAGAAATTTCATTGCGTGCATTACCCTCTGCCTCAAAAAAAGTGAAATTCGTTTTCGACAAGCTGGGTCATAATGCAGGTGCAGTAGGTGCGGCAGTCTTGGCTCGAACAGTGATTGGGAAAAAATATGGAAAACATTGACAATCTGTGTATAAATACTATACGGACTCTTACGATAGACGCTGTCGAGAAAGCAAACTCAGGGCATCCAGGAATGCCGATGGGCATGGCGCCTGCGGCATACTCACTTTGGACGCGACATCTCCGCTATAATCCAAAAAATCCTCAGTGGATGAATCGCGACCGATTTGTTCTATCCTGCGGACACGGTTCAATGTTGCTCTATGCGGTGTTATATCTGACAGGATATGATCTGTCACTTGATGATATAAAAAACTTTCGTCAATGGGGAAGCAAAACTCCTGGTCACCCAGAAAGTGATCTTACTCCGGGAGTCGAAGTGACAACGGGTCCGCTCGGGCAAGGAATTTCTAATGCAGTCGGTATGGCGATCGCCGAAAAATATCTTGCCGCACATTTTAATCGTGAACAATTTCCGATTATTGATTACAATGTGTATGTTTTTGCAAGTGATGGCGATCTGGAAGAAGGAATTTCTTCCGAAGCATCATCTCTTGCAGGGTGTTTAGGTTTGGATAATCTCATCGTGATATATGATAATAATCATATATCAATAGATGGCAGCACCTCACTTGCCTTTACCGAAGATGTTGCAAAGCGCTATGGGGCGTATGGATGGTTTGTGCAAACTGTTGATACCGATGGTAATGATCTCGAAGCATTTGATCGCGCAATTGATGCAGCAAAAAAAGAAAAGGGACGGCCATCATTTATCAAATGGCATACACATATCGGTTACGGAAGTCCGAACAAGCAAGATACCGCCGAAATTCATGGCTCACCACTGGGCGCAGAAGAAGTAGCTCTCACAAAAAAAGTTTATGGATGGGACCCGGATAAAACGTTCTATGTACCGGATGAATCTCTTGCTAAGTTCAGACAACAAGTCGAAAAAGGAACCGAGCTTGAAAATTCATGGAGAAAACTTTTCGCGGAATATTCCAAAACCTATCCTGAACTTGCCGATGAATTTACTGTAGCCCTCAATAAAAAACTTCCGCATGATTGGGAAAAGATATGGAAGGAATCTGTTCCGATATTTGATCCGACAAAACCGCTCGCAACGCGTGAAGCACAGGGAAAAATATTCGATGCACTGATGCCAAAACTTCCATTAGTTATCGGAGGTTCGGCTGACCTTTCAGATTCTACAAAGACATTATATACAGATGCTCCGATCTTTTCGTCGGTGAATCCTGCCGGTCGTTACATTCATTATGGCATTCGCGAGCACGGAATGGGCGCTATAATGAATGGCATTGCAGCGACAGGGATTCTTACTCCGTTTGGCGCGACCTATTTTTGTTTTACTGATTATATGCGCCCTGCAATCCGTCTTGCAGCTCTTGCCAAATATCCGGTGATCTTCGTCTATACCCATGATAGCATCGGCGTTGGGGAAGACGGACCTACTCATCAGCCTGTCGAACATTTAGCTTCTTTTCGAGCTATGCCTGGGCTGATACTTATCCGACCTGCCGACGCGAATGAAACTCTTCAGGCTTGGAAATTCGCTTTGGAACATCGCGAAGGCCCTGTAATGCTTGTGCTGACGCGTCAAAAAATCCCGGTGATCGACCAAACGAAATTTTCCTCAGCTCAACATCTTTCGCACGGAGCTTATATTCTCAAAGATACTCAGCGAGAAAGATTAGATCTTATTTTATTAGCAACAGGTTCGGAAGTTCATCTTGCACTTGCTGCTCAAGAGAAACTTGCCAATGAAGAGATTGGCATCCGAGTCGTTAGTATGCCGTCGTGGGAATTGTTCGAACAACAAACCCAGGAATACCGTGATAGCGTACTTCCGCCGGCAATCACTGCTCGGGTCGCTATCGAGGCCGGTGTGAAACTCGGGTGGGATAAATATATCGGAAGCACTGGAGAATTTGTTGGGATGACGACATTCGGCGCATCCGCACCATCAAAGATTCTTTTTGAACAATTCGGTTTTACTGTTGAGAATATTATTTCAACAGCAAAAGCTGTTCTTGAAAATTCAATAAAATAAAATATTATTATGAACGCTCAATATAAAGCAACTCTTCATGAGTATCAAGGAATGGTAGATTCTGCACTGCTTGACATTCAAAAGAATAATATTATTTCACGGATATGGAAAGGCGACCATACTGTATGGAATCCTGACCCGACCGAGATCTCAAACCGTCTTAGTTGGCTTTTACTTCCGGAAACGATGATAAAATCTCTTCCGGAGATACAAGCTTTTGTCGAAGAAGTTCAAAAAGCTGGCTATACTCACGCTGTTCTCTTAGGAATGGGCGGTTCAAGCCTTGCGCCGAAATTTTTCGCAGAGACCTTTGGATGCAAGGAACATTATCTCACACTTCATGTGCTTGATAGCACTTCTCCTGATGCTATAGCCGCGGTAGAAAGAAATATTGATTATGCGAAAACGCTTTTTATCGTTTCCACTAAATCTGGCGGGACGGTTGAAACATTTTCGTTTTTTAAATATTTCTATCACCAGTATCTCAATATTGAAGGCACTGAAAATGCAGGCAAGCATTTCATTGCGATCACCGACCCACAAAGTACACTTGAAGAAATTGCACACGAATATCATTTTCGCAAAACATTTCTCAATGATCCGAATATTGGCGGAAGATATTCTGCACTCTCGCATTTCGGTCTTGTCCCTGCCGCATTGCTCGGTGTCGATATAGAAAAGATTCTTGCTTGTGCGAAGGACATTGCAGAAGATTCGCAAAATGAGCCCAACAACTCAGAAACATTCGGCGCTGCGATGGGCGTACTTGCCTTAGAGGGAAGAGATAAACTGACGGTCATCGCTTCACCTCCTCTAAAACATTTTGGCGCATGGGCTGAGCAACTACTTGCTGAGAGCACCGGAAAAGAAGGCAAAGGCATCATCCCTGTTGACGAGCAAGCACCGGGGGATCCTTCGGACTATGCAAATGATCGTTTGTTCGTCTATTTAAAAATAAATGGAGATATGACGTATGACAAAAAAGTCCAAGCACTTGCAGAATCCAATCAACCTGTCATAGTAATAGTTGTCCAAGACATCTATGACCTCGGCGGTGAATTTTTCAGGTGGGAATTTGCTACGGCACTTGCAGGGGCGAGACTGGGTATCAATCCTTTCGATCAACCGAATGTCGAGTCGGCAAAAAACCTTGCAAGAAAAATGGTTGCTACGTTTGAAAAAGATGGCACCCTACCAAGCCCAAAACCAACATTTGAAGAAGATTCTATAAAAGTCTATACCGATAATTCTGCTTCATCGATCAAAGATGCACTCAAAATATTTTTGAGTTCTATATCCGAGGGTAATACATCGGGACAATCGAGGAGTTATGTTATGTTCCAAGCATATATTTCGCAAGATGCTGCATCGGATACCATACTTCATAAGATGCAAAACGAAGTTCGCGATACATTCAAAGTCGCAACAATGATTGGCTATGGACCGAGCTTTCTCCATTCCACGGGACAGCTTCATAAAGGCGATTCCGGAAATGGGCTATTTATACAGATCACAGGCGAGGCAATAACCGATATACCGATCCCCAATTCCGCGAGTTCGGATACATCTTCGATCTCTTTCGGAACGCTGATCGAAGCCCAGTCTTTGGGGGATAGAGAAGCATTGTTGGACGCAAAACGGAAAGTGATCCGTTTTGATCTGGGCAAAGATGTTTTAAGTGGATTGAACAAACTACAAGAAAGTTTATCATCGGTCATAGCCTCTCTCTAAAAATTATGCGCACTACAATTATTATTTTTGGTGCCGGTGGCGATCTTACTGAACGCAAGCTTATCCCGGCTTTATATAATACTTTTCGAAAGTCACGGCTACCTGATGATATTTCCATCATCGGGTTTTCTATGGAAGATCTTGATGATACCAAATTCCGCGACAAACTAAAAGTGGCAGCGAAAAATTATTTGGCGACAGAGTTTAATGATGTAGATTGGACAAGGTTCGAGAAGCATCTTTCTTATCAACGCGGTGATTTTCAAACGACTGAAGATTACGTCTCACTCGAAAAAAGAATTGATAACTCGAATACTTCCACCGGGAACAGAATCTACTACCTTGCCACAGCGACACGTTTCTTTTGCATGATCGTGGGTCAGTTAGGTGAAGCAAAGATGCTGACCCAATCGCCCGAAGCGGGATATCGCCGTATTATAATTGAAAAGCCTTTTGGCGATAGCCTGCAATCGGCGCAAGCACTTACTAAGGAGCTTCATAGTATTATTGACGAAAGTCAGATCTATAGGATCGATCACTATCTCGGCAAGGAGACGGTGCAAAATATTTTAATATTCCGGTTTGGAAATTCTATATTCGAACCACTCTGGAATCGTAACTACATCGAACATATTCAGATCACGGTCGGCGAGACAGAAGGTGTTGGTCATCGTGCAGGGTATTACGACAAAGCAGGAGCGCTCCGTGATATGTTTCAGAACCATCTTCTCCAACTCCTGACACTTATTGCAATGGAGCCGCCTGCCGTCTTGAATGCCGATACGCTTCGTGATGAAAAGGTTAAGGTACTTGCGTCTCTTCAGGAGATTCCTGAATCGTTAAATGCCGCCTCAACGGTACGCGCACAGTACGATGGATATAGAGACGAAGAAGGCGTCGCGCCTGATTCTACGACGGAAACATTTGCTGCTATTCGACTTTTTATTGACAACTGGCGTTGGGAAGGTGTGCCGATATATCTGCGCTCAGGAAAAATGTTAAAAGAAAAAGTGTCAGAGATCGTTATTCAGTTTCGTTCGACACCGCATCAAATGTTAAAAATGCATTCGAGTGCAGAACCGATCGGGGCGAACCGTTTAAGTATCTGCATCCAACCCGACGAAGGATTTCATTTGCAGTTTATTGCAAAAGTCCCAGACAGAGAAAAAGAAGTGCGTCCAGTAGATATGGATTTTCATTACCGCGAAACATTTGGCAAGACTTCGATACCCGAAGCATACGAACAATTGCTTGTCAACGCAATGCAAGGCGATGCGACACTTTTTGCTCGCAATGATGAAGTTGATCTTGCTTGGAAATTTATTGATAAAATTCGTGCCGGCTGGGAGAGTGCTAACGGCGCACCTTTGGTCACTTATCCTCGCCAATCATGGGGACCGAAGGAATCGGAAGAACTCTTGGAGCATGATAAACGTCAGTGGGTTCATGATTGCGGCAAGCATAGCAAATGATAAGCCTGCAAATATACATCTATCCGGATTATGACGCGTTATCCAAAGCAACGGCTGAACACGTTGCGTCAGTGATGAATGACGCTATTACCGCGAGAGGAAAATGTATTGTTGCGCTATCCGGTGGAGAAACTCCAAAAAATGTGTACGCTGCTCTAGCATCCGAGTCTCTCAAGAGAAGAGTCGATTGGGAGAATGTTCATATATTTTTCGGCGATGAAAGAATGGTACCTGCCGATGATGCGCAAAGTAACTTCGGAATGGTAAAGCGAGAGTTATTTTCGAACATTAAGATCCCTCAAAAAAATATTCATCGTATCTGGGCAGAATTGGGTGCTGAAGAAGCTGCGATAGCATACGAAGAAGAATTACAGATCGAAATGGGATATGAAATTCCACAATTCGATTTAATTCTGCTTGGATTAGGAGTCGAGGGGCACACTGCTTCTCTTTTTCCTGATACTGCTGCACTCCATGAGACAGAGCGATCTGTAAGTGCAAACTTTATCCCAAAACTCAATTCTTGGAGAGTTACACTTACTCTTGCCACACTAAACAATGCGCGCGAAGTCTGTTTTCTTGTTTCGGGACAAAATAAAGCGGAGATAGTTCAAAAAGTACTTGACGATGAATCACCTACATTTGAAATTCCGGCAACATTGATTAGCCCTATTCACGGCAAAAAACAATGGATGCTCGATGCCGATGCGGCTGCGCTTCTCGATAGTTCGAAGTATCCTGATCTAAAGAAATTTTAATATATATAATTATGAAAGAATGTAATTTCGGAATGCTCGGCTTAGGCGTAATGGGCGAAAGTTTTGCTCTCAACTTAGAACGCGATGGATGCATCGTTGCCGTCTATGAACGTAACGAAGGTGTCGCAGTGAAATTTGCCGATGAACGGGGAAAAGGAAAAAATATCGTAGCCTCTTCTTCGATAAAAGAATTTGTCGGGATGATCTCTCGTCCGCGTCATATTATGATGCTTATCAAAGCCGGACAGCCAGTAGATAATGTGATCGCCGAACTTCTTCCTTTTCTCGAAGATGGCGATCTGGTAATTGATGGCGGTAATTCCAACTTCAAAGATACCGAGCGTCGCGAAAAAGATCTTTCTTCTAAAAATATTAATTATTTTGGAATGGGAGTTTCAGGCGGCGAAGAAGGTGCGTTGTGGGGCCCAAGCATGATGCCGGGCGGTCCTCTCGAAGCCTACAAAGAAGTTGAGCCGATCTTAAAAAAAGCTGCTGCGAAAGCACCTGAAGATGGCGAGCCGTGCGTCACCTATATCGGACCTCGCGGCTCTGGGCATTATGTAAAAATGGTTCATAATGGAATCGAGTACGGACTGATGCAGATCATTGCCGAGGCTTATGATCTGCTGAAACATGCTCTCGGACTATCAGTGCAAGATTTTCAGAGTCTATTTGCAGAGTGGAATAAGGGAAAATTGCAATCTTTTTTGATAGAGACAACGGCGCAAGTATTTAAAAAAATAGATGCCGATACTGGCAAGCCTCTCATTGATCTTATCCTGGATAAAGCAGCACAGAAAGGGACAGGCGCATGGACGGTCGAAGACTCCGCCAATATCGGTTCTGCTACCCCAACAATTGGTGCCGCGCTCGATGCACGAATAATTTCTTCGCAAAAGGACGAGAGGATCGAAGCTTCAGGAAAATTAAAGGGGCCGTCGTCGCCATTCCCATCAGCCCAAAAACAACAGCTCATTGATTCGGTTCGTGATGCGATCTACGCATCAAACATCTGCGCATATGCACAAGGAATGAGTATGCTCGGTATCGCTTCGACAGAATACAAGTATGATCTTGATCTTGGAGCTATTGCAAAAATTTGGCGCGGTGGATGTATCATCAGGGCGGCGCTTCTGAATGATATTACAAAAGCATACGAGCAGAAAAAGGACTTGGCGAACATATTGCTTGATAAACAATTTCAAACTTATACTGCAGAGTGTCAGAAAGGCTGGCGATTCACTCTCAAAACAGCTATAGATATTGGTGTGCCAATGCCCGCAATGAGCGCGTCGTTAGCATATTATGATTCATATAGAAGCGAAAAATTGCCTGCAAATCTTCTTCAGGCTCAACGCGATCTATTCGGAGCACATTCATTCGAACGGATAGACAAGAAAGGTACTTTTCACGAGGATTGGAATGATTTAACGAATAGTTAAGTAAGACAAATAAACATCAAGCGACCGACCACTTCTCATCCATCGTTATTGTTTTATATTCACCGATAAATCGGGCACCCCTACTATTTGGAATGTGGCTGTAGCAAATTTTATCTCGGAGCCTTCGGCTTCGACAGCATCTAATATTTTCATAAACAAGATATTTTTGGTTATTCTCCTTTTTTTGAAGTTTACCACATACCGCACCGTGAATTCGACCCAATTATCATTTGCAATGAGCGTGACCATTGGTAGTGTCTGCGCATCTTCGATCCTAAATTTCGAAACCATGTGCTTCCAGTGTTCTTGTGCGTGCGCGGTATATTCTTCCATTGTTTCAGTCGCGATCTGCTCAAAGAGAGCGACTGCTTTTTTGTAGTTACTGCCAAACTGGATCGGAAGTTTTATTTCATCCCATAAAAAAGGGAAATCGCCGGAATAATTAAACACTGGCTCCTTAAACACAAAACTGTTTGCGATCAGCACGATCCTCCCGTTATACAAATCCCCATCGACCCATTGCCCTATCTCCATCAGTGTCGTTCGCAACAGCCCAATGTCTATCACGTCGCCTTTGATACCGCCAAGTTGAACCCTATCCCCCGTTTTGTAAAAGCCACCAAACATAATAGCCATCCAGCCTGCGACCGATGCAATGACCTCTTGCAATGCAAATGCAATGCCCGCACCTGCTACGCCCAGAGCCACTGTTAAACCCCCAAGTTTATTACTATAGACGATCGTCAGCATCAGCACCATCAGGAAGTATCCCAAGAAATCTAAGAGTTTTTTGCTCCGATACCGATTGTCGTTGTCTTTTATACCGCCGATAAATTTTGATTTAATAAATTTGATGATCGACCAGATCGCCAGTACCCCGATCAAAACAGCGAC
>JBBRNY010000020.1:0-32951 GCA_038229915.1 Kapaibacterium sp. (SeqCode) | reverse complement strand
TGGAACCGGGCAATACTATAATAATGCTCCTCTATTAGAGTACACGCATACCGATGATGTCTTTACATTTGACAATCGTTATGACTATAGTTTTAGCTACCCTGACCCGATCGTCGGTTCGGGATATTGGAGACATTACAAGTTACTCGTCCCGAGCAATCAGCGCTACTCTTCGCTTGATTTTTATTTCATTGCTTACGCATATTGGAATTGTAATGGCGGTAACATTGCCATTGATAATGTAACCGTTACGGGTGAACAGGGACAAAATATCACCTTCGCACCTCAGACACTTAACTTCCCGGCAACAAATGTGGGCGCGACAAGTGCTTCGCAGTGTGTGACGATCACCAATCAAAGCTCGGCTCCTGTTGCTGTTGGGTCTTCAACGCTTGGTGGATTGTTTCCGGGAGATTATGTCGTAACCAGCCCGGTACCTTCGGTTATCCCGGCAAACGGTAGCATCCAGGCTTGTGTGGCATTCCGCCCGACAAATAATGGCAACCGAAATGCAAAACTCCAGATCGCGAATTCCTCGGACAATAATCCGCTTGTGACCGTTGATCTCAATGGAGCAGGAATCTCCCCGATTATTGAGGTCACCGGTCTTGGTTTGCATAATAATGCTACCAGACTTTTTAGTCAGGCATTTGTAAAACTTGGTGATACGCTTGAACAAAAGGTATTAGTGCATAATATAGGCAATGCATCACTTACCATTAGCCCAAGCACTTTTATAAACGGTGATTATCCGAGTGAGTATTTTATTTCAAGCCTGCCATCTTTACCTATTGGGGTAGGTCTATATGATACGATCAAAGTAAAATTCAAACCTACGATCGAAGGCATTCATACAGCCAAGTTGAACATTGTCAGTAATGCTACTAATGGTACGCAGATAATGGATCTCAAAGGAATCGGTGTCTTGCCGAGGATCGTTGCGATACCTTCTACTTTGCTTCGTTATGATTCTGTCGCGATTGGTGACAGCGTTTGCAAAACTCTCACGATCTATAATCCAGGTAGTGATACGCTCCGTATTCTTAATCAAGTTATCAGTACAGGCCAAGGCGATTTCAAATTCGCTTTGATTCCATCTGAGCTCACCGCTATTCCGCCGGATAAGAGTCGTGATATTACTATTTGCTTTGTGCCAAGACAAGCAGGTACACGTTCGGCACGTATTACATTCATCACGAACATACCAAAAACGTTTGAAGGTGTTCGTCGTGATACCAGCTCGCTTGATGTGAATATGACCGGTACGGGTGTGCCGTATGGTTCGCTCTTTATCGTTTCGAGTAGTACTGGTGGGCTTGACTCAACGATCATCGGAACGCAGATCTGCCGTGTTGATACGATCTTCAATAGTGGCACTGCTGATCTCCTTGTTAATTCATTGACTTACTCGGGAGCGAACGCCTCTGAATTTACTTATAGCGGTGTCAGTGTTCCATTTACCATTAAGGCAAAGAATAAAGTGGCTGTCACGGTCTGTGAAAAGCCAACTGCTCGTGGACTTCGCCAAGCAATACTTACCGTTAATGCAAAGTCGAATGACAAAACGCTGACGACTCAATTACCTTTAGCCGTTTTCGGACAGTTGGTCTGTGCAAACGCAGCACCGATTGCCCTCTTCACCGATCAGAAAGTGATCAAGAATACTGATTCGACAATGTGCGTCACAGTTACAAACTGTGGTGATGTTGTCGCAAACTACACTGCACAATTAGGTGCCTCGACTTCTTACACGGTCACACCGCCTAATGCCAATGGTATCCAACCAGGTATGATAGCAACATTCTGTGTCAAATTCAGCCCGACAACTATCGGAGCAGAAACATCGACACTCACGATCAGCTCCTCGAATGTTACTGATATGTCAGTTGCACTCAATGGTGTTGGTGCTTGTGCAAGACTTACCTCTGACGTACCAACAGTACCAGCAACCAATGCTGGTGGACACGGTACGTTCGTCGTGACGTTGACAAACTCTGGCAACATTGATTGGAATCCTGGTGTCCCGAGTATTACTCCAGCAGGTGTGTACTCGTTCACAGGCACAACTCCTGTCGTTCCGGCAGGTGGCAATGCGCAGGTGACATTCCATTACGATCCGACAGACGTCAATAGTTTGTATGCCGCTCAGATCACATTCCCGAATGCAGGACCATGCACCGAGACTCCACTCTCGATCAATGTGTCTCAGCAGACCGGCACCGCAAGCGTCAGCCAAAAGACGGAGCAGGATGGCTTCTCACTTGAGCAGAACTATCCGAACCCGACTGTTGGCTCGACCAGCTTTAACTTCACCTTGCCAACTGAAGCACTCGTGAAATTAACGGTGAGCGATATTACGGGTCATCAAGTCAAGGAAATCATTTCGGGCAGAATTTCTGCTGGAATGCACTTGGTCAACTTTGATGCTTCGAACCTCGCAAGCGGAACATACGTCTATACACTTGAATCGAACGGTGTAAGACTCTCCAGATATTTGGTACTCTCGAAATAATACTGTATTAGTGTTCATAATGAGGAACGTGCCCCATCGAAAGATGGGGCACGTTTTTTTTTGTTCTTTCGTAGTGTTGTACTATGGAACAAGAACTTGTATGGATCACCGGAGCCTCGAGCGGTATTGGGCTTGCTTGCGCAAAGCAGATTGCCGCCAGTGGGCGTATCGTTATTCTCAGTGCTCGTCGTAAAGAAGTACTGACAGCGTTGGTTGAAGAAATTCGTGCCGCCGGCGGGCAAGCCTCAGCGCTTGCTTGTGATGTCACCGAAGAAAAAGATGTCGAGTGGGCGATCAAAAATATCGTGCATGTTTTTGGTGAAGGTCCGGACATCCTTATTAATAATGCCGGTATCTCGCCATATCAAAATATCGAAGACACAACTACTAAGATATTCGATAACGTGATCGATACCAATCTCATCGGAAATTTTCTCTGTGCAAAAGCGGTACTGCCGGAAATGATACGAAAGGGAAAAGGCACAATAGTGCAGATGCTCTCGATCGCGAGCACGAAAGCCTTTGCGGGTGGTGTGGCTTATGGCGCGAGTAAATTTGGTGCGCTCGGGTTTACGAATGCACTTCGCGAGGAAGTGCGAAGCAAAGGCGTAAAAGTTGTTTCTGTTATGCCCGGTGCGACCGAAACAAATGCGTGGGATGATAAAGAGCGTGATGAATTTCGCGAGCGAATGATGCAGCCCCAAGATATTGCCCAAGCAATAGTAGATCTGCTGGCACAGCCACAACGTATGATGACAGAAGAACTGGTGCTTCGCCCGATCGGCGGAGATTTATAGATAGCAACGAATCAGGAGTTTGATCAATGAGTAGAGAAGTTCGAGCGCCTCAGGGTGCGACGCTAAATTGCAAAGGCTGGCTTCAGGAAGCAGCCTATCGGATGATACAAAACAATCTCGACCCCGATGTTGCCGAGCGCCCGGAAGACTTGGTCGTCTATGGCGGTTCAGGCAAAGCCGCACGTAACTGGGAGTGTTTTGATGCGATCTTAGCATCACTAAAAGATCTTGAATCTGACGAGACCCTGCTCGTGCAATCGGGCAAACCCGTCGGAATAATGAAAACCTATGAGGACGCTCCGCGTGTGATCATTTCAAATTCGCAGATCGTCCCAGCTTGGGCAAACTGGGATGAATTTAGAAAACTCGAAGCAAAAGGCCTGACGATGTTCGGGCAAATGACCGCCGGAAGTTGGATATATATCGGCTCCCAAGGAATTGTGCAGGGGACGTATGAGACATTGATGGAATGTGGGCGTCAACATTTTGGCGGCTCACTGAGCGGTCGTTCGGTACTGACAGCAGGTCTCGGTGGTATGGGCGGCGCACAACCTCTTGCTGGTAAGATGGCAGGTGCCGCGATCTTATGTATCGAAGTTGTTCAGAGTCGCATCGATATGCGTATTCGTACAGGATACTGCGACAAATGGACTGCCGATATCGATGAGGCTATTCTGTGGATCGAAGACGCAAAAGTAAATAAAATGCCGCTCTCGGTGGCGTTACTTGGCAATGCTGCGGAAGTAATTCCTCAACTGATCGAGCGTAATTGGCTGCCTGATATCGTGACCGATCAAACAAGTGCGCACGACCCATTAACAGGTTACTATCCTGCCGGCTATACAATAGAAGCAGCGGATAAACTTCGCCGCGACTATCCGACGGAATATGTCAAACGCTCGCGTGATTCTATTGCGACTCATGTTCGTGCAATGCTGGTCTTAAAAGAGCGCGGAAGTATAGCCTTTGATTACGGCAATAACATTCGTGGCGAAGCCTTTGCTGAAGGCGTTGCAAATGCGTTTGATATTCCGGGCTTTGTGCCCGAGTATATTCGTCCGTTGTTTTGCGAAGGGAAAGGTCCGTTCAGATGGGTAGCGCTCAGCGGCGACCCCGAAGATATTTTTACTACTGACCGTGAGTTATTAAAACTCTTTCCTGATGATGAAATTCTTCATCGTTGGATTCCGCTTGCGCAAAAACATATTCAATTTCAAGGATTGCCAGCGCGAATTTGTTGGCTCGGAATGGGCGACCGCGCAAAAGCGGGATTGCATTTTAACAAACTTGTACGTGAAGGAATATTGAAAGTACCGATCGTGATCGGCCGCGATCATCTCGATTGTGGTTCGGTGGCAAGCCCCAACCGGGAAACCGAAGCGATGTTAGACGGTTCGGATGCCATTGCCGATTGGCCCATACTCAATTTTGCGCTCAATGCCGTGGGCGGTGCAACATGGGTATCGCTCCATCATGGCGGGGGCGTTGGTATCGGCAATTCGATTCATGCCGGAATGGTGATCGTTGCTGACGGAACCGATGAAGCCGCAACGCGCCTCGATCGCTGTCTGAATTACGACCCCGCAATGGGTATCATTCGGCACGCCGATGCCGGCTATGACAAAGCCAAAGAAATGGCGAAGAAGTATGACGTAAATATACCGATGCTTAAATGAGATCGTCAGTAAGTATTCGTGACAATTGACTCAGAAAAAAAGCCACATAATCCACGATATTATTCCGAAGGTGGATTCTCTCTGTATTTTTGACGTTTAGAGTACGTCATATATCTCAATAGATCTGAATGGATGATTCGGTAGGGCGTGGAGAGCGGCAAGCACGAGCACTCGTAATGGTAGTGATCGTGATCGAGGCGTTGTGGATATTTTTTCATAAATATCTACCACTTGATGCTGCGCTCTGGAGTCTGCAAGCCGATGCGATGCGATTGCATCTTAGCGGCTCAGCCCACGACAGCCTGCAGCTGATACCGCTTCCGGCGGCGAATGTTTTGGTCTCGTTCGTTTCGGGGTTACTGGGTTTTGTCTTTAGCGGCGAAGTGGTTGTTCGGTTATTGATCGTTGGTATCGGGTTTTTGGGTCGGGGCTTTGCGATGATCTATCTCTTGCGAGTGATGAGAGTCCGCGAGGCATTAGTCTATTTTCTGGTGCCGGTGTTTGTCTGGAGTGGTGTGTTCTTTGTTGGGTCGGTGCCCTATTTAGTTGGTGAGACGCTGGCGATTGCGTTGGTCAGTTTCTTTTTACATCAAGACCGCCCAAGAGCCGGGGCGTATTATGTCTTGATGGTCGGTTTTGCGGTCGTGGCGCTCTGCCACGCACTGGCATTCTTTGCGGTCGCGCTCATCACCTTTGCGGTCGCGAACGAACAGCGTAAGAGTGTACACTTGAGCCAAGGATGGCTCTCGAATTTTAATCGCGTTGTTGGGCTGGTTATTCCGGGATGTGTCGTGCTGTTGCTCCGCTTCCTTGCGCCTGCGCCGATCTTTATGCTTTCTTCGAGCGGATTTCTTCCCGCATCGGCATGGCAACATTTTCTGATGACGCTTTCGGTGACGCCCAATATTAAAGAAGCTGGTTTCCCGGGCTCGGATATTCTGACATTAGCGGCAACGGTATTGGTGGTGTTGTTATCGGTCGCTTCACTGATCCGTGCATTTTTGTTGCCGATGGAAGAAGTGACTTGGCAGTCGCGCTCGACAAAAAAAGCGGGCGGTATTTTGCTCATTGCCGCACTCTTATGTTTTGCATTGTTCCATATCGGTATCGAATCGAATGCGTTCTTATGGATGGCAGTATTTTTTGTCACTGCCGGAAGTTATTCCCGCGGACCCGCTGTGCGGCGCGGTGCGATAGACCGGTTGTTGCGCACGCTGAGTTTTATTGCTATGATCGCAGCCGGTCTGATCAACGGCGTTGGCACCAATCGTGGCTCGGAAGCCGCATCTGATCTGCGCGAACAATCGGCACGACTTGTGCAAGGCGAACGCGAAGCCGCTCGTGAAGATCTGCATATTGATTCGATCGACACTCGCTTTGTGATCGACTCGGCTATCGCACCAATGACGATCGACGGCGTACAGCCGGTGATCTCTTACTCGGCAACAGCGATGACGTATTTATTTTTGAATGGTGCGGCAGTGAATATGCCAAGCCGTTATCAGCCGCGCGCAGGAATGCTTGAGCGTGAGGATGGCAGGGCGCTGACAAGCCCCGCGGATATGCTCTATTTCCCACAGCCGGCGGATTATTTCGAACCGCGTTTACATATTATCGCCGCATTGCCCATCGGCTCATCGAACTCAAATAATTTCGGACCCTACGCACACGGCATCAAAGACACGACCGGTTTTGTCTTCTCACGTGCCGATGCAAACTTCCGAGTAGTCATAGGCCGCCTACGCGATCAACAAGCAAGCGGACTTGCAATGAAGTAGGCCGTGGGTATTCATTAATTGTTTGGATCGGACAGAAATCTAAACTCATAGCTTAATGGATGACTACAAACGAACCAGCCCATGCTCCATTAATTCTCAAAAAATAAATCGCTGGCGCAAGCGAAAGGGTACTTATAACGGGATGGTCAATAGTTAAAACATCTTCTTTTACCTGCACCCCTACCGCAGAAAAAATTTCGTAGTTAATATTTTGTAAATTGCCTCCGGAAATCGATATCTCTGAAATGGCAGGATTGGGTCGAATGAGGTACTCATCTTTTCTTATGTAGGATTTATTTACTCCATTAGCTATGCCCGACCGGTCAAGATAGCTAACTGTAGTTGCCGCAAGAAAAGGTATGAGCAGCATTTGATTTACTGCCGTCTGAATATCTACGAAGCTATCGAAGCGTAGTGAAAAAAACCTACTCGATATATCTGTTGTATCTCCGGCATAAGAGACATCTTTGTGGAGAATAAAATGTCCAAATTTTTGCTGTAATGTATCAAACCCCGCTCGAGTGGATGAGTAAGCGGTGTCAATTTGTGTCCACTCGACATCGATAATAGAATCAACAGGCGCTGCAGGAATAGGCAGCATAGAACCATATTGAAGCCAAAATGCAAACGATTCCTTGGCAAATTTGTGAAGATAGGTTGGGGAAGAACTACAGCTGTCAACCATGATTGAGTCAGGATTGGAGAATGTTGAATCAGCATCCCGCAATAATTTTAAGCATGGCCCTTGAGCATACAAGTTCATTGTGGTGAATAAACATAAAATACAGAAAGCGATTAGGGTGCCGATAGAGTTTTTCATGGGTATTGGGAAACGATGAAATAATAAAACCAAGCATTAATTAATGCGTCACCAACAGCTTCCCGGCTGTGGCTCCGTTGATTTGGACTACATAACAGGATTGCGGTAGATTGGCTACCTTCAGAGAAGGACTCTGTTTTGTAAACAGACCGTGGTAAATGAGCTGACCCGTAGTTGAAAAAATATCGAGAGTATTGTTTTCGAGGAGGTTCTCATCATTGATGGTTATCTCAGATGTGGTTGCATTGAAAATGATAGAAGGTCGTGTCTTGTCATTATTGTTAATATTTGTTATGCCTGACAAAATTCCTGATCTATTACTATACCCTGCATATTCTACAAGAGGTATTGTTTTCAAACTGTCGCTTACTACATTGACATCAACAATGCTGTCAAAGCTCAACGCGAAGATTTTACTCCCAATATGGTTAGTGTCCACAATGTTAGGTTGTGTATTTTTAAGAATAAAATGCCCAAATCGTTGTTGCAAAGAATCAAAGCCTGCACGAGTAGCTGAGTATGCTGTATCAATTTGCGTCCACTCAACTTCGATGATTGTATCTGGCGAAGCTCCAGGGACTGGCAACACTGAGCCATAGAAAAATTGAACAGAAAACGTCTCCTTTGCAAATAGGTGAAGGTAGGTGCTGGAAGCCGGACAACTATCTACGTAGATCGAATCAGGATTTTGCCAGGTGCTGTCATCAGGGTCGTTTAATAGCTTTAAGCAAGGATTTGAGAGCTGGGCTGATGCTGAAGTGCTTGCAACCATAAGCCCAAATAGGATACATTGAAATAGCCTCATAAAACATCTTTCTCTTTGTAAATGCTCATAACACACTGTCAGCACCACGTTGGCAGTTTAGAGACTATGATCTGCTCGATTACAGAGGATAGAGCCCACTACAAATATAAGCATTTATTGATACTTTTGGACTATTTTGGTGTCATATTTATAGCCGTTGTAAGAGAACTTCTTTCGCAAAAAACGGCTTTTATTATGTGATGAAGCCTAAAAAAGGCTTTTTTGTTCATTTTTAACGGTTTTCAAGGAGCGAATATAGAGAATTTCTACTGTTTTTGATTGATTTCGGCAAGTCGGCTATCCCCTGATAAATAATTGGGGAATATTCCGTCCCTGCTGTATCACTTGGCATATTAAATCGTTTATAGACTATGGCCGATCTTCATATCCGGTCCGTGTCTGCTTATGCGTAGAAATTCTGAACATCGTTTTTGCTCCGTCGCTGTGGCATTCCAAAATGCCGCACTGATGTTCGTCGTGCTGTTACTAACAGCCCCCTCCTCGTTCGCGCAAGACTTCACGGTAAAGCCTGTTTATCAGATCGTCTCTGCAACGCAAGACGAGATCGTTCTGCACGTTCATCCTGACTATACCACACAAACCGTAACCGATCCTGTTACCTCAGAAGCCTATACTGCTGTAAGTTTTTCGGGTGCAACCTCGGGTAAACTCCGACAGGGTTCACCGGCAGAGCAATTGATCCAACTCAGCGTACTCGTGCCGAGCTTAAATGCTTCGGCAAGTTATGAGATCATCTCAAAGCAAACACAACAAATTTCCGGAGTGCTCGCACCCGTCGCCAAACCTGTTTCTCGCGGCGGTGTGATCGAACCACAATATATCAGAGATGCTGAACAATATGGCGCTCATGCAAAGTCCGAGCTCGTAGCGTTCGCAACACCTCAACTCTATCGCACAGCATATCTGAGCGATATAACCATACACCCGATCAGTTATGATCTCGATAACAGCTCGATCACCATCGTGACCGATCTGGTAATTCGTATCAAGCTCCCAAAGACGCCGCACTCATCAACGAAGACAATCACATCGACGCAAGAAGCAGAATTGTTTGGGGCGATGTGTCTCAACGGAAATAATTCGTCGCTCTATCACTCAGCAGTGCCCGCGATCAGCCGCAGTATTGCTTCGACACAGATCGCATATAAAAACTCCGTTGCCGGCGCAGGTGCCGAACAATGGTTTTCGATCACGACCAACGAAGAAGGTGTCTATCGTCTTACGGCAAATGATCTTTCAAAAGCCGGTGGTGCAAGCATCGACGGCTCGACTCTTGCGATCTATGGATATGGCGCACAAGCGTTGCCCGAGGATGTTGACAGTCTTAGCGGCGAGTTGAAAGAATGTACTATTGATGTTCGGACGAATGACGACGGCTCATTTTCCGAGGTACGCTTTTTTTCTGCAGGTCCTGCCGAGTGGCATTACGATCCGAATGCGGGCGGCTCATCGCCGATCTACCGTTTGTATCATTTGATGAATGCGTTCTCGACTTCAGGGCATTTTTTACTCAAGGTCGGTGGTGCTGTTGCGCAAAAACGAATTGCTACTCAGCCCGACGTCGTTGCTGATTCGATCTTGACTGTTCAAAAAAGTACAGTACAAACCGTTGTGCTTCACGAGAACGAACGTGCATTCGAGAATCCGAATGTTAGCCGCGAGTTCGTCGGCGAGCAGATACCGGTTGGGCGTGATGCAACGATCACCTTGCCGGATATGCCAGGTTATACTGGTGACTCGACAGTGATACGCCCTGCATATAATTCGCATGCGTTCGAACAACGGACGTTCAATGCGTCGCTCAATGGCTCGTTGCTCGGCTCAACGCTTGACCAAAGTACGATCCAGGCAAACTCGGACGCTACGTATTATACCATACGTAGATGGGACTCAGAATTTTTAGTTGCGCCTTCGCGTGGTGTACCGACGACGATGACGTTTACGGCAACCACGAACGAACTCTCGCCGGGTTTTTGGCTCAATTGGGTCGAAACGTTCTATCGCCGCGAGACAAATCTCTCTTCTGGTAGTGTACCGTTTATGATCTTTGGTGATGCGTCGGTTTATCGTTATAATTTTACGTCTGCATCGAATGGCGAAATTTGGGATGTGACCGACCCGACTTCGGTCCGCAGAATTGCCATCGCTTCGTCTGATGCAATAGATGTAAAAATAAAAGGTGATGCAAAAAATGTTCGCCGTTTTATGGCTTTTACAACTTCACAGTTAAAGTCGGCATCGGTCGCGGGCATCGCATCACCATCACTCCGCAGTGGCATTTGTTCGCAAGGCGCACAAGAGATCATCGTTACGCCACAAGCATTCCTCGAAGAAGCAACGGCTCTTGCAAAGCAACGCAGAATGGGCGGGCAAGCAACGGAGCCTCTTTCGGTTGCTATTGTAACGGTCGAAGATATTTATCGCGAGTTTGGTTATGGCGCGAATGATCTCACGGCGATCAGAAATTTTTCGAAAGCGGCAATGACCAGAAGTGCCAGCAGTGGGGGCATCGTGCCGTTGTATATTTGTTTCTTTGGTGGTGGCCATTGCGATTACCAAAATCGGACGACACAGATCCCTGTTCGCATCCCAATTTATGAAACGTGGAATAGTTATTCGGTCGGTTCGCTCAGAAGCTCAGAACCTGAGTACGTTTCTGACGATGCATTTTATGTGCAACTTACTCCGAATTCGGAGCGGATGGATATTGCGATCGGCAGAATTACCGTTGCGACAAATGACGAAGCCGCCGCATTTGTATCGAAAGTCGTGAAGTACGAAACCTCAAGCGACCAAGGTGCTTGGCGCGCAAAAGGAACATACATTGCTGATGACCGCTATCACGAAGATCTTAAACGCCCTGATGGGTTAGTGCATATCTATGACACTGAGCGCGAACTCGAAGGAGTTGCTGATCGGTTCATCGTTCGGAAAATGTATGGGCAGTCGTACCCAAATGTGTTTACTGCTTCCGGTCGGAAAAAACCTCAGATGGAACAAGACATCGTTGATGCGTTCAATTCCGGATCGGCTATCATCTCCTACATCGGTCATGGCAACCCTGCTATCTGGGCTGATGAATCGATCCTCGCTGTGCCTTCGACCATCAACAAGATGACGAATTTAAATCGCTTAGCATTCTTGACAACGGCGACCTGTGATTTCTCGACCTTCGATGATTACGCAGCAAAAACTTCGGGTGGTGTACAATTATTGAAAAAGCCCGATGGTGGTGCCATTGCAATGCTCGCGACGTGCCGGTCGGTGCAGGGTGGCGACCCATTAGTAAATTATTTCTACAAAGCACTGTTTAATCTTCCTTGTGATATCAAACAGGGCACTGCACCTATCGGTCTTTGCTATGTTGTGAGCCGTCCGCACGGGTATGATTATGACAAGAGCAAATATATGATCTTGGGCGATCCTGCACAGCGAGTGATCATTCCACGTCAGTATGTAAGCATTGACAGTATTAACGGTGTGGCGTATGATAAATCGGCAAATGCTCCGATCACGCTTGCGGCATTATCGCTCGTGAATATTTCCGGACATATATCGAATAATTGCGATGGCTATGATATAGATCAGACGTTTAACGGTTCTACAAATATTACACTCTACGATGCACCAACAACCGTAACGACAACGACCACATTTACCGAAGCACCTCCGATCACCGATGTCTGGAAGACCAACGGACCCATACTCTATAGCGGCGTCGCGAGTGTTAATAGTGGAAGATTCAATACGCAATTTGTTGTTTCAAAAGATATTAAGTTTGATTCGAATCAAGCGAAGATCAGTATGCTTGCCTACTCTGATGATTTCCGTTCGGCGCTCGGAGTTGCAAAGAATCTGAAAGTGTTTGGCATCGATACGACAAGAATTAACGAAGATCATACCGGTCCAGGCTTAACGGTCTATATCGGTTCACGACGTTTTAAGTCAGGTGATATCGTACCAATTAATTCGTTGGTTATCGTAGATGTTCGTGATCTGAGCGGGCTCAATACCTCAAGCTCAGGTGTCGGGCATTCGTTTGTCGGTTGGACCGATGATTCAACGACAGGTGCATTCGATCTTGCTGAGCATTACGTCGCGCTTCCAAATGATTTTACTCAAGGCACGAGCACGACGCAAGCGGTATTGCCTGTCGGCAAACATACGCTTCGTGTGCGCGCATTCGATGCAGCAGGTAATGCGTCATTCGGCGAAGTAGAGTTTATCGCTCAGGGCGACCATCCGTATCAATTGTTTAATGTGACGATCGTTCCACATCCGATCTCGACAACAGCGACGTTTACTTTCGAGCAGCCCGCGGCACCGGAAAGCCCAGTTGATGTTGCGCTTGATATTTATAGTGCGATCGGACAGCATGTCCGCACGATCTCATTATCAAGTGTTTCATCAAATTCTGTCGTGTTGCCATTTGATGGCAATGACGATGGTGGCAGTTCGTTACTCAACGGGATGTATATTTATCGACTTACCGCCACTCAGCGTCTGAGCGGGGTGAGCACGAGTTCGGGCGGTACGTTCCTCATACTGCATCAACAGTAACATAAGTTTTTAAGGAGAATCTATTAGAATGAAACGTATTCAATATTTGACAATGATGGCAGTAACGGTACTCGGTGTATTCGCCGGTAGTGCCACAGCCCAGACTACATCGATCACGACAACGGCTGTGCCGTTCCAGTTGATCGCTCCTGATGCTCGTTCGAGCGGTATGGGCGATGCCGGGACAGGAATTGCCGATAACTCAAATGCTATTTATTGGAATCCGGCGGGGCTGGCTTTTCAAACTGGTAAAGAAGTTTATCTGACGCATTCGCAATGGTTGCCTCAGTTCAATAGTGATCTCTATTACGAGTACGCAAACTTCAAGTGGAACGACGAAGAAAATTTCGGCGGTACCATCGGTGCGAACATCACGTTCTTGAATCTCGGTAAATTTATTTATACGATCGAGTCATCGCCACAACCGATCAGTGAGTTTCACTCGTTCGAGTATTCGGTTGCGCTTTCGTATGCAACGAAGCTGTCGAATGAATGGGGTTTCGGCGGTAACGTCCGATATATCCAGTCATCGCTTTCGCCTATCACCGTTGGTGCCGAAAAACAAACCGGTATCGGTCGCTCGGTCAGCTTTGATATCAGCACGATGTGGCGCCCTGATTCGACCTATATCGAAGAACTTGCCAACCGTCTTGCCGTAGGTATTAATATCGCGAACATCGGACCAAAAGTAAAATATGTCGATGTTGCACAAGCCGATCCGTTGCCAACGATCCTGAGAATTGGTGCATCGTACAAAATTCTGAAAGATGAATATAACGAGATCATGCTCGCGGTCGATGTTGCAAAGCTTTTGGTGCATCGCGAAGCAAACGGCTCGTCTGACAACTTGCCGAAAGCATTTGTCACTTCGTGGGATGCCAATACAGGACATTCAATAATGCTCTCGACCGGTGCTGAATATTGGTACGATCAATTGCTCGCTCTTCGAGCAGGATATTACACCGAAGGCAGTAACGTGGGTGGTCGTCGTTATCTAACGTTTGGTGCAGGCTTGCGTTATGATGTCTATACGTTCGATTTTAGTTATATCAGTACATTCGAAGAAAATCATCCGCTTGCAAACACACTCCGATTTAGTTTGGGGCTTAAGTGGTAAAGTAGCATATAAGCTGTTAGGATATAACTACTATATCATGAGACACAGACCGTCTTCGATCACGCTTGGTGTAGCGATGAGTTGTTTGTTGATGCTACTATTATTAATAGCTGACCAGAGCGCATACGCGCAATTCATCGAACGAGCAACGACCTCGCAAACTCCGTCGAGTAACGAGACGCTTCGGCAATATGAGTTTTGGCACAACTCGAATATTGACGCCGCCGAGAGAACACAGACTCCCGTCATTGAAGGTGAAACAAAAAAAATAGATGTCTCCACAAAAAAGAGCGGACTCCTTGCCGCAGGTCTATCACTGATACTGCCTGGGCTTGGCGAGTATTATGTTGGCGATGACATTTGGCGCGGACTTATTTTTACTGCTGTCGAAGGTGGCTTGTGGTACGGGCGTTTGCGTTATCTCAGCCGAGGCGATGACTCGCTTATAGCATTTCACGCATGGGCTGACAGCCTTTGGTCACCAAAAAAATATTCCGATTCACTTAATAGTTTACTTTCAAAAACAAATAGAGACTATCGAATTAGCGACCCAAATAATTTTGCGGAAATTCACGAAGCCGAAGATACTCTCGACTTTCTCGGATTCCAAAATTTTACTCACCGCCTTCCTGATCGCGGCTCGCAACAATATTACGAATTGATCTCGAAATACATTCAGTTTACCTGGGGGTGGCGCGACGCTGTGAGTCAAGACCCAAATGCATCGAAAGAATATCAGCGCCATGCTGATATGCGCGCAAATATGAATTATCAATATGATGCCGCGGATTATTTCTTGTGGGGGATGCTCTTGAACCGAGTGCTCTCAGCGATCGATGCCGCGCTACTTGCAAAAAATCATAACAGTGCTATTCATGTGCAAGGCGAGCTCGTGCGGAGACCCCTTTCAAATGGTCTGATGGGCTACGTGCCAACGGCGAAACTTCATTGGACGTTTTAACGATTACCTGATAGAGAAATTAATCACTATTCTATATGAAAATACGCGTACAAATTGTTCTGCTCCTTCTTAGTGTTTTCTTTGTCACCTCGGTATCTGCCCAAAAGAAAGATCCGATGGCAGCAATGACCACTCGCGCGTCCAAACTAATAGACTCTACGATGAGCGCGATCAACCTTCGCGCCGAGCGCTTTAATCAAGAGTTGCAGATCATCAACCAGACGAAACCGCTTGATGCGCCGTCGCTCACACCAGAAAAAATACCGAACAGCATCACTAAAGTAAAAGATTTTCTGGACTATCTCGAGGTCCATCGCGCACTGAGCGCGAGACTTCGGAAGATCACTGATGATTCGGTCAAGGCAATGCGTTCGGAAATGCCAACGCGAATACGCGAAGATTTTTTGAAAGAATTTCTCGAAGCCTATCACAAAGATCAGGAAAGTTTTGATAAATACACATTAGCACTGACGAAAGTATATATCAATGTGTCAGAAGTACTAAAATATCTTGCCGGAGCAAAAATATCAATTGTTGGTGATAAGATACAATTCGATTCGAAAGATGACTACGATCATTATCAAGAAATGATGGATGCGGTGAATAAAAGTAATAAAAAATTGATCACTGCGAGTGCCGACTCGCAAAAAGCAACGCTCGATGCCAGCGAAGCAATGCAAAATGCTTACGGCTCGACGACAAAATAATTTCGATGCTCACCGTTCGCCGCATCAATTCTAAAGCCGACAAGCTACGGTTTGTTCGCTTTCTTTGGGACATCTACGGTGCTGACCCCAACTGGGTGCCTGCGCTGGAGATGGACCGGATGAAATTGATCGACGAGATTAAAAATCCGTTCTATAAACATTCGGAAGTTGCATGGTTCCTTGCCGAAGATAATGGCAAGATCGTTGGGCGCATCGCCGCGATCATTAATCGCAATCACAACGCCACCCATCATGACAACACAGGCTTCTTCGGTTTTTTTGAATCGGTAAATAATCAAGCCGTCGCCAAAGCACTCTTTACCGAAGCCGAATCATTCTTGCGATCGAAAGGGATGACCAGTGTACAAGGCCCCGCTAACCCTTCGGCAAATGATGAGTATGGTTTGCTTGTTGATGGTTTCGATCGTCCGCCTGTGTTACTGACAACGTATAATCCCAAATATTATATTGATCTCATTACGGCGAATGGATATGCCAAAGCAAAAGATATGTATGCTTGGCTGCTCAATACAAAAGATTCGCGCTCGGAGAAGTTAGTTCGAGTCACGACGGCGCTACAACAGCGTGCGCAGATCACGATCAGATCATTTGATAAAAAACAGTTTAATAGGGAAGTCTCGCGGATAAAGCAGTTATACAATGAAGCATGGGAAACCAACTGGGGGTTCGTGCCGCTGAGCGATGAAGAGTTTGATTTTGTTGCCGCTGATCTCAAGCCGATCTATGACCCCGAGCTTATTTTATTTGCCGAGCACAACGGCGAAACCATCGGCTTCGCGCTTTCGCTTCCCGATGTCAATCAAGCCTTTCGTGCTGGTGCAAAAATACCGAAAGGCATTATGAACTTGCCTATCGGCCTTTGGAATCTCTTTACCAAAAAGAAAGCGATCGATACTGTTCGTATTGTTATTCTCGGTTTGAAAAAAGAATTTCGCGGGCGCGGTATTGATGGAATGATGTACCGTGAAACGATAGACCGCGCCGAGCGCGCCGGTTACAAATACGGCGAAGCATCGTGGATACTCGAAGATAATGATGCGATGAACCGAGCTTGCGAGATGATGAATGGCAAGAAATACAAGACCTACCGAATCTACGAGAAACAACTCTGAGGGAGCTGCATCACTTCATCGTCGTAAATTTGTAATAGAGACTTTTGTCATAGAGAACACTTCACACTTTTTCGTTTCAGAGCTTTGGACACTTCTTCACTGGCATCACGAGTAATAGCAGGGGAACGACGTGCGGTTGCACAAGCGATCAGCGTTGTCGAAAACGATATGCCCGAAGCGGCAGCACTCTTGCACGAGCTGGCGCCGAAACTTGGGAATGCCTATCGTATCGGTATCACCGGACCTCCGGGCGCAGGAAAATCGACACTCACCTCCGAACTAACAAAAGCATTTTTGAAACTCGGAAAAAAAGTTGGTATCGTTGCTATTGATCCGACCAGCCCCTTCACTGGCGGTGCATTGCTTGGTGATCGTATTCGTATGCAAGAGGTGTCGATGAATGCTGGGGTGTTTGTTCGCTCGATGGCTACTCGGGGTTCGTTGGGTGGACTCTCGTCAAAAGCAAAAGACGCGGCAGATATTTTAGATGCCGCAGGGTTTGATATTGTGATCTTCGAAACGGTGGGTGTTGGGCAGTCCGAACTTGATATTGCCAAAGCCGCCGATACGACGATCGTAGTACTCGTCCCCGAATCGGGTGATGCTGTGCAAGCGATGAAATCAGGTTTAATGGAGATCGCCGATTTTTTTGTGCTCAACAAAAGTGACCGCGAAGGTGCCGACCAAGCTGTCAGTGCTATTAAAACAATCCTCACCTTTCGTATTACTCATGCCGAGAATGAGTGGATACCGGATGTGATACAAACCGTTGCCGCAAAAGGGAAAGGTATTGACGAAGTGATCGGCGAGATGGAGCGACACAAAGCGCATCTCATCGCGACAAATACCCTCGTCGCAAAACGACGCAAGCGCGACCGCGAACGTATCGTAGAATTGGTGGAAGATCTCTTGCGAGTAAATTTCTGGTCGAAAGAACGAACCGCCGGTCTTGAGGAAAAACTAAATGCGGTCAGTGATAAAAAAACGTCGGCGTACGCTGTGGCGAGAGAATTGGTCAGTGAGTTTGGGAAGAAATAAAAATTTGTTTTGCTCCGATGAAGATCGGATCTACTGGTCGTAATCTTCTTCGTCGTCGGTAATAACAGCCGCCACTTTCTGCTGTTCGATCACTTTCGGTACGAGAAAAAAGCCATCCCCTGATTTTGGGGCGTTGCTAAGCGCTTGCTCGCTTGTGAGTGATTCTTTTGCAATGTCAGGGCGCAACGTATTGGTCTCGACCGATTCATTAATATTTTCGAGCGGTGCAACCCCTGTGACATCAAGCTCGCTTAACTGATCGATATAGCCGATCACCGTATTCATCTCGCCGGTAAGTTTATCGTAGTCGGTATCGGTGAATTCGAGACGAGCTAACTTCGCAATATGTTCTACTGATTCTCTGGTGATCATTTGTTCGTAACTTCTAATGGGCGATAGATCATAATGCCGGTCTGCTTCGCATTGTTAGCAAGATACTCGGCAAGAGGTGTTTCTGAAATAATTACTTTCTTCATCGCTGAGCTTGCATGCATAAAATGGATTCTGCCGTCTTTTAGTTTGATTGCAATGCCGGTGTGTGAGCAATCTATCCCGTTGACGGTTGTCGTAATGCCGATCAGATCGCCGGTTTTAATACCTGATTCGATCTTCTTGACATTTTCTTTCTTGATCATATAGTATCCGCAACGTGCATTGATCGAATCTTCCACGATCTTTATCGATGCTTGCATAGCAATGTCATCGCGAAGTTGTGGATACAAATTCGGATGCGCCGACATAAAATTGATCTTCTTCGTTTCAAGCGTCGCGTATTTCTTGCCGATCAACTTTGTGACATTCCGGAGGTTTCCGCGTCGGGCATTGTCGAAAAAATAATCACTGGTGTAGTGTAATCTCGAAGCGAAACCATTAAGCTTGCCATTGCGGTAACGAGTGTTTTCGAGTTGCAACAGAAAGAACGTAAAGAAATTGTCTTCGTGGTAACGAGCGGTTCTCGCAAGATCCCAACTATTCTCAAAAAAAGTGACACAATCAAAACCACTTAGATTACAAATTAATACTTCTTTGTCAGTGATAATGTCGAGAGTTTTGTCGAGATATGGCTTTCCAAGAAATAATTTCCCGATAGCAGCTACACGTTCGCCAATAGAGAGCGAAGCAATGTGTCTCTGCTGAATGCTATCAAGTATTTCAGTGCTTGCATTTTGGCTGCCCGGAAAGATCTCAGTTCTTGAGTCTGCATCAATTTGCTTTAGGTTCTGTGCCCGCTCTTTTGTTTTTGGCTGACACAACAGAGCGCTATGAACTAGGCATAACACTACAATACTAAAAACGGCTGATATGAAACGGTGTCGCATCATTACTCAATATTTTGTACTTGCTCTCTGATCTTTTCCATTTCTTCTTTTGCGCCGACTACGACGTGGGCAATCGCGGCATTGGTCGATTTCGAGCCCATCGTGTTGATCTCGCGATTCATTTCTTGTAACAAGAAATTTAGTTTTCTCCCTGAAGGTTCTTTTGATTCAAGCGCTTCGAGGAAGAATTTGATATGTGAGCGAAAACGAACGATCTCCTCGGTAATATCAAGTTTTTCTGCCAACAGAGCGATCTCGAGTTCAAGCCGCTCCGAATTGAGCACTGCCGAGTCGCCGATCAGCTCGGCAACGCGCTGTTTCAGCGCTGTGTATTCGTCTTTTGCGGCATCTTTCGATTGAACTTCGACGGCATTGACGATCGACTCAAGATTAGTAATACGATTACGAAAATCTTTTTCAAGTTCAGCGCCTTCTTGTTGGCGCATTCCATTGAGCGCGTCTATCGCTTTGCGGATAGCTTCTTGCACGACATTCCATTCTTCGGCGGCACGGTCGGTGCCGGCACCGTCGCTGACAAAGACATCGGTAAATGATGTCAAGTCACGGAGTGTGATCTCGGCAGTGATACCAGCAACAGTTCGAAGTTTGTCAAGCAAAAGAAAATATCCTCGTGCGGCAACATCATTGACTGTCAATGCAACACTCGCCGCATCATCGCCACTGGTGATCGTGACATTCAAGTTTATCTTGCCTCTGCCAAGACCTTTACGAATGATCTCGCGAACTTCGAATTCGCGCTCACTCATTGTACGGGGCAGGCGAACCGACGTTTCTAAAAAACGAGAATTAACACTGCGAATTTCTGCGGTAACGCTGATCCCAAATTCGCCGGTGTGTTCGCCACGACCGAAACCGGTCATTGATGTTAGCATAAGATTTTTTTATTTTCGATAGCTGAGAAAAATATCATCCGAACCTTCAACACGTCTGCATTCGGCTAAGCGAAGTTGCCCGGCTGATGAGAGCGAGCGAATATGTAATTCGCCAAAGGCAGAACGAGCATCGTCGCCAAGGATGGTCGGAGCAACAAACAGCAAAATCTCATTGAAAAGTCCGTTCTGGTAGATCGTTGTTGCGAGTGTGGGTCCTGGCTCTACTAAAACACTGCTGACTCCGCGAGTGCAAAGCTCGCGAAAGACCGACTGCAGATCAAGCTGTTCGGTCGAGGATTTGAAACCGATGATCGTGATACCGCGCGACTCAAGCTCCTGCACTTTTTGTCGTTTGTCTTTGATCGCCCGTTCGTTGCTGATAATGATCGTCGAGGCGCGGTGATCGTCGGAATAGACTTTTGCTGACTCGGGCACACGAAGTGATGCATCGAGGATGATCCGTTTCGGCGAGCGCCCGTCGCACAGACGCACGGTAAGCTCGGGGTCATCGGCAAGCACGGTTGCGCTTGCGACGAGCACGGAGTCGCAGCTTGCACGCAATTGGTGTACTTCGCGGCGAGAAGCTTCACTGGTTATATATTTCGATACACCAGATTTGAGCGCAACCTTGCCATCGAGGCTCGTCGCGATCTTCATCGCCACGTAAGGCAAGCCGGTTTCGATGCTCGTAAGAAAGAACTTATTCATTTCGCGGGCTTCGTCTTCGAGCACTCCGAGTGTTACTTCGATACTGGCATCGCGAAGTTTTGCAATGCCTTTGCCGTTAACTTCTTTGTATGGGTCAGTGACAGCGATCACACATCGTGCGATCTTATGCTCGATAAGCAGATCGGCACAGGGCGATCTTTTTCCGAAATGAGCGCAAGGTTCGAGCGTGACATAAACAGTCGCTCCTTCTGGTGTAAAACCTTTCTTGAGACAATCATCAATGGCATTCGCTTCCGCATGAGCTTCACCATATTTCTGGTGATAGCCTTCGCCGATGATCTGATCGTTATTGGTTATGACACACCCCACCAATGGGTTGGGGCTGACATTGCCCCGACCAAGCACCGCAAGCTCGATAGCTCGGTGCATCATTGTCGTGTCGTGTATCTCTGTTTGTAGTATGCCCATAAAAGCCAATCTCTTAAACTACCGATAGCGTGATTATGTTAATCAAATCGGATGGATTATTGTTAAATAAAGAGGAATGAAGATCAGAATATTTTATATCATATTGCTATTGGTGGGGCTTGTTGTAGCCGACACCCACGGTTCGCCGGCGAAACGGCGCAAGCCGGAAAATGTGCTTGCACATTTGAATAAACTCTGGCTACCATCGAGTGATGGCAAGGCAGTGCAATTGTCATCAGTTGGCAAGCACCGCGCAACGGTATTTATTTTCCTTTCAACCGAGTGTCCGATCTCGAATAGATTTATGCCGACGCTCACACGGCTTTCGACAGAATTTACGCCGAGCGATATTCAGTTCTACGGCATCATTTCTGATCCTGATTGTGATACGGCATGCGCCGCGAAATTTTTGAAGGATTATAACTTCCCGTCGCAAATGCTGCTCGACCCCCAGCACCAACTCGTGAAATTATTAGATGCTTCGTTCACACCGGAAGCTTTTGTCTTGACCAACGACGGTACGTGTATCTATCAAGGACGCATTGACGACCGATATATCGAACTCGGCAAAGACCGACCTGCCCCGACGACCAACGATCTGCGAAACGTGATCACGGAAATATTTTCCGGCAAAAAAATGGAGTTCAGAGAAGTACGTGCTGTCGGGTGTGCAATACCGCCATTATGAGAATAAAAAATTTCATATTGCTCGCGGTTATTATTTCGTTTGCTTCGGTATCTTTTGCGAAAGACACGAAACTGACGTTTGCGAAAGATGTTGCCCCGATCATTTATTCGAAATGTTCTTCTTGCCATCGTCCAGGGCAAGTGGGTCCGTTTTCACTAATGAGTTTTGAAGAAGTTCGTAAGCACTCCGCTGAAATTTTGTTGGTGCTCAATACACATCAGATGCCGCCCTGGAAAGCAGGGGCAAGTTCATATCCGTTTGCCGGAGACCGACGCCTTTCTGATAAGCATTCTGCTGTGATTACAAATTGGATCAAAAGTGGTATGGAGCCGGGTCTGAAGATACCACCGCCTCCAAAATTTAATGATTCTTGGGCTATGGGCACGCCGGATACGGTGGTAATGATGCCGGAAATGGTTGAAGTTCCACCTGATGGACCCGACCTCTATCGGCAATTTGTGATCCCGATCAATCTCCCTGAGGGCAAGTATATCAAGTCGATGGATATTATCCCGACATCGCGATCGGTCGTTCATCATACTATTCTGTATTTGGATCCTGCTGCAATTGCTCGCGAGCTTCGCAAACGACCGGAGGCAGAAATGCCGGAATTCAGATTCCCAGGCAAACGCATTGGTGGTTGGGCACCGGGCGGGTCGATCAAGCCATTTCCGGAAGGCTACGCGATCAATGTTCCGAAACGATCTGACCTTATTCTCGAAACGCATTTCCATCCGACCGGCAAACGAGAGTATGAACAAACATCGGTAGGCCTCTACTTTGCGCCCGATAAACACAAATATCTTGAGCCCCAGCAGTTGGTCTTTACCAATGACTATCTCCACATCCCGGCGAACACGATCGACACGTTTACGATCGACAAAACGATCGACAGCTCATTGACGCTGTTTGGTATTTCGGCGCATGCGCATTTTATTTGTAAATCAGTGAAGATCACGGTCATAATGCCGGATCAATCGCAAAAAATATTATTATGGATACCAGATTGGGATTTTAATTGGCAAGAGCAATATCGTTTCGTAAAACCGGTAGTCTTGCCGGGAGGCATTCGAATACTCGCCGAATTTGTCTATGACAATACCACCAACAATCCGCGCAACCCCCATACCCCCCCCCAAGACGTGAATTACGGACTCCAATCAACCGACGAAATGGGGAATATTATGCTCGAAGTGCTGCCGAAGAGGTAGGGGGGTATTATAGTATTCTATAGTTTATGAGTACAGTATTTTTTATTAGACATGGGCATTGTAAGTCAATTGATTTAGAGGATCACGACTGCGTTCTTGGTGATAATGAAAATAATCTTACCGAAATAGGAGTAAACCAAGCGCTACAGTTAGGGAGTTATTTTTCGAAACATTATCCTGAACATATCATCTATTCAAGCCCCATTTTAAGAGCGAGTGAAACGTCTCTCCAAATTGCGAACATTACCGGTAACAGTGTTATTCTTGATGATAGATTGAGAGAAAGAGACTTTCGATTCCCCAATGATCTGACGATAGCTAAAGCAAAAGAGTATCAGGTATTAAGTCACCTTAACCCTCTTCAATCTTATCTGGGCGGAGAAACTGTCCAACAGCATAGGTCTCGTGTAGAACAATGGCTCGCTGATTTTGAAAGTAAGCTGCAACAAGATGCGGCATATCTTATAGTTACTCATGGTGGGACAATTGATCAATTACAAGCAATACTGTTTGGAAGCCCAATTGATACTCCAAGAAGATTCTATACAGTATGCGAACCAGCCCATTTTCATTCTTGGTCAATTTTAGATGTTGAGTCACAAACCTCTGTTTGGAGACTGGATAACATAAATTCATTTGTTGATTGATCTACAGCAATGATCCCAACAAAGTAAATCGCTTGCTGCTCCGCTCGGACTGTTCTGAGTCTTTCTATGAAAAAGAGGTGAAGTATCGGCAGTGATTTCGTTGTGGAGGAACTTATGCCCATCATGTTCTCTTGGAAGCATATACTCATTCGCCACACAAAATGTCATATCTCAATAAATCGCTTTTTGTGCTTTTCTGCACAGCAATCTTTACACTCACTTCCTGCAAAAGCTCAACTGCAACCGATACACCGGGCGGTTCAACGATGAGCGGAACGCTTGTGTATGATATAAATTCGTCTGAGCCGGAGATCGGATTGTATAGTTTCTCCACTCAGAGAGAGACAATTGCATTCAAGAACGGACTATGTCCGTCATGGACGCCCAGCGGAGAGGTACTCTGTGAAATACCGGACAATTTTATACCAAATGATTATTGGAAAATCGCACTGCTTGCACCCACCGGCATTAATAAGCGAGTGCTCTTAGAGTCAACCATTCATAACAATTACGCCTTGAAGAGTCCGAAAATGTCGAAAGACGGGAGTACTATCTGTTTCAGCTACTGGTATCGCGGCGGCGCAGTTCCACCCGAGCTTGCCGATAGACATGCAACGATTCTGATGAGCAGCAACGGAACGCTATTGGGCGAGATTGACAGCTTATTCAACGGCTCGTGGATGCCTGACGGCTCGTTGGTATTATCAGCAACTCTTGATGAGGCTGCCGGAGAAATATCATTTTATGGTGGTGGTCTCTACCTTCTCTCTGCGGACATGTCGAACTTAACTCTGATCGGATCAGGGTTGATAAACCCAAAGCATCCTGCCGCAAGCCCTGACGGGAAAAAGATTGCTTTCGCAATGAGTGCGCATATCTGGGTCATTAATGCCGATGGCTCTGGACTTCGGCAGGTCACAACTGGTAGTAAAGAAGAAACGCACCCATGCTGGTCGCCTGATGGAAAAAATATCGCTTGTATGAGTGCCGGGATGTTCGAAGTCAAAAGTGCTACCGCTATTGCAGCCATACCCAGTAGTAATACAACGCCGATTGATCTCAATAATGATTCTCCCTATTGGGTAAAGGATCCGAGCCAAAGCTCGAACTACGAATATGGAAGAATAACCACCTACTTATCTATTTCCTGGAAATAGATCATACTGAAGATTAGAAAGTACGAGTAGTAGCGGCAGTCCCGTACTACAAAGTGGGATGATGCTTTCAAACTACAGTATATCCTTTTTTATCGGTTTCTCTGGTTGTCTATTTTTTTTTCGGCGTACGCGACAATATTCCTCGCCATACCGTCGAACACAAAAAAATGAAATATCAGAACCGAATACCAGTATAATCTGCCCATCAAACCTTTTGGGCGGAATGTTGCGGTTTGTTGTAAGAATGATCTTTGATCTTTTGTGATGATCTTCAATTCAAGCCAAGCCTCGCCCGGTAATTTCATTTCTGCATATAGAAGCAGTCGTTTGTTCGGTTTATCCGCGACAAGGACTCTCCAGAAATCGAGAGTATCACCTGCATAGATCGTCTCGGTGTTTGTTCTGCCTCGGCGCAGCCCAACGCCACCTGCCAACTTATCCATGAATCCGCGTATTCCCCATAGCCAGTTTCCATAATACCAGCCGCGCTCGCCACCTATGCGCCAAATGTTGTCGAGAACCTGATCGGTACTTGTCTTGATCTCTTTTTCTCTGCGATCAATAAAACATCCATCAGTAGGAACACTGATGCTCTCTAACAAAGAAGCGCGAGCACCACTTGAGACAAGTGAGTCCTTCCAGCTCGAAATAACATTGTGCTCTTCGATCTTTTGAAATGCGAGCTTTACGGCTTCTTTGTAAAACATTGGTTTTATGCCGAGCATCTTCTCGAGTTCGTTGTCTTTGGCGATCACTTCGACTTTCATACTATTAACCAGATTGATCGCTAACTTATACGATGTCGAAGTTACAAAGTAGAGCCAATAAGAAGATATCCTCGGAGTCATAACCGGAACTGTGAAGATGAATCTCTTCAAACCCCGAACCTCAGCAAATTGAAGCAACATCTGCTTGTATGTCAGTATCTCCGGACCGCCTATATCATAGGACTTGTTGAAGGTTTCTGGCTTTAGCAACACCCCGCAAAGATATTCGAGCACATTCCTGATCGCGATAGGCTGGTTTTTGGTGTTCAGCCATTTCGGAGTGATCATGATCGGAAGTTTTTCGACCAGATCGCGGATTATTTCAAACGACGCGCTTCCGGAGCCAACGATAATTCCTGCTTTAATAACTGTTAAGGTGATGCCACTATGGCTCAGTATTTCTTCAACGTTTTTTCGTGAAGCAAGATGTTTGGAAAGTTTCTCTTCGTTTGTTATCCCGCCAAGGTAAATGATCTGCTTTACTGAAGTAGGTTTAATGAGTGCGAGAAAATTATTAACGCTGATCTCCTCAAGCTGCTCAAAATCTCCAGTTTTCGAACTCATCGAGTGTATGAGATAGTAGGCTGCGTCGATATTGTTTATTGATGACGATGGGACGATCTCATTTAGAAAATCAACTTCAAGGAAAGAGACAGATGGGTGCCGGTACATTCCTTCTGTCGGAATTCGCCTTACATCTCTGACGCAACAGATAATTTCGTGATCTTGCGCAATAAGCAGCGGAAGAAGCCGCTTGCCGATATACCCTGTGGCGCCGGTCAGAAGTATTTTCATTGATCAGATGCTAAATTATTTATTCTTTACGTTGATTTCTGAACAGGTGAATATCCTTGCTGCAATTGTTCTCGTTCTCAATCCTAACGAGAGTTTTTCTTACCCTCGACAAGCTTGAGCAGATCACCTATGCGCTTATGCGCTTCGATCGGGTGGCGAAGTGGTTTTGTTCGATCGACGGTATATTGATTACGCCTGCCATCTTTTGATCGTGCGAGCACTCCGACCTCTTCGAGGTCTGCAACGATACGTTGTACGGCTCTCTCGGTTATACCAACCAACGATGCGACATCTCGCAGGCGCAGGTCAGGATCTTCGGCCAGACATATCAAGACATGGGAATGATTGGTGAGGAATGTCCAAACATTCTCAGATCGTACTTGGGCGGGTCTTCGCGACGGCTTTTTCGTGTTGTCGGACCGGCTGTCCGCAACGTTCCGAACACCAAGCTTGACCTCGCCAAGATTCTTTCTCTTTGTCGAAAGTGACATAACAATATTTAATATACGAAACTTTTGTCGTGAATTACGTGTCGTATGTGTGTCAAAAAAATAGCAACCCTTCATTGAGACGCGACTGACAACACCGATAAGGAAATGAAACAGTACGCTCTGCAAGAAGGTCTCACAGGAAACATTCATATCACTGACACAATAGACTCATGGAGCAACCGACACCTATAACAGTAGCATACGGCGATGGTATTGGACCGGAAATCATGGAAGCAACACTCCGGATCCTGAATGCCGCAGGAGCAAACATCATTCCGGAGACCATAGAAATCGGAGAGCGGGTTTACAACAGTGGCAATACCTCGGGGATCGATGCATCGGCGTGGGAAAGCCTTCGACGCACTCGAGTGTTCCTGAAAGCACCGATCACCACTCCGCAAGGTAGCGGACTGAAGAGTCTTAATGTGACAATTCGGAAGACACTCGGGCTCTACGCAAATGTTCGCCCATGCTTCTCGTATAGTCCATTTGTTCGAACTCACTTTCCTACAATGGATGTGGTCGTCATCCGCGAGAATGAAGAGGATCTTTATGCGGGCATTGAACATCAGCAGACTGATGAGGTGGTTCAATGTCTGAAGCTTATCACACGCCCAGGATGCGAACGCATCATACATTATGCGTTTGAGTATGCACGGGCGCGTAAGAGAAAGAAGGTAACCTGCATAACAAAAGATAATATCATGAAACTCACCGATGGGTTGTTCCACAAGGTCTTTCGTGAGGTGGCTGCACAATTCCCCGATATTGAGTCTGAGCACATGATCGTCGATATTGGGATGGCTCGTATGGCTACGACTCCAGAAAGGTTTGACGTCCTCGTGTTGCCGAATCTCTATGGTGACATACTCTCGGATGTAGCGGCAGAGGTTTCAGGCTCGGTGGGCTTGGCGGGTTCGGCTAACATCGGTGACCACGGAGCTATGTTCGAGGCGGTGCATGGGTCTGCACCTGATATTGCAGGGAAGGACATTGCTAATCCGTCAGGCTTGTTGCTGAGTGCGGTGAAGATGTTGGCGAATATCGGTCAAGAAGAAGTCGCAACGAAAATCCACAATGCCTGGCTGAGAACGATCGAAGAGGGGATACACACAGCGGATATTTTTTCGGATCAAAGCAAGACACTCGTCGGCACACGGGCCTTCACCGATGCTGTTATTGAAAGACTTGGACAAGAGCCGACAGTACTTCGCGCGGCTGTCTATCACACGGGTGCAATTCCAAAGTTCGTTTACAAAAGAAGAGAGCCATCAAAGAAAGTACTTAAAGGCGTGGATGTGTTTCTCGACTGGCGCGGGGATTCTGCAACAACGCTCGCAGATGAGCTTTCCCGCAAAGCTGATACAACAAAATTGCAATTGAAATTGATAACCAATCGTGGTGTAAAAGTGTGGCCTGACGGATTTCCGGAGACATTCTGTACAGACCACTGGAGGTGCCGATTCCAAGGACCAGACGAACTGCTAAGCCAGGACATTGTCAATCTCATCCAGAACATTTCCTCAAGCGGACTGGACTTTGTCAAGACAGAACATCTCTACGAGTTTGACGGCGAAGCTCGTTACTCATTAGGACAAGGTCAGTAGCATCACACTATATATCGGCAAATACGGATAGAGCACAATGGCTCTATCCGTATAGTAACCGCTAAAATTCCTCGCTACCCCTTTCCCCAAATCATACCGGCGGGTGCAGGTTTGTTCGGACGAGATCATTTTTGATTTCGTGTGTGTGCGCCTCTCCGATCCGAAAAATTGTCTCAGCCTTCTCGATGGAATGAACTTCAGCCAATACGGTCGAGCAAACATCTTACTCCGTGGGCAATAGCAGGAGTGCCCTGACCCGGAAAGATAGTATCACCAACCATAAAGAGATCTTTGATCGGTGTTTGTGCATTCGGCCAAAATAATAGTGGTCTCTTTAATGAATGTGGAATGCCCCCGACTCTTCCGAAAGTTCTCCCGGTATAAAAATTGAAATGGTATGGAGTTGATACTTCGATGAACGGTTTTTCTGATTCTGTATATCCAGGCAGATACGAATGAAGAAGCTGTTCAACCCTGTCCTTCGCTTTTTCTCGCTCAATAACTTCCTCTTCTTTTGTCATAGCAAACCATCGCTCGGGATTTTCCTCATGCGTCGAGCAACTAAACGTTCGCCAGCCCGAAGGAGCTTTAATCTCATCTCCTCTTCTGGAGATTGATAGAAAAGCAGAGTAGTTCGAGCCACTATCCATCTGTCCATGCAACTGATGATAAAGCGATCCCCGATCATCGATCGTATCACGGATGCATCCATAGAGATCAATAGCTCCCCACGGTTTTTGTCCGGGTATCTTCTGATGGCGCTTTGCCCACCCGAGAAAATTTCGAGGCGGTGACGAGACAAGCTTCGGAGTGTCCCAGATCGTTAGATTTGAGATCAAACGTTTCGTATGAAACACTTCGTCTTTCGCAGTGATGATCTCGAAACCACCACGTTCTTTTTTTATTGACACGACTCTTTGCTTAAAACGCACTTCACCTTCGGAATCTCGGATAGCATTTTCAAGTCCTTGGGCAACTGTATAGAGTCCACCATCGACATAATATGTTTCGCTTGGGTAGTCAAGTGCTAATGCACCGAGCAGAAGAGGTGTGTCACGTGCGGTATTTTGAACAGAGATCAACAGTTGCTGATCGATAAATGCATTGAACCGCTGGTCGTTTTCTAAGTTGTGCTTTTTCAACAATGATGTGAACGGGCGGAAAAGGGATGGTGCCAATTCGAGAGACCTAAGAAGCGAAGGTTGTACAAGATGGAGAATATCAGTAATTGATGATGGAGGGACACGAAGTAAACTTCCGAGTATGGTCCAAGCTTTTTTGGAATAGCTGTGGATATCATTCCAAAATCTGATCGTATTCGTACCAAATATTTCTGCACACTGCTTCACCCATGCTTCGCGATCAGCATACCTGATTATTTCAGTACCATCAGCTAAGACAACTCGAACGCCAGGATCGGCATGATGAAGAGGCAGAGAAAGCTGAAGTTCATCGAGGATCAAACGTAATGGCTGACCCGGCTCCAAGCCACTGACAGTTGTAGCCCCGACATCAAGTCGGATCCGTGATTTTTCTTTACTATCAGGAAGTTTTATAAAGCGATCATAATAAGAGGCGCAACCTCCTGTAACAGTATGGCTTTCGAGAACGAGTAACGATTCGTTCGGTTTACGTTTTTTCAAAAGAGCGCCGGACATCAACCCGCCCATACCGGCTCCGATAATTATGGTGTCATATCTCATAGGTTGCTGGAGATGATCACTCAATTTCGATCTGCACTTCATTCCTTCTCAGGAACCATGGCATAAATGGAGGATCATAGCGGGCAAAGATCGGCTGCCCTACTGGGGAATATTTTTTTTGATCGATCCAGGAAATGAGCTCTGATATTTTATCATCCATTCGTTGCTGGCTCCATGTTCCGGAGTATTTCAACACAGCCATTTTTTTACCAACGACCTCTTCGATGATCACGCTTGAGTCATTAGGAATAGGAAGAGTTTCGTGGGTATATGCCGAAGGCATTGTAAATGCGATAACATAATTCCCGGATGAACCTTGTGTGCTCACGGGTGCAGTCATTGCGATCTTCTCAGACCGCTCTACCGACGAAGTAACCGGAGCTGTCATAGCAATTTTTTGCTGGGTAGTGTTTGCTCCAAAGATGAATGCTGCTATTCTTCGGAATCCTTCATTTGAAGCACTTTCAAGGTCGGGTTTATCGACAATGGTCTTTGCGATCAACGTTTGTTCATACTGACGGACTTGAACTTGTCCGTCATCTTCAATAATTGAGTATTTGGGTTGTTCTATTGCCACGAAGCCACATCCTCCTAAGAATAATAGTAAAATAGCTGCTGAATAATATTTCATTTAAAACCCAAAAGTAGTCTTCTTTGTAGTTATTATTACGTAATAATAGTGGTAAAGGATTCATCCATAATTCAAGGAATCATATCCTCTCTTCACAAGAGTATGGCACTATTACTGTGATTATGAACTTTGAACTAGAATGGAAATATTAACGCTACTGATGCTTAGTTGGTCAGCAATTCTCGGAGTACTTCGAGAGACTCCGGCTGAAGATCAATTTGGGGAAGAAGTCAGATGGTCGGCCTTTGACTCTAAGCCTTTCGTGCTGGTTATTGCCGATAGAGAATCTGCCGAAAAAGGAAAAGGGATCGGTGCCGCACTGCACAGCATATTCAATGGTGACTATATTGCCCCGGAGGAGCACCTCCACGAATCGCCACCGACAGAGAATATCAAGATCATCCCGGTTGCTGCTTTGCCCGATGTACCAGGAATTTTCAAATGGCTATTTCGAAGAGGTTTTAAGAAAGAATCACCTGTCGGAGTTATCCTTGATTGGGATTCACGTTTGGCAAAAGTATGTGGGTATGTGCCCGGTTCAGTAGCCATCGTCGTTAAACTACCCGATCGGAGTGAACTACAAAATTGGATAGTCCGATCACCCGAGGAAGCCATAAGCAAAGTTCGCGAAAGTCTGAAGTGAGTGTTCATTTCACTTGGAAATAAAATCGGTAGATCAAAACATTGGATACACTAAAAATGAATAACACGCACGGTAGATCTCGAGTGGCTATTGTCGGTGCAGGTCCCGGAGGGTTAGCTGCGGCGGCACTCTTAGCAGCAAAAGGGCTTGATGTTTCCATATTCGAAGCACGAAAAAGTATCGGAGGGCGCAATGGGAAACTGCAGCTCGGTGAATATTCATTCGATATCGGACCGACGTTTCTTCTGATGCCTGAAGTGTTAGAAGGTGTCTTTGAGCGAGCAGGAGCAAAGATGAGCGATCATCTGAAACTGACTCGAATTGACCCGATGTATAAGCTGTTCTTTCCTGATGGGACAACGTTTGAGCCGACGGATGATTATTCCACAATGAAAAATGCTTTGGAAAAAATGTCTCCGTCAGATGCAGTAATGTATCCGAAATATTATACGTATATGGATAAGAAGCTTTCGTCAGTGCTTCCTATCCTTAGTACTCCGTATTTGAAAGCGCGAGATCTTATCTCTATGGACTTGCTCAAAGCAGCCCCATACCTGCGGCCGGACCGTTCACTTGCTGGTGAACTTAGTTCGTTTTTCAAAGATGAGAGAGTACAACTGTCTTTTGGCTTTCAGGCAAAGTATCTTGGTATGTCACCGTATGAATGTCCTTCGCTTTTTTCGATACTCAATTTTATTGAACAAAAATATGGAATCTGGCATCCTGAAGGAGGCTTGAATGCTATTACAGATGCGCTTGCAAGTTTGTGCCGATCACTCGGAGTGCAGATCAAAACAGAGTCGCCGGTTGAGCATGTAAACATTGTTAATGGGCGAGTCACTTCTATTGTTGCCGGTGATGAGATAGTATATGCTGATCATTTCGTTGTCAATGCCGATATATCTGATTTTTTATCTAAGAGTGTAGCTGTGTCTGACAGGAAAAAATATACCGATGAGAAACTCTCTTCGATGAAATACAGCTGTTCAACATTTATGATGTATTTGGGGGTAGAAGGAACAGTTGATCTTCCACATCATTCAGTAGTGTTCTCGGGTGACTACAAGAATTTTCTTCATGAGATAAGCTCTTCAGGCACATTACCGAAAGATCCGTCCTTCTATATTTGTAACCCTTCGATCACAGACCCAACTCTTGCGCCTAAAGGAAAAAGTGCGCTCTATATTCTTTCGCCTGTTCCGAATCTGAAGATCGGCAAGATCGATTGGGAAAAAGAGCGAACATCTTATCGTGAGATCCTTTTTAATTCAATCCGTACGAAGTTCGGCCTTGATCTTGAAGGTAGAATAGAAGTTGAATCCCAGTTAGACCCAATT
>JBBRNY010000019.1:0-33329 GCA_038229915.1 Kapaibacterium sp. (SeqCode) | reverse complement strand
CCAGTGCCTCCAGCTTTTTTTCTGAGATCTCTTTGGTATAGCCTAATAGATGGGACGCACGAATAGGCGAAATGTATTGTCGCTTCGATTCAAACGAAACGTCAACTCCCGGTAGTTCGCTATAATGCTCCTCAATAGCAGCGATCAAACGTTGATCGATATCATGCATAACCTTCACAGGCTGAAAACGATTATAGACCCCAGCCTGATTTAGTTTATTAATAATATAGCTCGTATCAACATTCAACAATTTTGCCAAAAGAGGCAATGTCGTCTTACGATAGGGGTTAAAGTCTTGGGGAGTGATAATAACAGCATACGCCGGGATGCTCGCAGCAATAATAGCGCCATAACGGTCATAGATAGCACCCCGCACCGGGATGCGCTCGATCCGCTTGATGCCCTGAGCACTTGCCGCGCCCCGAAGCTCAGCACCTTCGAGTATTTGTAATTGAACGAACCGAGCGATAAAGCCCGCAAACACCAAAGCAATAATAACCGCAACAATGCGACGTCTTATTGGTGATGCAAATTCGTGATCTGAGAAAAAATCAAACATAGACAATCACAAACCCTTCTCGACTAACTACTCGTTCCGTTTAGGAGCAATTAAGACCATTTTTTATAAAGATTTACGAGAAACTACACATTGAGCTCGCCACTTTTTTGATCATCAATATTCCAAGCCCATTGAAAGTTTGAGCCTGTTACATTTGCGTCCAAAATACGTTACGACATAAAAATTAAGATTTTTACTAACGATCATTTTTTTATTCGTATTTTCCATTATTATATTCCCCTACACACTATGAAATTATTTAGAATACTATCACTCGTGTTGAGTTTGAGCGCTGTGCTTATGGCTTGCGGTAAGCAGGACAATGAGCCTTGGATCGAATCCAAAGAAGTGGCTATCAACGCTTATAAATCTGACCCCGAAAACGGCAAACAATACCTCGACGTGATCTATGAGAATCTCACCACTGATAATATCTCAAAGATCAAAGTACTGTTTGTCGAAACAACGGGCGCAAAAGTTGATACGGTCGAACGCATTATTATACCGGAGAATGTTTTCAAACCGAAAGACCGCCATTTGGCAAAACGCCCTATTGGTGCACCAGAAGCAAAATTCGATAACATCGCTGTTGCGAAAGTCTGGTACGTAAAGGAATAATAATGTCACAAACCTTCGTTTTTGATATCGAGACTGTTCCGCTACCGTTTGATGAGTCATTCGATGATGTGCAAAAAGAGTATCTCCTTCGAGGCTTGACCGACGAAGAAGACATTGCAAGACAAAAAAGCTTCGGTGCGCTCAATCCATTGCTCGGCCGGGTAGTCTGTATCGGTATCTATATTCCTGAAATATCGAGAGGCGTAGCCCTTTCTCTTGCCGAGACCGAAAGCGAAGAAACGGTTGAATATGAAGATCATTCCGTAAAGTACAAAACCTTTACTGATGAAGGAGCAATGCTTGCTCATTTTTGGCAAGGATTAGAAGAGGCGCGCTATTCATCGTTCGTCTCCTTTAATGGCAGAAACTTCGATTGCCCGTTCCTGATGCTCCGAAGTGCCGCGCTTGGAGTGCGCCCAAGCATAAATATGATGGCAGGCACCAGATGGTCGTTCCGAATGGCAGGCAAACGCTTCGAAGCCGATCATATCGACCTTGCTGATAAATTAGTCTTCGGCAATGGATTTGATCGCAATGGTGCAACGCGTAAGTTTACGCTCGATTTTTATACAAAGTCTTTCGGGATTAAATCTCCAAAAGGCGAAGGGATCACCGGTTACGAAGTACCCCATTTCTATACCGACGGGAAAATTCGCGAGATAGCCGAGTATTGCGTTCGCGATGTAGTTGCAACTGCAGAATTATATGAGAAATGGAATGCCTTGCTAAGGTTCTAATGTTAGCCTACTTTCGCTAACATACTATCCGTTACCCATTTTACATAGCCCAACGATTTATTCGTTTCCGTCGCTTGAGCGATCAAGGCGGCGGCTCTGCAAAAAAACGATTCGTTTCGTTCATCATTGCTATCGCCGTCGGCGCCGTTGCACTGGGCACAGCGACACTGATCATTGCACTGTCTATTTTATCGGGCTTCGAACAGACACTCACCAATAACGTGATCGGCTATACCGCTCATGCCGAGATAGCATCATACGGCAACCGCCCACTACCCGAATATCCGTCAACCATAAAATATCTCAAAACAAAAGCACCACATATTTCTGTACTAGTGCCTTACGTCGAGCAAGATGCTGTGCTCCGAAGCTCAAGCGGTGTTGCGGGAATAATGTTGCAGGGCGTCCCCATTGGTGATACAATAACCTTAGCGTTCAAAAAACTTGTCGCTGGTCACAACCCTACTCAGGAGGCAACAGACTCACTCCCCGAGATCATTATTTCAAAAGGCGTTGCAAAAGACTTACATACCGAAGTCGGCAAAACCCTCTCGGTCTTTCGCTTCTTCGAAGGAATGCAAACGCGCGACGATCTCTTAAAAAACTTGATGCGCTTTCGTGTTGTCGGCATATTCGAAACGGGAATGACCGAATATGATAACGCCCTTGCCTATACCACACTCGCAACAGCACAGCGTTTTCGAAACTTTAGCCCAACACAAGTCAGCGGTTTTAGAATGCTCGTTGATAACGTCGATAATATCAAGCCGATCACCGAAGATATCCGAAAGCATTTACGCTATCCTTATTCTATCTCGAGTGTCTATGAGATATACCCTACCATTTTTGGTTGGATAGAACTACAAAAAAAACCAATACCAATTATTCTTGGGCTCATCATTATTGTTGCGGCATTCAACGTGATCTCGACACTATTGATATTGGTGATGGAAAAATCACGTCAAGTCGGGATTCTAAAATCGCTCGGGGCAAATGACTCATCGGTCGTTGCAATTTTTCTTTCCGAAGGCGCATATATCGCTATCATCGGTACGATCTTCGGCAATATTCTTGCCTTCGGGCTTTCGTGGCTGCAATACCATTATCATTTCTTCAAACTTCGCGCCGATATTTATTTTATGCCGAGTGTGCCGATTACCATAGAGTGGCAATACTATGCATTAGTAACGGCTATTGCGCTTGTTATCACGATCAGTGCCGCGCTCATCCCTGCGCGCATCGCGACGAAGATCACTCCGGTCAAAGCTCTCAAGTTTGGATGATGGCGGTCGAAGTTGTTACCGGTTTGCTCGTTCGCGGCGGAAAAGTCTTGATGTGCCAACGGCGTACCGATAAGATCTATCCTCTGCATTGGGAATTTCCAGGTGGCAAAGTCGAAGCAGGTGAAACACTTTTTGAAGCGCTACAACGTGAACTTCAAGAAGAACTCGAGATACAATGCAACTCCGCAAGATTTTATTTTGATGATGTGATGACCTATTCAAACGGCATTACTTATCACGTAACATTTTTTGTGACCTCATCTTTTCTAGGCGAGCCCGTCAATACAGAATTTAATAGTATTGATTGGTTTGATATGAATGAACTCAAAAACATTCTTCATCTTAGTGGCAATGCTCAGATCATCGAACGACTGACGACCGAAGGAATCCCCTCAGAATGAGAGAAGCACTTCGATCACGATTACTCCTATCACAGAAAGCTCTTCTGCAGTGGCATCGAAAGAATGCTCGGATGTTTTCTTGGCGACATCATATTCGCGACCCATACGCAGTGATGATCTGTGAGATCATGGGACAGCAAACCCAAGCATCGCGCATAGAATTATTTCTCCAACGATTCTTACACAAATTCCCCACCGTCAAAGCACTAGCATCTGCCAAACAAAGCGCGGTGATCCTTCAATGGCAGGGCTTAGGCTATAACCGTCGTGCAATAAATCTTCACAAAGCAGCGCAACAAATAATAGCTACACATAACGGGCTTATTCCAAATAACGAGAAAGAGCTTCTCGCTCTGCCCGGAATTGGTTCATATACTGCCCGTGCTATTCTCGTGTTTGCATTTAAACAATCTGTTTCGGCAGTGGATGTGAATGTGAGTCGTGTTATCACTCGCATTAGTAAGCGAGTAAAAGATGTGAATGAGTTGTTGCCAGTTGACAAAGTTCATTCGGTTAACAATGAAATACTTCCCAAGCGATCAAATCGTGATTGGCACGAAGCTATTATGGATCTCGGTGCGACGATCTGTACCAAACGAAACCCAAAATGTTCAGAATGTCCATCAAATGCGCTCTGCCCTTCTTCATCACTTGAATTAATATCAAAGAGGAAGAAAGCACTTCCCAAGACATCAAAAGAAAAACTGTACTTCGGACAACCGAAGCGTATTTGGAGAGGCAGAATACTTAAGCACATATCAACTGTAAAAAGAATATCATTAAAACAAACTCAAGAATATATTTCTAAACAACATCAAATCGAGTTAGGGGATGCTCTCTTTATTTCGGAAATAGTCATCAAAGAACTTCTCAAAGAAGGTTTTATTTCTACACGTCCAAATGGCTCCTACGAACTTGCTTGAACTGCCTGAGCCTTGGAAGACTACGTATGCTGAGCGCCGCGATGCTATTGTGCGGCGTTTGAATGAGTATTCATCCGTTCCTAAAGATGAGCATTTCTATGAGCTCCTGTTCTGTGTCCTGACTCCGCAGTCAAGCGCACGAAACGCCGACGCAACCATCAATAAACTAAAAGCCGAGCATTTCCGCGGTACAGGTTTCGATCCAACACATATCCTTCGCGACCCGTCGCATTACATTCGGTTTCATAACACGAAAGCAAAACGTTTGCTTGCTATTCGAGATACATTTTCCGATCTTGAGAGCATTCTTTACGCCGAGTATCCGACCAATACACATCTTCGCAATACGCTTCGCGTTGCTGTGCCGGGATTTGGATTGAAGGAGTCATCACATTTTCTTCGTAATATCGGTTTTCGTGATCTCGCGATTCTTGATCGTCATATTCTAAAGCATCTTGTTCATCTAAAAATTATTTCTCGTATTCCGACTTCACTCACCGATAAAAAATATTTTGCGATCGAAAAGAAATGGAAGAAATACGCAACGAGCATCGGCATACCTCTTGACGAGCTTGATCTGCTCTTCTGGAGTATGGAAACCGGTGAGATTCTGAAATAAATATTCTATTGTCGTAAATTTGTAAATGCGAATACTGATCATCCGTACCGACCGCATAGGCGATATGATACTGACACTGCCGATGGCTACTGCCATCAAGCAAGCGCGTCCGACCGACCACGTGGTGATGCTCGCTCGTGAATATACCAAGCCACTCGTTTCATTATGCCCTGATGTTGATGAAATATTTCTCTACGACGAGCAAGACTCGGTGCCCACTTTGGTCAAGCAACTTCGTTCGATAAAAGCCGACGCTGTTCTGATTCCATCACCAAAATTTATTTTAGTCTTAGCGGCTTATCTCGCAAACATTCCGATTCGAATCGGGACTGCCTATCGCTGGTACTCATTTTTGTTTAATAGAAAGATTCGCGAACATCGAAAGACCGCCGAGCGAAACGAAGCTGAATACAATTTGAGGATGCTTTCAGAAATTGCCATCACTGCCGATAGCGAGATTCTTCCCACACTCGACAAAAGTATACTTCCAAATATTACAATTGCTACTGATTATATAGTGCTTCATTGCGGTACCGGAGGCTCGACTGATGCGTGGTCTCCCGACCATTGGGTTGAACTCGCGAAAAAAATATATGAGCAATTCCATTACACTATTGTCCTTACTGGCACTGCGAGTGAGGGTGAATTCTTGTTCATTCTTGCCGAGCGAATGAAACACTATGGCATAGATGTTCATATACATTCGCAAGGCGATCTGTTACAGCTCGCCGCTGTTCTTTCTCAAGCTAAACTTGTCGTCTCTGCCGGTACAGGACCAGGGCATTTGGCGTCCGCACTTGGTGCGCCAACTGTCGGGATCTTTCCGCTTCGCACACCCATTTCAAAAGAGCGATGGGGGTTTCGCGGATCGAAAGCCGTCAGTCTCAGCCCATTACTACCGCCGAGACCAACGTGCCCGAATTGCGAACAATGCGATTGCACTCAGGCTATCAGCGCCGAACAAGTGCTTGAAGCAGCAAACAATTTATTACGTTTCGAACGATCATGAAATTATTGTTAAAGATTTTTCTGCTTTCTTTGGTCACAACCTTTTCGTTGCGCACAGCGTCGGCAGTCACACCAGACGGCGCACTTCGTACCATACCCAACAACGCCTTTACTGTCGGTGAACGTTTGACGTTCGAAATTTCTTATGGGTTTATTACCGCTGGGCAAGCGGTGATGACTATTCCCGGCTACAAATATGTCAACGGTCGCAAAACCTACGAGATCAACACCTATGCCGTTTCGAGTGAGACGTTCGATAATGTGTTTCGTGTTCGTGACAAATACTCAACCTTTCTTGATGTTGATGGCATTTATCCGCATCGTTTCGAACAGCACGTTCGCGAAGGAAAATATAGCAAAGACTATCAGGCGTTTTTCGATCATGAAGAAAAAACTGCTGAGACTGATGACGGCAAAAAATATAAAATTCCGGCATACGTCCATGACATTCTCAGCGCATTCTATTATGTCAGAACGATCGACCTAAAAAAATATCACAAAGGCGATAAGATCACCTTACAAAATTTTTACGACGGGCAAGTTCATCCGCTTGATGTGATGGTCTTGGGCAGACAGCGCATCGAAGTCGGCGCAGGAACATTCAATTGTGTCGTCGTCGAGCCGATGGTTGTTGCTGGTGGATTGTTCAAGAATGAAGGCTCGATACAAGTTTGGCTTTCTGATGACGAAAATAAAATTCCTGTCAAGATGTCATCAAAAGTAGTTGTCGGCAGTATTGATGTCGAACTCACTGCTTTTACTGGCTTACGAAATGTTGCTCTTTCGAAAGTACAATAATTATTAACACGTTGCACTACGTTACCCGAACCGCGCCCGAGCCGCTTTCTGATACGGCGCAGACTCTCGTCATCCTTCATGGCTACGGAGCCAATGAAGAAGACTTGATGCCCGTCGCATCATATTTCCCCGAATCGCTAAAGATCATTAGCTTGCAAGCCCCGATCGAACTGGAGTTCGGCGGTTACTCGTGGTATCATCTTGAGCAAAGCGCGCAGGGGTTGAGATCAGATATTCCATCAAGACTCGAAAGCGAGAGGCTTGTAAAAAATGCACTCCCCGATATTCTCAAGAAAGAGAATGCCGATCTGAACAATATTTTTCTGATGGGTTTTAGCCAAGGCGCGGCGATGTGTTATAGCCTTCTGGCAGATAACGACTTTGAATCGAAAGGCATTACTATTCGCGGAGTCATCGCCTTATCGGGCTATGTGCCTCGCGATGTCATCGAGTCGCTATCAACCAAACAGCTCGACAACCTCCCTGTTTTTATCTCACACGGCGAGTTCGACGAAGTCGTACCGCCGATAGCCCTCGACGAAGCCGAGAAGATTCTCACCAAAGCCGGAGCCAACGTCACAGCAAACATATACGACATAACGCATGGCATTGATATGGATGTTATTAGGGATGTGCAGAAGTGGTTTGCTACCTTCAATTGACCAATTTGTGCGACAGCATCACATTACCACTTCAATATTTTCCGAACAGTCTGAGTCTGTGCTGTAAAGATTTTCACACAATATAAGCCGGTTGATAGTGACGAGAGATCGATGTCTGAATTATTAGAATTGATGTCTAAAATATGAATTCGTTCATTGCCTAAAAAATCTATAATAGAAACGGCAGAGATGTTCTGATTTTTACAACTGATTCGTATAAAGTCATGCGCTGGGTCTGGAAAAACAGATATATCATCCAAAGAAGCATCTACCCTTTTCTCATTAACAGCAAGATCATTAATATTTAATTTAAAGACGGCATTAAGCCCGCGCACATAAGCAGTATTTGGGTTTGTAAATGAAGTATACCCAGAAGATGATATAGCTTTCGCGTCGGCTTCAATAATGAAGGAACGCCAACTATCACCATGATCTGATGTATATCCGACTGTAAATGTCGAGCGACTAACAATCGAAATACCCTTTGCTGAGTCTGCAAATGAAATAGATAGAAAGCTATTTATCGGTGCATCAACGATTTGTTTCCACGATTTTCCACTGTCCGATGAATTGTACAAATGAGCCAAAGTGCAAAAGAAAGCGTGAGCGGGATCAGGGAATGAAAGACTTCGAGGAGTTGAACCCGCTATTCCATGACCAAGATCAGAAAGATTTCTCCAATGCTCGCCTCCGTCTGTTGTGCGAAGGATAAGAGTCTGGAATTCGGCAGCAGTAGCAATACCGATTTGTGGAGAAGCAAAGGCAATTTGGTGTATTTCATAATTCCCTTCCGTGGTTTCGGGTTGATGGCATCGCTGCCATGTTTTCCCAGCATCAGAGGTTTTGAACATCAAAAGCCCCTCGCCACCGGCAAATCCATTAAGAGAGTCACGGAAATATAGTGATGTAATCGAATAACCAAGCTCATCAGCGATAGAATCTTTCTCCCAATGCAATCCGGCATCCGATGAATGATAAACAAACTGAGAGAAATTAAACCATACATGATTAATATCAGTAAATGCCATTTCCTTTAGACAACATTGATTGGAGATTGACCTATCGAGTAAATTACGTTTCCAAGTTGTTCCGCCGTCAATTGTTGTACTAAGCAGGAAATTATCAAATACAACACCACTGTCACTACCAAAGAAAGCCATTCCTCTAATTGGCCAACGACCTAACGAGCAATTACACGAGTCAGTCTGGTACACCTGTGTCCACTGGCTTTGAGCATCGCTCAAAGTCAGAAAAAGAAACAGCAAAGAAAGAAAATATGTCTTCATTGTAATTAGAGAACAATCCGACGTACAGCAAGTTCGCTTCCGGAACGGATGAGCAAACTGACATCCACTCAATTCTATTTTTTAACAAACTTAATTACTTGCACCTCTTGCTGATTTTTTATTTTACAAAGATATACCCCATCTACTAACGGGATATTATTTAGATGTAGATAATTTTTTCCTTCCAACAAGTACATTTCTTTTGAAAATGACCTCCTACCAATTACATCTGTTAGTTCAATCTCAACCTTCATCGAGCTTGCAGCATTGACAATTACATCACTTTGTAAAGTATTTTGATCAAAGTATATTACTGGCGAAAAATCTTTATGAGAATATGTTTTAGATTGAACGTCTAATATTGATGGTGGAAAGTCCACGGAGGCTATTTGAGTCCAAATGGCACAATCAGAAGATCCCCAACATCCTCTGGTTACAGATAAAATTTGATAGTCGTTGTCTAAATGCAGATCAGCAGCAATAGGCTTTACAGAATCAGTATCATAAAAGTAAAAAATATTACCAGGATCATAAACTAAATATCCAATTAAAGGACCTCTACGGTCATATCTTGGCCCATTGTAGAAATATCCATGAATTCCATTTTGACCATCTGCAAAAGTATGCAAGGTTGAGAGTTTTGTAAGTTGTATCGTATATCGCCCTAAATGCGGAGTAGCAACATCCATTCGAAAGTGAACGGTGTCCTCGACCAACCATCCCTCATATCCGCCATCAGAATAAGAGTGGTTAAATGACGTTTTAACATAGACATGCCAAAAGGTTAATAGCTTTTTATTACTTGATTTTTCTTGCGTGGTTACCCAAACGATGCCAGCTGATCCCTTCCCCATCGATGGGATTTGTGCCTTGTATAATGTATCACTATAGAAATTTATTTTCAATGCTACAGAATCGACATAAACAAGAGTAGGAAGTTGTGAATGAAACTTTCCATACACTAACAATTCTTCTTTGGTCTCATCAGTCGTAATACTATCAATGTATGGCTGCGCCTTTAGAGCAGTTGTTATGAGTAAAACGAGGAACACAACATAGATTTTATTCATAGTTAATCTAATTTTAAGACATAAGAATAAACACGACGCACTATCTGATTATTCCAGGATAACTCAGTTATTGTAGGTCATTTTCTTATACCAAAGATTATTGTTTCTCCGGTGATAAATCCTTCCCTTCTTGTGTTTTGTGCCATTCACAAAAAAGCGTGTGTTGTTTATGGCTGAAACGATGATGGCTCTTCGCAAGACTCAGCGTGCTCGCGGTGCTGAGATGCAAGAGATTCCGATTCCCGAGATCAAAGCAGATGAAGTGCTGATCAAGATTCACGCATCAAGCCTTTGCGGCACTGATGTGCATATCTATCAGTGGGACCAGTGGGCGCAAAGCCGTGTGAAAACAGTGCCCTATACTGTGGGTCACGAAACAACCGGTACGGTCGTCAAAGCTGGTAGCCTCGTCAAACGTGCTGTCGAAGGCGATATTGTGTCGGTCGAAACGCACATCCCCTGTATGTATTGCAAACAGTGCCTCACCGGACAAATGCACATTTGTCATAATCTAAAAATTTTAGGCGTCGATACTGATGGTGCCTTCGCCGAGTATTTAGCAGTGCCCGATGTCGTGCTCTGGAAAAACGATACCTCTATCGAGCGCGATTATCAATCAGTACAAGAACCACTCGGCAATGCCGTCCACGCGACACTCATCGAGCCTGTTCACGGCAAAAGCGTCGTGATCTTGGGCGACGGACCAATCGGCTTATTCGCCGTTGGCGTAGCTCGTGCCGCTGGTGCGACGAAAATTTTCCTGACCGGTATGGAGCCGTTCCGATTGGATATCGGTACACAAATGGGCGCCGACCGTGTTATTAATATTACCACAGAAAATGCCGTAGATATCGTAAAAGAAGCAACCGGCGGACTCGGTGCCGACGTAGTAATAGAAATGTCGGGTGCACCCCGTGCTATGCAAGACGGAATTGCGATGTTGCGTCGAGGCGGTAGATACTGCTTCTTCGGAATCTTCAAGGACAATCTCGTCCCGACACCATTGAATGACATCGTTTTTAACGGTGGTACATTCTACGGCATCAATGGCAGAATGATGTTCGATACATGGTTTACCGTCTCGAATATGCTGGCTTCTAAACGCTTGGATATTTCGCCCGTCGTGACACATCGCTTGCCACTAAGCCGCTTCGAAGAAGCCTTCGAACTGATGATCGAAACCCCAAAAAAATCGGGAAAGATCATTCTATTTCCAGGGCAATAAGAACAGATTATTTGACAAAGTAAATTTTTAGATAAATAGTATAATTATATATAGATCAACCAAATGGAGTTATTGCAAATAGGCCACTCGCCCGACCCTGATGATGCGTTTATGTTCTATGGTTTTGGCTCGGGCAAAGTCACTATCCCCGGCTATGAGATAGATCACGTGCTTGATGACATCCAATCGCTAAACGTCCGAGCAATGAAAGCCGAACTTCCTGTGACGGCTATCAGTGCTCACGCCTATCCGTATGTCAGTGAGCATTATTGGATCATGAAAACCGGCGCCTCGATGGGCGAAGGTTATGGTCCTATCATCGTCTCGAAGAAGTATAAGACGATGGAAGAACTCAAAGGCAAAGTCATTGCCCAACCAGGTAAGCTCACGACCGCAAATTTGTTGCTCCAATCATGGTACGGCGACATCGAAAGCAAGGAAATGGCATTCGATAAGATCATTGATGCTGTCCTTGACGGCGAAGTTGATGCGGGCTTGCTGATCCACGAAGGTCAACTCACTTGGGCAAGCTATGGGCTGAATAAGCTGGTAGATTTTGGCACCAAATGGGCAGAAGAGACCGACGGACTGCCGTTGCCGCTTGGTCTTGATCTGGTGCGCAAAGATTTTGGTCTCGAAGGCGCGACGAAAGTCCGCGAAGCACTACAAGAATCGATCAAAATAGCCTACGAAGACCCCGAAGGTTCTATTCCATACGCAATGCAATGGGGTCGCGGAATTGATAACGAACTCGGCGAGAAATTCGTGAAGATGTACGTAAATGACGTAACCTACGATATGGGCGAGCGTGGCAAAAAAGCCCTCGACCATCTCTTCGCCCTCGGCGCGGCGAAAGGCATCATCCCAGAGGTGAAGGATTATTTGTTGATCTGAGAAATATTCATAACATTGAATCAAGTAGCTCCGAATTCATTCGGAGCTTTTTTTTGCAAAAAACTTTCCCACTAATCCACATAATCACATAAAAATCAAGGTTCAGAGAATATAATTTGGAAAGCCAAAAAAAATGTCATATATTTGTCTCAGTGAGTTTGCAGTTTTGAGTGAATGTGCTGTTACTATAATAAAAAGAAACAACTGCAACAGTTTCTCCCCAGACATCTGACGTTATCTTCAGATGAAACTTCTATTACATAGCAGATCGCGAAGAGGGTTGTGCCTCGTCGGGTCGGCGTCTTGAATCGGAGGTATCTATGAATCATACCCATCATCTGGCTTCTTTTGCGGAGCTATTGCCGAGAATATTTCGGTTATCTCGGTATCTTATCCCGATCTTCTTGCTGGCGTCTTTTCTTGCGCCGCTTGGTGCGCTCGCACAAGAATTGCAAGTCATCCCGACAGTCTTACCACCGTATTCGCCTAATATAGATGCTTGGATGTCGAATCCGAATCGCTTGTTGATAACGATAATCAACACAAGCTCTCATGCGCACGATTTCCGTCTCGGTGGCAGTGCAAGGAACAACGACGGTTCGCTATCGATGGAAACCAAGAATGATGTCCCTGTACCGAGCATTCATATCGATGCAAACTCGACAAGACAATTAAACCTCAATGATTTCCGTGTCTTCGATGCGAATGTCGTTCGTTTTCGAGGTACCAATACCGCAACCATTGCCCGCACCCACATGCTTCCTGATGGTATCTATTCCATCTGCGTACAAGCATTAGACTTTCGTACCCTCGCGCCGCTATCGGGCGATGCACCGACAGGCTGTGTTAGTTTTGAGATCAGAAATACCGATGCGCCGATACTCCTTGCGCCAGCTTGTGATGCAAAGATCGAACCTGATAAAACTCCGTTCATCCAATTTCAATGGATACCACCCGTCGGGGTTCCGCCACAGGTAGTTTATGAATTAAATGTCGTCGAACTCCAGGCAAAACAAGAACCCGAAGCCGCATTTCGCACGTCTGTGCTGAGACCATTAATCTCACGAGAAGTACGATCGGTCAGTTCATTACTACTGCAATCGAAAGAACTACAACTTGCGACCGGCAAAAGATATGCTTGGCGTGTAAGAGCAACCGACCCGAGCAACGCCACAGCGTTTCGTAACGACGGATATTCACCTGCTTGCGCATTCGAATTTGGCACAGGCGATGTCGTAATACTAAAACCAAAACTAAAAATGCCCGACACACTGATCTGCGGTTCGTTCGCGATCGTTGTGCAGAAATGGGACGATAGTTCGAAATCAGTTGATTCAAGGCTTCCGAGTGGCACGGGTTGCATTAAGTTTAATTGTGCAAAGCCTGTTAAATCTATTCCGCCGTGGTGGAAAGAAGTCGTATTGCAACCGAAGTATTTTGATGTCGTTGGTTCAGGTATCAGCGACTCAAGCACTCAACTTCATATTACCGAAGCGGTGCATATTGATCCGATGGCAAAGATCGGCGATAAACTTGCATTGCAATTACCGAGTGCATCAAATATCTCAAAAGTCTCGCAGATCATTGATCGCAATCGTTTGATCGATTGGCTCAAGACCACATTGCCCCTTGACTGTATTCTCGTTGGTTTTCACGACGTGCAGTGGGCACCACCGAATATTAGGACTGTGGTACTCACCACAGGCTCGGCGTACTACCCGACAAAACCAGCAACGCCAAAAGCTCCGGCGATGCTCTTCCTCGATTCGGGATTCACACTTGCGATGGATTCGCTAATTCTTTCACCAACCGAAGCAACTGTCGAAGGCAAACTCCTTCTTCCAAAAAATATTATCAGCGCCGATACGTGTACCAGAGCATTCTTGAAATTGCCAAAAACAACGATCACATCAAATTGCGAATTTTATCAAGAAGTCATCGCCAGTGATTCTGCATTTGGCAGATGGTGGCTCGGTAATAGCAGTGTGATGGTGCATGGTTCAAGATATGTTATAGATTTCTCGTCAACTCAGTCGCCATCAGGCTTAAGCCCCGCACTTGCACTGAACTGGAAAGGCGTTGTGCTCCGCTCCGGAGAAACTGATTCAAAACCGAGTGCTTCCGTTATTTCAAACCGTGGCTATACAAAAGCAGCGTATGGTTTTACGAATGCTACGATAACAACCGATGGCTTCGATGGTGATCTTCGCTATCTCGGTGGTGAATGGAAATATACAACGCTCGAGCCATTCGGTTATGAAGTCTCTATTACTCACGGAAGAATATATATTGGTAATAGCGAAATTGTTGGGGGAAATTTTGCCGATGGATATGTTGCGTTGCCAAAGGCTGCTATCAAAGCGATCGGTGGGACACAAATAATCACGAGTTATGAATGGCTTGCTGTGCAAAACGATATGGATCTCTTTGGCTCACTAAAATTCAGATCAACATTAGTGTGGGGCGAGTATTCACGAACGTCAGGTTTGCCATCGTATTATCAATTAGAGCAAAACCAGGAAGGCAATGATAGTGGAAGTTTCTATACTTCGGCTCGACAAATAAATCCATACTACCCTGCTGATTCCGTGTGGCACAACCCAACGCTCTCGCCTGCGGCAACACAAATGGAAGCGCAAGGTATGCAAGGCTTCACAATACCTCAGCTTCGTAATCGTAATTTTATCATCTATACACCTGATGCTTCGATCACTCCTTACAAACGACTCATCTTTGTAAAAGAAACGATCGGCAATGGTTGGATGAATATTATTCGAACCGGAGTCCATTCGGAAATTGATATTATGTGCGATTCGGCCAGACTTGGTCATAAGGAACTTGGCGATTCGCTTCGTTCGCGCTACGAAGGCGAACGAGCATTCAAAACAAGTTTCGGAATTTGTTTTGACCCAAGAAGCAAGCGACCCCAGACATCACTTTCTCATGTAGATGCCGCAGGGATCGCCAACAACCCAAAACTCTTTATGCCGTTCCAATTTTGCGAAAGTGCAGTTTGGAACAGCGAGCTTGCAGGCGAAGTCACACTCCCTGCTCCGGCTTCGATCAATGTTGCATTCAAGAATATGATGTTCACTTCGACTGCCGAATGTGCCGGAGGCCAAGTTGATATGTCAAAACCCGATACATTGCCCTATTGGGGTGTATCGCTCGTAGCAAAAGATTCGTCAAAATCTGCCGGTATTATCTGTGCACGACTCGGAGTAATTTATCTTACTGCCGCTGGCATTTCCGAACCGCGACATTATTCAAAACCATTCTGGCTTACATGGGGCGAACTCAAAGCCGATGGTAATCTTGGCAAGATGTTTTTTGATTACAACAGTGTTGGTCAACGCTTCGATGGCTTTCCGTTCTCGCCAAGTTTAGTTCGCCTCTCAGATTATCAAGCTACCAATAGCGATACAGCGAGAGTCCCCGGAATGACCGTCGGTGCACTTGGCGGATTCTTACATTCTTACGGCACAGTCTCGGTACATTTCTTCGGCGGCAAAATGCTATCGCTCTCGGATTACAAACTTGAAAACAACACCAGCCCATATTATGGGCGTTGGGTTCGTGTCCAAGAAACGAGTGTCCTCACAGCACCAGCAAGCGACACGCATTGGAAACGAAATTGGTGTGGAGGTATTGCGAATTTCGATTATACGAGCGTAGTATATGACTCCACTATCCAAGATGGATTCTTCGGCACCGGTACGGCAAGTTTGCTTGAGATCACAGGTGGTATGAGTTCGACGATCACTATTCGTGCTGAGCGTTCGTGTTTTAGTATCGTTGCCGAAGCAAGCCACGACATCAATCTGTCAGTGGTCGCAAATTTTTCGGCAATGGAAAAGATTTGGGGCTGCGGATGTATTGTTGGTGAAACGTTAGAGAAGGTTGTGATCGGAGGAGAAATATCCCACGGAAGCGGAGTTGGTGCAAGCCTCTTGGCTCGTGAAGGAAGTATGCTCTCGATCAAACTTTCATTCTTACCAACGCAAACAAAAGTCTCACTGCAAGGTGATATGTATGTTCTGCTTGCAACTTCGATCAATGCTGAAGTGTCGGGTATGGCTGAACTGACCGAAGATCACGGCATCGGATATGTCGAAGGATATTTAAAAGGTACCGTCCAACTCAGCACATTCTTAACGGGCGTTACTGCCGAAGGTGAATTGCAATGGCACTTCGGTCTCGATTATCAAATGGTGCAAGGCAGAGTAGCCGTTGGTGTCTATGGCCCTGTTCAGCTTGGGCTTGAGTCGGGAGTATTTCTCGGTGTGAATTGCCCGAAAGATAAGATCTGGGTTACCGATGGTATCAACTCACGTTTTTCTTTTAATAAAGGTGGCTTGCCTACTCGTCTCACGGGTATGTATGCATTCATTGATGTCTCATCGAGTATAAATCTCTACATCGTTTCCGGAGGTTTTGAGACGTATGTTGGCATTGGTGCTTTCCAAGGTTCGAATCCCCCGATCGGGTATGGGTTTGGGCTGATCGGAAATGTCGGCGTTCGGATTTGGGGAGAAATTCTTGGTGGCTTAGTCAGTGCATCGGCGTATGGCGATCTGCAATTTATTGCCGGTATTCCGCCTGCATTCGAAGGCTCGATCGGTCTGGAAGCCTGTGTGCTATGGGTTTTCTGCGGAAGTGTTGATGTCCATTGCGGATACAACCATAGCGACGGATTTTATATGTACTAATGCTCAAGGAGAAAACAATGAAATCACTCATAAAAAAGATGGCTACTCCGAAAAGCATTTTGCTCTTGCTCGTCGTTGCAAGTTTGTTAGGATCTGATGCCAATGCACAGGACTTGAAAGCATATACCAAACCACCAGCCCCAGGGACGTTTGTCTATCTTTCCTGGTCACCTGACACCGCTTCAGCGCCGCTTCGATATAATATTTATCGCAAACTCTTTACTGATGCCGCATTCCCTACTGCGCCGTTAAACTCATCTGTAATTGCACCTGTCACAAACTGCACACAATTTAAAGTATCAGTACCAATGGGTTCGGTAGATTGGAATTTGCTCGCAAATGCGTTTGCCGATTCAGTTACTCACGTTCCACTTTCGAATGTGTGTAGTATTACTACCTTCGTGCAGAACTCAAAGCAATGGAATCGTGCGATGATCTTTGCTCGTGCTCGGAAGCAAGTTGGTATTGTAATGGGCTTTGCTTATCAGGATAACTCTGCAGTTAATGGTACAAAATATGTGTACCGTATTCGCCGAGTCAGTAGTAGCAACGCCGAACTTCCGTCAAGTGGTGCTGATGAATTTACGATCACTGCCGGAACACCGATCCCCATCCCTGCACCGACGAACTTACGAATTGTTGTTGGCGATGCAAAACTTCAACTACTCTGGAATAAACCATCCGACGAGCGTTTCAGAGCATTCAATGTCTATCGAGCCACCGGCGGTCCGTTCAGACGTGTCAATGAAACTGATATTAGCAGTGATGTAATGTATGATCTCGATAGTAATAGTGTATCGCCATCACCTGCAAACGGCTTTACTGACTACGAACGTTGGGATTCGAGCGGACATCCGCAAGCACGCACCGTTACAGGCGTGCCCGGTGTATTTTCTGGCCCTGCAAATGGAACATCATATAGTTATAAGATTACACTCAAAGATATACTTGGTAATGAGAGCTCATTCTCGGCTGTCGTAAGTGGAATTCCAATTGATAAAACACCGCCTGCAACACCGATGGATATTATCGTTTCGGCAAGTGAATCGACCAGTAGTTTCGAAATTCGCTGGCCCAAGATCACTCACGATGCACTTGGTCACGATGAAACCGTCACCGGGTATCGTGTCTATCGCTATGGAAGCGGTACCAATCCTGCTGATGCTAATACTCCGTTAGGAGGAGTTGTTGCGCAACCTGCCGATTCAACCATTTTCTTGAAAGTAACCGATCATACTGCAAATCTGAGAAACCCTTGTAAAGACTCAACACATTGGTATCGCGTTGTTGCGATCGATAATAGCGCAAATCTTTCACAACGATCTGTTGCGATCAGTGGTGTGCTTCGTGATACGACAAAACCTGAGCCGGTCAAAGGCACAAATGCAAAAGGCTACGATGATTTTATTAAAGTACAATGGAAACCGAATACCGATTGCAACATCGATCAGTATCTGATCTATCGCGCCCTCTGCGATTTTGGCGATTGGATTCCGTGTGATACTACTTCGAAACAGCGAAGCCCCGGTGCCGCATTCGGTTCGCTCACGAATAATGTCAATAACAATAATAACAACAACGCAAAATCCGACGGTAAGAAAGGCCCCCGAACACCTTCGGAGTGTGGCGGTCCGTTCGTTCTTGTTGGCGTTCTTTCACACCCCGATGCAAAGTCTCGTGCATCAAGCAATGGCGGTCTTGCATTTTTTGATGATCGCACTGTCCCATCACAGTCCCCTATTTGTTATGCGTATCTCGTCAAGGCACAGGATATGTCACAAAACATTAGTGGTACTTTTCCCGTACCGACCGAACCACCCGAGATCATTTTCTGCGAACGTCTTCGTGATAAGACTCCGCCACCGGCAGGTATCATTGCAGGATTGTTCTCGCGCGATAGTGCTATCAAAATAGATTTTATCGGACAGCCCGTACAAGATATAGCCGCATATCACATTTACCGCGCAGATAGTGTCAATGGCACATATCATTGGGCTGGCGGAATGACCGTCGAGCCTCCACCGCTTGTCGGGCATATCCTTACTTCCCCGTATCATGCGCCACAATCCGTCGGTTGCGATTCTATTCCGCTCGTGAGTAACCCGTACATGAGCGCAGGAACATTCGTTGATAAAAAAGTTGAACGCAAGAAAATATATTGGTACAAAGTGACCGGTGTCGATCGCAATGGCAATGAAACACCGATCGATAGTGCCGTTCAGATGAGCACGTTTACTTTTGCAAGTAACCGCGAAGCCCCACCGAAGATCTCGGCAGTCGCCTCGACCGAAGGGCCTTGCGCACTGCGTGTCAGTTGGACGCCCGGATATGATTCGACATCGATGATGGGCTATGTCGTTTTTCGCTCGACCGACAGCGACGGGCCATACTTTCAATTAGAGAGCGTTGTGAAAGATAATATGTTCGATGATACATCAGTAGCTCGTGGTACAAATTATTATTACCGCGTGGCGATGCTCAAGCGTGATGGTGCGCTGACACAGCTCTCAACTCCAAAAAATGCAACACATCCATAAGGAGGATATGAAGATGAAACGATTATTCAATTCAATAATTTTGCTCGCAACGATTTGTATTTTTTGCGATACTGTCTATGCACAAGATGAGCCAAAAACCTATGGTTGGAGTTTTGTGAATTTTGGCACACCTGTCCTGAGCTGGGATATCTATCGCAATACAATGTTTGGTATTCCGCAAGATTCGAGCGGAGTTACCGCCCCATTCGATTGGTTATTTTATGATCTACTTTTTAAAACACAACTCGGTGCAGGTGGTAATTGTTTTGGACTTTCATTGCTGAGTTTGGTAATGAACAAAGACGGCGGGCACCTCGGCTATTGTTGCCCCACTAATTTTTATGGCGGCACATCAGGTGTTGGGCCCACCGACCCAAAACTTACTCGTGCAATAAACATTATGCACGGACATCAGGTGACACTTGCATCATTACAATATTTTTTCGAACAGATCATCAGTGGACATTCACAAAATGCGACATTTGTAACGCCGCTTATTCAGCAAACTCTCGATAAAGAAGGACCATTTTTAATCAGCATCACCAAAGATCTTTCTCCTACCAATGGCGGGCATACACTTATTGGCTATAAACTTGAGCACCTCGGCGGCAGTCATTACAAATTGTATGTTGTGGATGTCAATCGTATTTGGGCAGATTCGACAACACCAGACCAAAGAGATTTTTATACCAGTGGCAATAATTATATTGATTGCAACGGAGCTACGTGGAAATATAATATGGGTGGTAGTCTCGGCTATTGGCCTTCGGGCCAGGGTCATTTGACCGTTCTGCCAGAAACAGTTGCCGCCCCGACAGGGCGCGTCCCATCATCGCTTGGGCTTGCGGTTGGAGCGTTGACAAATAAAATATTTATCGCACATGACGGTGAGCACGCGACAATTAATCAGATCAGGAACAGCGACCACAAACGACTATTCATACCCGGGTCAAAAGAAATAGATTGGGATATGAAAACAGGTATGCGCACTATTGCACCGTGGTTTCCGTCGGCTTCGCTTGACAATAAACCATTTAAGTTCGAAACATATTTTAATTTTGGTGATCTAAAAAATGCGGAAGTAGATTTTTATAGCGGGACCAAAGGAGCGAAAGTTGCTCTCGGAGATAACAGAGGCTACGTGCTCTTGAATTGTAAAGATGCCGATGCTACTGCTACGCTTTCGGTAAGTGGTCTTGGCACTGCAAATCCTGTGGTCGAGATCAAAAATGTTTCGAAATCAATCGTGTGCGATCTCGTCATACTCATAGCAACCAAAGCCGGAGAAACCAATAGAACGTACTCCTTAAAAGATGTTGAAATTCCGGCAGGCACGATCGGCACCTTCGCCTGTTCGATTACAAATGCGCGAAATATTACGATCTCGGGAGCATCACCAAAAGGCTTATCACTCGTTGTGAAACAAGAGTCAACCGATCAAACAAAGGAGTTTTCGACAAACCCGATCTTTATTGTTCCATCCGACAAACGATTATGGAATGAAGAGACATGGATGTCATTCAAGAAGACACCCGAAATACGTTTACTTGGAAAATAGTTATTGCAGAACCGAAATCGTCGGCATAATAACATCAGCATTGATATGCTGATGTAGTCGTGCTGAATCAACAACAGCTTTCGGATACTCCCCTTCGCCATACTCGGCAACAATATCATAGAGCGTTGTGCGCTCTGCGGGTGTGAAGCCTGCATCGCGAATCAGATCAACCATTTCTTTTACCGTAGTCGTATGCACAAAATTTGCTGAGGCATGTACGTTTTCGTCCTCGATCGTCCCTCCAAAATCATCGGCACCAAAATGCAATGCGATCTGCCCGGTCTTCTTCCCTTCCGAAAACCAACTTGCTTGAATGTGTGGAAAGTTGTCAAGATATATTCTGCTAAAGGCGATCATCTGTAAATACCGAGTACCCGATGCATACGTACTCATAATTTTCTCAAGCGGTGTATTGCCTGGTTTGAAGCTCCAAGGTATGAAAGCAGTAAAGCCATGATACTCGTCTTGCAATGCACGGGTGACTTCGAGATGTTCGACAACATCTTCGTCATTTTCAAGATGACCATACATCATTGTGGCGGTAGTTTTGATCCCGATCTTATGCGCCTCGCGCATCACATTGAGCCAATCTTCGCTGGTACCTTTCTTATTGGAAATCTTTTTCTTTACGCGATCAGATAAAATTTCTGCTCCTCCGCCAGGGATAGAATCAAGACCAGCTTCGTGAAGTTGTTTCAACACCTCGGCAATGCTCAACCCCGAAACATTACTCATACCGATGATCTCGCTGGTCGAGAAAAAATGGGGATGAATAGTCGGCACTTCTGCGCGAGTACGGCGGATCATTTCGAGATAATACTCAAACGGCAACGCAGGATTCACTCCGCCTTGTAATAAGATCGTCCGCACACCTCGGCTTGCTGCACCTTTAAAGCGTTCGATCATCTGATCGACCGTGTAGGTATAGATCCCTTCATCACCTTCGTGACGGTAAAATGCGCAAAAGATACAATCAATATTGCAGATATTCGTATAGTTCGGGTTCGAGTCGATCACGAACGTGACTTTCGGCGCGGGATTGTGGCGATAGCGAACATGCTCTGCCAGTTCGGCCAGATCAAGAAGCGAGCCGTTCTGCAAGAGCCATAAACCTTCTTCGCGATTTAATCGCTCGCCCGAAAATACTTTTTCTTTTATAACTTGTAGCATAAGCTTCTCTAAAAAATATTACTCTGCACTTAACAATACGGCTTGCTCTTTTAAGAATTCATCAAGAGCCGCTTTTTCGGCTTCGCCAAACGTATATGAGAACGCATTCAAATATTGCAACAGATCTTCTTTCGTCATACCCAGTTTCTTCGCGTGCTCGTGTCCGATGGACGCATAATTACCAACACTCGATGCAAGCGAACGCTCAAGTGCTGTAACGATCTCATTTTTTATCTCAGCTGTGACAGACTTACGAACAGCCCACACGGCAAATACGAACGGCATATTCTTCCATGAATGCCATTCTTCGGCAAGATCAAATACATTCAGGAATTGTGCTAAACCTCCGAGCTTCACACGTCGCAATGCCTCATCGCCAATAAGAAGTACAGCATCGAACTTCGTATAATCATTTGAGGCGCTCGTCAAATGCAAACGCTCGAATGTCACATTCTTAATGCCGTATTTCTTTTCGAGCAATACTCTCAGTAGTTCTACGCTTGTCGAACTTTCGGCAGTAATGCCGATTTTTTTTCCAGAAAGATCCTTCCATTCAAAATGAGAATAGAGCAAAACAGAATATGCTTTACCACTCACGGCTACTCCGTAATTGAGCATCTCAAACTCATCTTGATTCGCGACAAAATCCATCAGCGACATCGGTCCTGCGTCGATCATTCCCTCTTTTGCAAAACGACCAAACACACGCGGCACTAATGGCACGAGCTTCAGATCTTTTGAGAGAGTTTCATAGCCAGCATAAAATACTACGGAATTGAGATACGGCATCTTACTGACGATAGTCGTCTCTTTCGCCGGATAGATCGCAAGCGGATTGTAAAACACATCACGCTCGACCGGTACTTTGCCCGCTTCGTGAATGATCGAGATCAAATTTTCTTTCGCAAGCATCATTGGGCTCGTCGCACCTGCATCGTGGGCTATGCGCTCATAACCAACCGTACCATCCATATCGTCAGCACCAAAGTTCAGCGCGATCGCCGCAACTTCAGCCGTGAGCATCACCCAGTATGCTTTGATGTGCGGTACGTTATCAAGCATCAGTCGCGAGATAGCGATCGTCTTGAGATCATCTATCGCACTCGTAAAATTATTGCGCGTCTTGATACCGGTATCACCAGGTTGGAATGCCAACGGGATAAATGTTAAGAAACCACCGGTCTCATCTTGTGCATCGCGAATTTTTATCATGTGCTCGATTCGCTCATCGAGGGTTTCGATGTGGCCATAGAGCATCGTCACATTCGACTGTATGCCGAGTTTATGCGCAAGTTTATGCACTTCAAACCAAGTCTTCGCGCCGATCTTTTGATTGAAGAGTAGTTTTCTGACACGTTCAGAAAATACTTCCGCGCCGCCGCCAGGCATTGTCTTCAAACCAACAGCTTTTAACTCAGTTAATACTTGCTCGTGAGTTTTCTTAAATTTCTTTGCGAAAAAATCGATCTCAACAGCAGTAAACGCTTTTACATCAATCAGTGGATACGCGTCTTTGATACGACGAACCATATCAACGTAATATTGCCAATCCCAATCGGGATGCAAGCCCATCGTGATATGTACCTCACGAATATCGGGGTTCAGCTTCGAGATCATATCCTCGATGCTCTGCTCGTATGCATCGGGCGCGCCTTGCTTTACGGCAAAGTCGCAAAATTTGCACGAGAGCACACAAATATTTGTCGGCTCGAATTTTTGATTAAGAACGAAATAGACCGTATCGCCCGATTTCGCTCGAGCTACCTCGTTTGCCATACGACCAAGACCGATCAGGTCATTGGTTGCATAGAGCACCAAGCCATCGTCTTTGGTCAGACGAATGCCCTGCTGAACCTTCTGCCAGATCGGAACAAGCGCCGAGTCGCGAAACCTAAGCTGTTTTGAAGAGAGCATAATAATAGTATTTGCCGAGTTCTACGTAATAGCAAGGTAAAACAGATTCAGCCAAGGATTCAATCCGCCCCCACAAATATGCATATAATTTTACTTCTAATTCCCAAACGAAACAGCAAGGAGGCATTGGAAACAATTAGTGCAATACTTATGTATTACGTGCAGTATTATCACTTTAAAACCAACAACTATGAAACCCCTCACTTCAAGATTTGCCTCGATATTGTTTGTTGCCTTTGCGATCACACTGCTTTCCCTCTCCAGTATTTCTTGCAGTTCGACGACGGCAGTAACTCCTGCGCCGAATACTGTGAATATGAAGAATGCTACCTTCGATCCGGCAACGCTTACTGTTAGCAAAGGCACCACAGTCACTTGGGTTAACCAAGACAATTTTACTCACACAACCACTTCCGATAGTAATGCTTGGGACTCGGGCAATATCACCGCCGGCGCATCAAAAGCATTTACGTTCGATACTGTCGGTACATTTCCCTATCATTGCACCTATCACGCGTCAATGGGAATGAAGGGCACGATCATCGTAAAATAATAATATCAGGTTGGGAATTTCTATAGCAACAAGCTGTTGCATTAATCATGTTGTGACATCTATCGGATGTTTTCCTCCGGAGCTTCGATGAGATGTGTTGTCGTCTTACTGGTTGGTGTAGTATCACCACGATAAGCTGAAAAATAAAGAAAATAAACACAAAAAGCGGTTTGCGCCGCTTTTGTGCATTTTGAGTTGTGCTATGTCTAATATCAATGCCCGATTTCTCTGACACCGATACAATCTGTCTCATTTTATTAACCCGAAACAACGTCCATTGTTGCGCGGCTTTTTTCTTGATTATTGCTTTTCAAGTCGGCATTAACAAAGAGCGATACCGAGACTTTTGAAACTCACAGCCGATAATCCGTAAATTTGTAACATTATATCATTCCAACAAACCTTATGTCTCTGATCGCTGAACTCTACGCCCGTGAAATTTTAGATTCTCGTGGTAACCCAACTGTTGAAGTTGATTGCATTCTTGATGACGGCTCGTTTGGTCGAGCTTCAGTCCCAAGTGGTGCTTCGACTGGAGAGCACGAAGCCATGGAGCTTCGTGATGGCGATAAAAAACGTTATGGAGGCAAAGGTGTTCGCAAAGCCGTTCAGAACGTGAACTCAACCATCGCCGAAATTCTCCGAGGTGAACTTGCCACCGAACAACGAATGATCGACGATCTGCTCAATGAGATCGACGGGACAAAAAACAAATCGAAGCTCGGAGCCAATGTGATTCTCGGCGTGTCGATGGCTGTTGCAAAAGCGGCGGCCGAATCGGTCGGGCTCGACCTCTTTCGTTATCTTGGCGGCACAAATGCCCACACGATGCCGATGCCACAGATGAACATCATTAACGGCGGGGTTCATGCCGATAACTCGCTCGACTTTCAAGAATTTATGATCCTGCCTGTCAAAGCAAAGAATTTTGCCGAAGCTTTGAGAATGGGCACCGAGACGTTTCATGCGCTCAAAGCTGTTCTTAAAAAGGCGGGACTCAATACCAACGTCGGTGATGAAGGTGGTTTTGCACCAAATGTTGGATCTATCGATCAAACCCTTGAGTATATTCTCGAAGCTATTTCTAAAGCCGGGTATAAAGCCGGCGAAGATATTCTCCTTGGTCTCGATTGTGCTTCCAGTGAAATGTGGCGTGGCAATGGGAAATATGAGTTATATAAATCAACTAAAAAGATCTTAAATCGCGATCAGATGGTCAAGCTCTATGAAGACTTGGTCGGTCAATACCCTATCGCCTCGATCGAAGACGGTATGGCAGAAAATGATTGGCAAGGTTGGAAAATGCTAACTGATTCACTCGGCAAAAAAGTACAGCTCGTCGGCGATGATCTGTTCGTCACCAATGTCGATTTTCTCTCAAAAGGCATTGCCGAAGGAGTTGCAAATTCGATCTTAGTAAAAGTAAATCAGATCGGTACCCTCACCGAAACTTTTGATGCTGTTTTGATGGCACAACGTGCGGGCTACTCGGCTATTATCAGTCACCGTTCGGGTGAGACCGAAGATGCGACTATTGCCGATATTGCTGTCGCAACCAACGCCGGGCAGATCAAAACAGGCTCAGCTTCGCGCACTGATCGTATCGCGAAATACAATCAATTGCTTCGCATCGAAGAAGAACTTTCAGGGTCGGCAACGTTCGCCGGCAAAAGTGCGCTCAGTGTTGCGTACGAATCACCATCGACTTCAAAAAAACGTAAATAATTTTTATGGCTATTAAATTCGGAACAGACGGCTGGCGCGATGTTATCGCTGAAAACTATACGTTCGAAAATGTTGCTCGAGTTTCACTCGCGGCGGCTCGATACTTTAAGACTTTACCACTGAAAAAAAACGGGGTGTTTGTCGGTTACGATGCACGTTTTCTTTCGCGTGAATTTGCCGAATTAACCGCAAGAGTCCTTGCGGCAGAAGGCTTAAAAACCTATATCTCCACAGAGATATGCGCAACGCCTGCCACTTCCCTTGCTATCGTGACCCATAAACTTGCGGCTGGGGTGATGATCACTGCTTCGCATAATCCGGCGAAGTATAATGGCTTCAAGATCAAAGGATCATACGGAGGCGCGGCTCTTCCGAAAGCAATCGCGAAAGTCGAAGCGGAATGCGCAAAGATCGAAAGCAAAACTGACATAACGACATATCTCGCAAAGCTGCCATCGTTTGCCGATCTTCAAAAGACAAAACACATCGTTTCGATAGACGCAAAGAAGCTCTATATTAATAAATTAAAGAAACTTGTCAAGTTTGATCTGATCGCAAAATCAAAGCTCAAACTTGCATACGATCCGATGTATGGTTCGGGGATCGAGACGCTCGAGCATCTCTTACCAACTGTTTCTATCCTTCACAACATCTGGAACCCAGGCTTTGGAGGCACCCCACCTGAGCCACTACCACAAAACACAACAGACTTTTCGAAGTTTATCGTAGAGGGTAAATTCGGACTGGGTTTGGTAACCGATGGCGATGCCGATCGCATCGGTGCTATTGACGAAAAAGGAAATTTCTTCAGTTCGCAGATGATACTCTGTTTGCTCTTGAAATATCTCGTCGAGGTGCGCAAGAAAAAAGGCAAGGTCGTCGTCAGTCTTTCGGTCACTTCGATGATCGACAAGATGTGCGCGAAGTATGGCTTAAAGCTCTATCGCACCCCAGTAGGATTTAAGTATATTACTGAATATATGCTCGATGGCGGTGTATTGATCGGTGGCGAAGAGTCCGGCGGCATCGGTATTCCATCGGTTCATATTCCCGAACGCGATGGTCTGTTTAACGGCTTACTGCTTGCTGAAATATGTGCCTACTATAAGAAGCCACTCAGTGTCTTAGTAAAAGATCTTGAAAAGGAGTTTGGAAATTCGCGTTACGAACGCTTTGATTTTCATACGACTGACATAAGAAAGAACAAAGTTCTCGCTAAAGCAAAAGTAGGATTTAAGTCGATAGCAGGCAAAGCTGTTTCCAAAACGATCACTGAAGACGGATTCAAATATATTTTAACCGACAGCAGTTGGTTGATGATCAGAACTTCCGGCACTGAACCGTTGCTGAGATATTATGCCGAAGCAAACACTGATGCTATGAAAGAGGCGCTACTTTCTTTCGCGAAAGCATTATAATTATTCCGAGAGCAAGGATAGAACTCAACCCAACAACCGAAAGCCAAGCTCCGATACGTTCGGAGTTTGTCGTTATGATCGACAGGGTATAAAATCGTTTACCTTCTGGTATCACAGCATTTATTCTTCCGAGCGAATCAGATGAAATCGCATAGTGCACCCCTCGATCATCACGCAAATACCATGTCGGAAAATACATTCGCTTAAAGACCAAAGTAGTATTCCCTTTATTCGCATTCACTTCAAACGATGTAGAGAAGGACTCCCGCTTGATCGCTCTCAATGTCGCACTTCCACTAACAACTTGAATTTCCGGGTCATGTTGATGTTTTACTATTTGTGCTTGCACCTCTTCGATGGGAAGATGAATAGTATTTGGCAAATATTCGGAAGCTCTCGTGAGTGAAGCCATCTTTACATTCGGCGCATCAAGATTAGCTGTGCTCCGGTAAAAACTACCCGCGATAATAATAGTTGCAAGAGCTGAAGCAATGACGATCAATTCTCGTTGCCGTTTACTTCCGAGTGCGCTTGCCACAAATACCGCAATTGAAAAAGTCACCCATATATTCCATCGCCATGAGAACTGCAACAGTTTTAACAATGGCAATAACTGATTGACAGGATACATCAAATATGGGATTTGAAATCCTAATGCGATCAGTAATATTACTCCGATAGTTGTGATGGGTGTTCTCAGTTTTTCTGTTGATAACCACTGTTTGCGATATTGCATAAGCAACCAAACACCGATCGCCAAAACAAAGATGAGTGTGAAATAGAAAGTTTTCGATTTCGGATCATGAAAGACATCGATTAATTGATATCCCGTCAAGACAAACCCTTCGCTTGCGATATTAAAAAAATTGCTGACTGATAAATTATCTTGAAGATCGGAAAGAGGTAGAAGAAATACAGACGACGTTATCACCCCTAACACACCACCGATCACATACGAAAGCATCCCTTGTCGATATTTTTCGCGATAGAGTCCTGCAACAACGATATAGGCGGTCACTGAGTAGATCAGTATTACCGTTGTCGGGATATTAGTGATGAGCATCCCTGCCCATCCGATTGCCGTAATGAATATTATTTTTAGGCGTTCGTGGCAACGTTCTTGCTGAATATAGAGCAATGGCAACAAGATGATCGGCAAGAAAACAAACGCCGCATGTTCACCCAATGCATTACGAAGGTACATATCTGCAAAGCGGTAAGGAAAGACACAATAGATCGCCGCGCCAACAAGTGAGTTTATTTTGCTCGCCGTCAATGTTTTCAGATACCAATATACTGTGACGCCGGAAAGCAAAGTAAATAGCAGCGTGATACTCTGAAACAACACATACTCTGAATGTACCCCAAGTGAAAATATTATTCCACCCACCCAATAGACCAGCGGTGGATAGAAATAAAACACAGGAGCGCCAAAACCGAGATAGGATTCTGGCAACCATCTCGGATAGAATACGCCATCGGCAAATAGCTTTGGAAATTGCGAAAGCCAGTTTAAGTGTACAATGCTATCGTGCCCAACTATCGGGAATATCACAGCACATACAACCAGTACGAGTGCTGCAGCGACAAGACAGATCTTCGGAATTAGCCCCAATGACTTCTCTGTGTTTACGATCATTGATTCAAAATTCGTTTTCGCAATTCCGCATCGATCTCTTTTGGTTGGTCAGTCTTCTCATCAACTGACACCATCACCGATTCGCATTCAACCATACGCTTACCGTCGGAAAGCATATTTATGATCTTCTCTAAGGTGATACTCGTTTTCCCAACGCTCGCAACTCGCGTATAAATAATTAATTGATCGTCAAATCGCGCCGGTGAGAAATAATTGAGCGCATTCCTTACAAAGAAAAATTTGTGGTGATGCGCAAAGGTATCGTGATCGATCGGAATCATCATCACATCGCGACAAAATTCTATCCGAGCGATCTCGAGCATTTCCAGATAACGTGCATTGTGCACTACACCTTGTCTATCACACTCATGCGAGCGGACACGGCATGGTGTAGAATATGCATAATCGCTTTGCTTGTATTGTGGCTCCATTATTTATGCGAAATATGTTGCAATGATCTCCGCCGCCTCTTCACACTCCGCCATCGTCACATCGAGGTGAGCAATAGCGCGTAACATCCCTTTTTTGCCTTCAGATATTCTCACACCTTGTTTGCTGATAGCCTCAATGTGCTTACTAACATCATCCTGCTCGTTTTCAAGTTTTAGCAGTACGATGTTTGTTTGCACTGCTTCGAGATCGATCGTCACTTTCGATGCTCGTGATGAAATGATCTCGGCAAAGCGGCGCGCTTTCTGGTTGTCTTCGGTAATCCGAGCGCGATTATTCTGTAATGCGTACAACGCACCTGCCGCAATGATACCTGCCTGTCGCATTCCTCCACCCCAAATTTTTCGCATTCTATGTGCTTTGGTTATCAATTCTTTTGATGCACAGATCGCCGAACCGACCGGTGCGCCTAAGCCTTTGGAGAAACAGATCGAAACCGTATCGAAATACTGCACATACTCGTGAGGTTCGATTCCTGTTGCCGCGCAAGCATTCCAGAGTCGCGCACCATCAAGATGCATGTGAATATTATGCTCTCGTGCAAGAGTTGAAAGTTCTTTGATACGCTCGATAGGATAGATCGTCCCACCAGCACGATTGTGTGTGTTCTCGATCGCCAATACTCGTGAGACGGGCATATAGTATGCCTTTTCGCGGATCGCAGAGCGAACGTCATCGACTGTTAATATCCCATGCATCTGAGATTTGACCGGATTGAGCTGTACACGCGAAAGAATACTTGCCGCCGTGGTCTCGTAATTAAAAATATGTGAATCGGCTTCGAGAATAACTTCATCACCTTCGGTCGTGAGAACATTGATCGCGAGCTGATTGGTCATACATCCAGTGGGGCAATAGAGCGCCGATTCTTTGCCAAGCAACTGTGCCGCAGTTGCTTGCAATTGATTGATCGTCGGATCTTCGTCGAAAACGTCGTCTCCTACTTCAGCCATTGCCATTGCTTGGCGCATCATTTGCGATGGCTTAGTGACTGTGTCAGAACGAAGGTCAATTGGCATAGACTTTAGAAAGTAAAGTAAAAGGTTTTAGAAACTTTAATAATTATTGTCGTATATTTGCACAACGTTACTTAACCAACGTACTCAAGAAAGCATTCGATCAATGGCTCAGCAGAAAAAACGTGAACGCCCGACCCCTGCCCCGGCTCATTTGGGGCTTGACGAGATCGATCTCGATCTGTTGGTGCGTCTGCAAAAATACGGCAGAACAAAGCGCAACGAGCTTGCCGAAGCAGTTGGCTTGTCTTTGCCGGCTATCAGCGAGCGGCTCAGAAAGCTTGAAGAAGAACGCGGAATCATCAAAGGCTATTACACCGTGCTCGACGCGAAACGCATCGGGCTTGATGTTGCCGCTTTCATATATGTCACCGTCGAATCGAGCACGCTCTACCCTGCTTTTCTCGAAGCCGCAGCCAAGCACCCCGAAATTTTAGAAGTGCATGCTGTCACCGGCGATGGTTCGCATCTTTTGAAGATACGCACCTGGAATACTTCGACTCTTGAACATCTTCTTTCGGAAATTCAATCGTGGAAAGGCGTCAAACAAACTCGAACCAACATTGTGCTTTCGACACCCAAAGAAGATACGGCGCTGCCGATCGAAGAACTACTGATAGAACTTCGCCGACAGAAATAATTTTTTTATTTACAATCAACTATATTCCGTTATGACTAAAACACAAGTACTGACTTTCGCGAAACAGAATAAAGTAGAATTCATTAACGTGCTCTTCACCGATATTCTTGGTGTAATGAAGGGCATTACGATTCCGATCTCGAAACTTGCCGATGCGATCGACCTGAACGTCTGGTTTGATGGGTCGTCGATCGAAGGATTCGCTCGTATCGCGGAATCGGATATGTATCTCAAGCTCGACCTTGACACTTTTAAGGTGATCCCCTGGAGCCGCGGCACTCGTGCGGTGACGGCGCTCATCATCGCTGATGTGTTTATGCCCGATGGCTCGCCGTTTGCCGGTGATCCGCGTGGCATCCTGAAACGTCAGCTTGCTCGTGCTACTAAAATGGGTTACGTATTCAATACGGGTCCTGAATTGGAATTCTTCCTCTTCAAAAAAGGCGAAGACGGCACACTCCATACCTTGCCACACGATACCGCAGGATATTTCGATCAAGCAAGCGATCTCGGAACCGAGATTCGCAAAGAAATGACCTTCGCACTTCACGAACTTGGCATTGATGTCGAAGCACTTCATCACGAAGTCGCTATCGGTCAGCATGAGATCGACTTTAAGTACGACGGTGCGCTTCGTTGCGCCGACATCGTGATGATGATGAAATATACACTGAAGTCTATCGCCGCTCAGCATGGCTTGCATTGTACCTTTATGCCGAAGCCGATAGCCGGCATCAATGGTTCAGGTATGCACGTGCATCAGTCGTTGTTCTCGATGGACGGTAAGAAGAATCTTTTCCACGATCCCAAAGGCACCTATCAGCTTTCTGATATTGCGAAATATTATATCGGCGGACAGCTCAAGCATATTCGCGCAATGAACGCCATCTTGAACCCGACCGTCAATTCGTACAAACGTTTGGTCGTTGGTTATGAAGCACCGGTGTATGTCGCATGGGGTCAGCGCAACCGCTCGGCGCTCATTCGCATACCACGCATCACTGCAGGTCGCGAGAAGGCTGTTCGTGCTGAGCTCCGATGCCCCGATCCTACGGCGAATCCGTATTTGTCATTTGCTATTATGTTGGCATCTGGTCTCGAAGGTATCGAGAAAAAGATCAAAGCCCCGGCTCCGGTCGAGGAAAACATCTTTGAATTTACTGATGAGACTGCCGCAGCACGTGGAATAACAACGGTCGCGAAAAACTTGATGGAAGCACTGGACGAACTCAGAGCCGACAAAGTTATTCGCGAAGCATTGGGCGAGTTCTGCGTCGAGAAATTCATCGAAGCAAAAACTGCCGAGTGGGATTCATACCGCATGAGCGTAACCCAATGGGAGCTCGATCGCTACCTCGAAGTGTACTAAAACTTCAGAACTCAAAGATCCCTTCCGTTTCATTGAAGCGGAAGGGATCTTTCTGTAATAGGTATTTTATAAAGAATGAATGAAAATATACCAGTAACCTTTTAGGGTCTCAAGTGTCTTTTATAGGTATGCTTCATCGTACTATACTAATTTTACTCGTAATTGCCGGAAGTTTCTGGGCAGCTAATGCACAAGCCCAGATAAGCAGTCCTGCCTTTGATCGTGATTGCTATTTCCCTCAGATCGGAAAAGCTGGGGAGATTGATACGATCTATGGCGCAAAAGACGATCAAGGGTTGGGCTCTGGCATCTACAATCTTGGTGCAGCACCAGGGCAATCGTATGGAAGAATTTTATGCGATACGAATCAAACCGATTCGGCTTTGTATTCATTATTTAGTAGCGGGCCTACTTTTAATATTCACAAACTTCAGACTCTCGGTGCTTTCAATATCCCCAATTGGATACTCCGCAGAGGGCATTTCCGTTCACCCAAATACACAGACTTGCTTTATTCAAATTTAGGGGGAAATGCACCTGCACGAATT
>JBBRNY010000018.1:0-34084 GCA_038229915.1 Kapaibacterium sp. (SeqCode) | reverse complement strand
TTATAGACCCATCCGCGAAGAGTGACGTCTTTGCCGATGTGCTGTTTGAGGTCTTCTATATATATTTCTTGGCGCAAGAGAATCTATCGAAATTGGTTAACAAGTAATAACATACAAATATACGGATTGAAAGCGTCCACTGGGCGGAGTGCTCATCACTGAGGCGTTTCTAAGATCGCCAAAACCTCATTACTCCGTCGGCGGAACAGGCATATTTGCCATCATATCACGCATCTGTTTCGAGATCTTGCCATGCGAGAAACGCTTCATCATCTTCTGCATCTCGGTGAACTGCTTTACCAATTTATTCACATCGGTAACCGTACTTCCCGACCCGGCGGCGATACGCTCACGGCGAGAAGCATTCAATACCTGCGGTAGCCGGCGCTCCTCTTCGGTCATCGAAGTGATGATCGCTTCGATCTTATTAAAAGCATTGTCATCAATATTAGCATCTTTGATAGCCGCGGCATTCACACCCGGAATGTATCCGAGCAAGTCTTTGATCGAACCCATTTTCTTGATCTGCTGAAGCTGATCGCGGAAATCATCGAGCGTAAATTCATTCTTGCGGAGCTTCTCTTCTACTTTCTTCGCATCTTCTTCGGTGATCTGCGATTGCGCTTTTTCGACAAGCGTAACGATATCACCCATTCCAAGAATACGCGATGCCATACGATCGGGATAGAACTGCTCGAGCGCATCGAGCTTTTCGCCGGTTGAGACGAACTTGATCGGCTCATCGACGATGCTTCTGATCGAAAGCGCCGCACCACCTCGGGCATCACCGTCAAGTTTTGTTAGGACGACACCATCGAATGCTAAGCGATCATGGAAAGCTTTTGCAGTATTAACCGCATCTTGCCCCGTCATTGCATCGCAAACGAAGAGGATCTCGTGAGGCTTGACCGATGACTTAATATCAGCCACCTCTTTCATCATCACTTCGTCGATGCTCAAACGACCTGCCGTATCGATAATAACGACATCAAAACCTTTGGCACGGGCTTCGCGAACGCCATCTTCGGCTATCTTCACCGCATTCTTCGAGCCTTCGATCGTAAAGACCGGAACGTCGATCTGCTTTCCGAGCACTTGCAACTGCTCGATAGCCGCAGGACGATAAATATCTGCCGCGATAAGCATTGCGCGCTTATTCTTCGACTTCAAGTGGTTTGCAAACTTTGCCGTAAACGTCGTCTTACCCGAGCCTTGCAAACCGCAGACCATCACGATGGTCGGAAGCTCAGCACTATAGTGAATATCTTGCGCTGCCCCGCCCATCATTGCTACCAATTCATCATAGAGGATCTTGATGAATTGCTGTTCTGGGCTGACCGATTTCAGCACTTCGCCACCGAGCGCGCGAGCCTGAACATCGTCAATAAACTTCTTGGCGACCTTATAGTTAACGTCGGCATCAAGCAATGCACGACGGACATCGCGAACGGCTTCGTTTACGTTATCTTCGCTCAGACGTGCTTGTCCGCGAATTTTGCGATAGAGGCCTTCAAATTTGGAGCTTAGTTCTTCAAACATTCGGTTTTATTGGGTATATTACAGCGCGTTACTAACAGCAACAACAAGCCCTTTGTGCCAGAAATCAATAAAGCATAGCACAGAACTGCCATCTACAACCGAAACAGCATTTGCCACCCCAGAGGTCACTTAACCCATTGAAAATAAATTATTCATAAGACTTTGTAACTTTATGCGTCTCAAGCGTTTTTACATACTATAGATCATCATATTCTTGAAGAAAATCATTCTCATATTGATACTTTGTGTGCTTGGAGTGTCCGAGGCGGGGGCGCAATGGAAGAAACTGGCGCAATTTTCCGAAGTACCTGCGTGCATTTATCTTCTCGATTCTGGGAAATCTTCCTCATACACCGCATTTGTTGGTGGAAACAGCCTAAATTTTATTCCATCAGAATATACAAGCGTCTGGCGAACGATCAATGGAGGAAAAAATTGGGAGAAGGTTTTTTCATCACCTGATCTCTATTATGGAAACATAACCTCCTTCTCGTTTAAAGATTCACTCACGGGTTGGTTCAGCAGTGGTGACTATGACGATCCCGGTGATGCAAGCGGAGGGTGTTATCGCACTCGTGATGGTGGAAATAGTTGGGAATCTCTAATTCCAAATACTGAATCACAAAACGGATGGTGTGTTTATTATAATCCCAGTACTAAACTACTTCACTATTCTCGGACAGGTAACCATGCGTTGTATTCCTCAGATGAAGGGACGACATGGAAAAAATATGGTATTCTCCCACGAACATATTACAATTGGACGGGATATTGTTTCCTTGATTCGCTCAATGGTATTGTAGGCACCGTCACCACGATTCTCCAACCAAACACAAAATTTTATAATTATTATAGAAGTTCCGATGGTGGACAGACATGGCGACCTTTGATGCTTAATCTCGCCACTTGGCAACCTGCTTTTTTTCATCACTCACTTTACGCTGTTGTGCAGGGTGATTACTGGATACCAAGTGACAGTACCATCCTTTACAAGAGTGTGGATACCGGAACAACTTGGCTGCCGATACATTTATTTTATCCAACATTTTTCGTGCCAACGCTCCAAACGGACTCAAGTAATTTGTTTGTGCAGTCAGGGATTCCTTGGGTGACCTCTGTAAACAAACAGGATAGAAACAGCGGCATTTTCACTTCCTCGGACGATGGTTTGAATTGGAAATACCTTTGCGGGCCCGAAAATTTTGCTCATAGCACCTTCGTTGCAAACAACTATGGTATCTGGGCTGGGAGTTTTGATGGCGGTCTCTGGTACAACCGTACTAAAAAACCAAATGCTGATCGATTACAAATTGAGAAAGACAATCTCTCGCGGCATCAAGCATATATTGGCGAGGATATTCCGATCGCGTTGTATTATCCGTATGAGGCATATTATGAGGGAGTGGATTCTCTTTCGTTTGTGATAAATATTTCCGAATCTCTGGGTTTCGTTAGTGATTCGGTTGCCGATGGATGGCGCTTGCTTCGACGCGAAACAACCGACTCCACTATTCGATTTATCGTTCAACGAACCACTGCGACTGCACCAGATACTTCTTCGTTCATCCTCAAAGCCTACTTCAAAGCCTTTGTCACTCGTGCAAAGACAGCCACATTGACACTTGATGAGATTAATTTCAATCAAGACACCACCTTCCGTGAATGTATGGTCGCCTCGCTCAAACGAACCGATTCCATCTTTATTGATCTCGTCGATAACTGTGGTGACAGTTTGCTGAGAACATTTATTACATCTCACGGTAACCTGCGAATCATTTCTCTTACACCAAACCCAACAACCGACAATATTACCGTCGATGTAGAAAGTCCCGAACTCCAGCAAGTCCAGATCGAGATTGTTAATGCTGTGGGTATCACTGTTGTGTCCAAATCTCAGCAATTGAAGTCCGGCTCAAATGTCATATTGATTAACACTCAGAATCTACCAAGTGGCTTGTATTTTCTCAGAGTAAGAGGACTATATAGTACCGTCAATGCTACATTCCAAAGAATTTAATTTCTTCATCAATGCAACAGTCGGCAAGCAACAAGAAATATTCACGCTCGAACATTTGTCAGGAGTGTTCTATACAAGAATCGTCTCAAGCGACGGAGTTGTGAGCGGAAAATTTATTAAGGAGTGATCGCCTGATCTTTTCGACGAAGCAAATTTGGTAGTAGTGGCAAAATACTACACATCATCCCGACATACATTGGCTCGATACCAAAAAGATAAATGGGCGTAACGGAATTCCCTTGCAAGACACCAATAATATATGCCGCAAGCGAAAACAATCCTCCGGCAACCATTGATGCAACAGCGGCGTGTTTGGACGGGCGAAGACGTGGGAAGTAACTCAGTGTCAGCGGAAATAATAGCATCGGCACCAACACCGATGCGAATGAGTACCAGATCATATAAATGCGATCGGAAAATGAGATCACGATGATCGAAATGATGGCCGTCACAAATAATCCGATGCGAGTGTATTTTTTAACTCGTGTTGTTTCGTCTCCCCCCCAAATGCGCCACAAAATATCTCTACCGACAATTGTTGCACTCATAAAAAAGAATGAATCAACGGTCGAAAGCACCGTCGCAAGCATACCGGTATAGAACACTCCTTTGAAGCCCATCGGCAACACTCGCTCGGCAAGCGCAGGATAGGCAAACTTGCTCGCACCAAGATGCGGAAATGCTGCGCGTGCATAGAGTCCCGCAATATTTGTCATCGCATCAAAGAGCAACCAAAACAAGATCGAGATCAACATTCCCTTCTTCGCCACCGAAACCGAACGCGCGGCAAACACACGCTGATGTACGTTGGGATCGACAAGCGTCGTCAGCGCGGCGATATACCAAACAAGTAAATACCAAATACTATATGACCCAATAGGAGCTTTATGCGTAGCCGGAAGATTCGCACTGAGATAGTCAAGTCCACCAAAGGTTGAGACCGCAAACGGGATGATCACCACAAAGCCGAGGAACATCACGAAGAATTGTAAAATATCAGTTCGAACCGAAGCTCGAAACCCACCGCTAAACAGATACGAGATCGAAGTGACAATTGCAACGCCGACACCAAGCGCATAACTAAATCCGAAAAACCACTGATACAACGTCGCGAGCATCATAATATATGCTGCAGGGCTTGTCATAAACATTGTCGCGACCGCACCGAGATATCCAGCTTTGGGACCATACACTGCGCGAAGCCTGTCAGGGATTGAAAGATGCACACGATCAGAGTTTACGCGTTTTGCAAGAAAGATTGCAAACACAAACGCCGCCACATAATACGGAATACCAAACACCACCCATGTCACAATTCCGTTATCGTAAGAATATTCGCCAACAGCGATGATGCCGCCATACCAAGTCGAGACAAGCGTCGCGATAAATGCGGGGAGTGTCAGCGTTCTTCCTGCGAGTAAATATTCTTCTTCATCAGAAGATCTTTTCGTAAACTTTCGAAACGAGACAAACCCAACCGTTACGTTCGCAACGATGTAAAAGATAATAATAGCAAGATCGATCGCCGATAATGCGGGAAAGCTATTCATTTGCTTCGTGGGGAGTAGAAACAAGCAACGCGCCACCAGTGATCGAAATCGATACTTCGGAATCCGAATCAATAATATTGCTCAGACCTTCATTAATTCCGAACTCCATGCGCTTATTATTGATAGGATAAAACAATCCGTGAGTCTGAACTCCCTGAGCTATCGGCAGTGGCGTTAATGAAATCTGCGAACCACGCTTTAATGAGGCTACATATACAGGAAAAGTTTTGGTGAGCAATCGATGTTCGTGAAAATCATCAATACTAACAAGTTGACTAAATTTATCACGAAAGCGAACCAAGACACTCAGGTTAGTCAGCGTATGATCGGTTCTCTTTCCGTGCATACCCAGAATCGTAAGTGAGTCTGTCTTATTGTTATCAATTAAAAATTGCAATGCTTTTTCAAAATCATTTGAGTATTGATCGGCGTCTTTTACGATCTTGATACCCGCATCACGAAAAAACTTCGACGAAACGTCGTCAAGTGAATCCATATCACCAACTATCGCATCAAGCGCGATCGAGTATTGTTTGGCGATCAATGCCGCGCCATCAGTTGCGATAATATATTGAGAATGCGCAACAGCCTTTCGCAAGACCGACTGTTGCGGTACTTCGCCGTCAAGCAATAGCAATACGGATTCGTTACTCATCAGATACCCAGTTCAAAACTGAGATACCAATTGCGAGTAGCGGCGACAAAGAAGCCCGCACTGGCTGTAGCATAAGTGGTATAGAGCTTATCAAAAATATTATTGACCTGCCCACGAATCGTCATATGACTTGCACCGAGAAAATCATTGAGACGATAACTGACATTGCCGTCAAAGACGTTATAAGCATCGTTGCGGTTAGCTTCTGTATTTTCGAGATCACCATACATTTGCCCGACATATCTACCGGTGAGTGTGATCTGCAATTGATCGATCGGCTTTATAATCGCGCTCACATTCCCTGTCAATGATGGAAACCCGATCGGAGTTTTCCCGACGACAGAACTCGTGCTTGAAAACTTTGTAAACTCTTGTATCTCGTTATGACTAAGTGTAGCTGTCGCCTTTAGTGCGAACACTCGTGCATACTCCAAGCCTGCTTCAAGCTCAATTCCGTAATGTAAAGCCTTTTCTGCATTCGCTAATGCCGCACTCCCCCAAGCATCTTTCTCGTCTGTTTGAAGTAACTCATCAGTGAATGGCATATAATAAAATGTCGCAGCTAATGTCGAGCGCAAATTATCGTCCAATTTCAGGTCGAGTACCTTTACGCCAAGTTCAACATCAATAAGGTGTTCAGGCTTGATCGTCGGAGAGTTAAAGTTATAGCTACTATCAGGATTACGATAAAATTTTGGCGATCCAAAAAACTCCGGGTTATAATAATCCTTCAATCTCGGTTCACGGGAAGTATAGCTTACACTTCCGAATGCAGAAATAGCATCAGATAATTTTAGATTTAAGCCGAGGCGCGGATTGACAAAAAAGAGTGGGACAGTAAAGCTGTTGCTGTAAAATCCTTTCGGTAAGTTTTGGCGCGCCGCGCCAAGCGAATCCAAATAATATGGCAACTCATTGCCGAATGTATATTCTTGATTTAGTAATTGTACGCTCGTCGAAAGATTAAGATCAGGTGTAAGAGAATATCTCTCTGATAGATATCCCGAAAAAATGTTTTTCCCGCCATTATATTCATAGTAATGATAATCGCGCGGTAGATCAGCTGGAAGCTCTGAAGCCGACAATAGCTTTCCCCAATGTGTAGAGCGATGGATACGAATTTCTCCAACAAGAATAAACTCACCATCGTTATGTTTGTATTCTAATCTCGGCAACCAACCCCACTGTTTATTTCCCACATATCCACGAGTCAACTCACTCCCAAGCGAAGAATCATTGATCGGCTTAAAATTATATCGAAGACCATATTCAGTGGTCAACCGATAGATGGCACTGTTTGAAACACCGTTCGCAGCACCATACAAGTATGGCCAAGTGCCGTCATAATCAAATCGACCGTCACCTTGAATATAGAACACGGTATTGTTGAGTGTCAAACGATCATCAAGCTTGATCGAAGATAGTACTTCGTAGTGTGGCTGAACGAATTGTTCTTGCTCCTCAGCCCGACGTTCGTAATTATAGTTTTCTGAAACGTTATATTTTCTTAATGTACGATCTTGAAGAACAGTACGATCATTATTAAATAAGTATATCCCATAATATCCCAATCCATCAGTTATTGAACCACCGTAAATATTAAATTGCAATGTCGATTTTTCATCAATTCGTGCAACCGAGAGATAATATGACTTAGTATCAATGAACGCGTAATCACGATATCCATCAGTATGTGCTTGCGAAAGATGTGCTGAGATTAAATACTTTCCCTCGATCAACCCTGAGTTTGCCGAAAGCGAAAATTTATTCGAATTGAATGAACCACCCATCACACTTACACTAAGATCACGAGTAGCGGGTGGAAACGTTTCGACATTTATAGAACCTCCGATTGCCGGCGAGCCATAGAATGCAGAACCCGCACCGCGCTGCACACTAACCTTCGACCCATAGCCTGCAAGATCGGGGACATCAACCCAATAGACCGAATGATCTTCAGGGTCGTTTTGCGGTACCCCATTAATAAGAACTGAAATACGTCGTTGTTCGAATCCGCGAATGTTTGTGTAGATATAACCAAAGTCAAGGCCACTTTCGGAATATGTCACCATTGAAGGTAAGTCCTTCAATAAACTCGGAAGCTCTTTGAAGGGTGCGCCAAGTTGGAGTTCTTCTCTCTTGATTGTTGTAACCGGCACCGGGGTCTTACCTTGTTCTGCAGGAAATCCTGTAACGATCACATCCGTACCATTGGTATGTCGAACAGAATCTTGCTTCGTTGTTTGCGAGAATGATGACGAAGCAATAACACCAACGAAAAATATACTGAATAGGAAGCGCATCATATTCTTTAAAAGAAAAAATCCGTTCAAAGCGGCTGACTCGGATATTCAGCGACGCTTGAAACGGATATGCGCTCACAATAGATATAAGCGTTGTCGTTTCCCTACGCCGGTATTATCCGTGTCAGGTAAATAAGGGTTTTATCTCAGCCCAATAAAATGGACACCCCTAACGATTGCGCTATACAAACTTTGATCAAACGGACTTAGTTCACCTCACTTTGCCAACACCATTTTTTTTGTGACGATCGTTTGCGGAGTCCGTACTTTATAAAAATATATCCCGGCACGCCATAGTGTCCCATCAACTTCAAGTGTATGCTTACCCATTGTGAGTTTACCATCAAAGAGTGTCTCGACTTCATGACCAATAATATCATAGACTATCACCGATACCGGCGCCGCTTTTGTGAGTCGAAAGGTGATCGTTGTTTTTGGATTAAACGGATTGGGTTTGTTCTGATCGACAAACACTTGGCGCTTACCACCGAACTCCAGCTTTACAGGCTCGGTGTAAGCAACAACAGAATCAATATCATTGATCAATGCAAGTCGGTAGTACAGATCAATATCTTTCGAAAGCGGCGGGAGTGTTTCGACTGCTGAGTATTTTGTTCTGCCGAGCAAGCCTTGTCTAAAACTTTTCGGTTGGATGTATTGCTTTGATCGTATATCTAATGTTTTTTCATACTCGCCGTATGATGCAATTCGACGCTGCAACTCATATCGCTTGACGTTGTACTCGCTGGTCGTATACCAATTGAATGTGACTTTCGTTGATGAGGTTTGTTCTACCGAAAGTATCGCATGGTCATTGAGTACGGGCGAACTGCTTTCTTTTATCGTCGCATTGCTATCAAGCAGAAAATACAGCGAAGTCGGACGAAATTTTATTATGCTATCTTCAAGTACTTGTTTGCGTGGGGCGACACTCGATCTGGCAACTCGACCATAATCCTCAAAATGAAACAAACCAAAAATATCACTGGAAGTATCTCTTAGGGTTATAGTTGCGTTTTCTGCAGGGTCGGGAAGGATAGCCCAATTTTTTGTCAATCGCAACTCATCGAGAGCAAACGAATTGGTTGTAGTAGGATCCCCGATCGTAAACCGATCAATATTATTAAACTCTTCTTCAACAGGAATTCCATCTTCAGCAACCCCATCAACAAATATCCAAAGCACGTTGGCATTGCTCTTAGCAACTTCAATAATATGCCATGCACCGTCGCTGATCAGATGCTCGGTGCGCAAGGTTTTGTTGGTATCATCGAGGCCGTTCAGATCTCGAATAAACATCAATTGACCGATGGCATTGGTCGTGAGTTTGAGAATTGAATCGTTCGATGCAGAGTGCCACTCAAATATCGTCTGCTTGGGTTGGTCGATCTTCACCCAGCATCGAATAGTATATGCACCGGCAAACAACTCTTTCAGTAGTGAACTATCGGCGTGCATTGATGCCGATGTAGCATAAGAGCCATCAAAAAATAATGCTCGCGAGTTATGATCCCAACCTGAAATGATATGCACGGTCTTCAAATATTTTTTCTCCGTTACTTCGGCAAATGAGAAACTCTCACCGAGTTCGGGAGAGACGATCCGCCAATCGGTACTCATGATTGGCCCACGCTTCTTTTTTGTCTTTGCTTTCGTATTTTCTCGTGGAAAGCTTAGCGTAGGGTCGCCTCGCTCGACGAGGCAGCATTTGAAATTCAAATTAGTCGCTGAATGCGATGCTCTACATTTAAATGAATAAAACACTCCATCAAAATTATTCGAATAGATACCACTACGATCCTCATAGGCGATGATCTGTCTTCCCTTTTCGCGACTAAAAAGCGATGAGATCCCGGAAAGACTACTGAGATTCGTTGTATCATTTCCTTCATCATCTATTGCGTGTACACTGAGTACCTTCAAATGTTCTGGCAATTCTAAAACGATGGCCCGGTTGATACCGTGTTGCATTGCAGAAGCCCAGACAACGACCGTAAATTCTTCATCGGTACAGATTTCATTCGGTGCGAGTATATCACCTATACGACCTTGTGCGGACACGAAACCACGTGTGCACAAGAAAAGAGCGAGCAATATAATAATTCGTCGTTGGTACATACTTCTGCAAAATAACAATGCCCCTGTAACAGGGGCATTATCACTTAAGAATTTCGTAATTGCCGTAAAAATTCCAACCGATCTTTCAGATCTTTCTTTGGCGTTAGCAATTTATCTTTCCCATAGATCGCATCGACATATTTTCGGAAGGTCAGTTCATAATCTTTGCTCATCACGATCGCCTCTTCGGGGCAGACTTCTTCGCAGAAACCACAGAAGATACACCGAAGCATATTGATCTCAAAACGAACCGGATAACGCTCTTTGAGAAGCTCGGTTTCGCTCGCTTGTACTTCTATCGCCAGTGGCGGACAAACACGCGAGCACAAACCACAAGCCACACAACGCTCAGCGCCGTTCTCCTCCATTACCAATACCGGGCGACCACGAAATGACGATGGTGCATCCCATTTTTCTTCGGGATATTGTCGCACAAATTTCGGACGAAATAAATGTTTGATCGAAGTGAACATCCCACGAGCGATCTCCGGAAGATAGACACGCTCCCAAAGCGTCAATTTGCGCTTTGGTTTCGGATTGTTATATTTCGAGCGATATTTTAAGCTCATAATAAATAAGTTTTCTCCAAAGCCGTGAGTATGATATTCAATAAACCAAGTGGAAGGAGTACTTTCCACCCAAGATCCATTAATTGGTCGTAGCGGAAACGTGGGATTGACCAACGTACCCACATAAAGAAGAAAATGAATCCAAACATTTTCAGAGCCATTGCCCCGACTCCTACCAAACCGGCAACGGTCGGGTTCATCGTGCTGACGTCGAGAAAAGGAATATGCCAGCCCCCAAGAAACAGCACACTCATCACAGCACTGGCAGTGATCATATTTGCATATTCAGCAAGGAAAAACAATGCCCATTTCATCGAAGAGTATTCGGTATGGTAGCCGCCAACAAGTTCAGGCTCTGCTTCAGGAAGATCGAACGGCTGACGGTTGGTCTCGGCAAACGACGAGATAAGAAATAGTAAAAAGCCCAATGGTGCACGAAGGATATTCCAACCACCATTAATTTGGGAATGAATAATAGCATTAAGATCAAGAGTGCCCGATAACATAATTACCGAAAGGAGTCCGAGACCAAGTGTGAGTTCGTAACTAATCATTTGCGCGCTCGAACGCAAACCACCAAGCAACGAATATTTCGACCCGCTCGACCAACCTGCAAGGGTAATACCATAAACACCGACACTCGTCATTGCAATGATATACAATACACCAATATTGATATTGCTAGCGATTGCCATTGTATAACTCGTACCGAAGAGTACAATACTCGCCCCAAAGGGAATAATAGCAAGCACACTAAATGCTACGGTGATCGAAATAACTGGAGCAAGCCAGAAGTACCAATGTTCTGATGCTTTCGGAACAATATCTTCTTTAAGCAAAAGTTTTAATACGTCAGCCAGCGGCTGCAACAAACCGAACGGACCAACACGATTCGGACCAATGCGATCCTGAAGCCATGCACTGATCCAACGTTCGAGCAGCACCATATATGACACCGCCGTTAACACGACGAGTAATACGATTGCTATCTTTATGAGTGCTTCTACGATCATCCTATTATCATCTTAACTTATTACCGGAGCATCATCGAACGTATCAAGTTGATATACCTCTCGGTAGATCGACTCTTTGAATGGCTTATCTATTCCATTCAACGGTCTGCCAAGTTTCCCGAGCAGATCGTAACTCAAACCTTTCAAGACACTGTATTTCTCAGTGGCTTTTTCGAACACATCTTCGCTGTATCGGAAATCAAGCTTTGCACCAAGGGAGTTTGCAACCCATTGTGCTAATTGCCATGACTCCAGTGCATTCACTTTTCTGCCTTGTGCCCACCGATCGAACTGCGTGCCAAAGCGATCAAGACGAGACTGCGACATTTGATTAAACGATCTATTGAGATGTGAAGTCGCAATAGCAGGTTCTAATTTCTGTGCCCAACCTTCAAAATTAATGAGCACTCCTTCTTTTTCAGCCCAAGCAGAGGCAGGTAGAATCACATCAGCGCGGTTCGCAGTGGCAGTCATATTTGTTGCATGACAAGCAAAGAATGCTACGGAATCAAAATTTAAAGTATGATCGGCAAGGAAGTTATCTTCGAGAGCATAGACTGCCTTTATCTTGCCTGAAGCTAATGCCGATGTAAGATCTTCGCCAAATGGCGCAATCCCCAACACCTTCATACTATAAGCATTCGGAGTTTTATCAGCTCTGATCAACAGCTTTGCATCTTCACCGATAATATGCTCGAAATATCCGATATACTTCGCACCTTTTTGCTTTGCGGCTTCGAGAAAAACAAGATTGTCTTCGAGCGTCGCATACGGAGATGCAACAAAAGCCACTTCTTCTGCTTTATATTTTTTTAATGATGAAGCAATAAGCTCGATAGCATTATGAAGTTCAACAGTTTGATGAATTACACCTACTTTGTGCATTGCACCTGAGATACGGTCGTCAGCATTGACAGGTGGGTAAGTTTCTAAGCGACCTTCATCACACATCCAAAAATCGTTGACGTTCGGGTTTGGTCTCGGTTCGAGGCGAAGAATTTCATTATTGCGAGCACCAACACGAATGCTACAACCACGGGCACAACCATTACAGACAGTCTCCGTAAATGACATATCCCACGGACGAGCTTTGAAACGGAAATCACGACTCGTGAGCGCACCGACCGGACAAATATCAATGATATTCATCGAGTATGGATTGTCAAACTCAGTACCGGGGAATGGTTGGATCGTCACGTGATCGCCACGGTCGACAAATGTCAGCACTGGCTGATCGGCAATTTCCTGTCCAAAACGGATGCAACGCGAGCAAGAGATACAACGCTCGCCATCAAAAAGTACGTTCGGACCGAACGGAACACGTTTGTCTTTATGATTTTTTGTTTCTTCAAATCGCGATTCACCACGTGAGTGGTTGAATGCGTAATCTTGAAGTTTACACTGCCCTGCTTCGTCGCAGATGGGGCAATCAAGCGGATGATTCACCAGCAAAAACTCCATCACATCCTCACGAGCTTTTATCGACTTCTCGTTTTGTGTATGGACGATCATCCCTTCGGCTACGGTCGTAGCACAAGCAATAGAAGGCTTCGGAATTTTCTCGACATCAACGATACACATACGGCAATTTCCGGCAACAGAAAGCCCAGGATGCCAGCAAAAATGCGGGATGTCTAAACCATGTTCGAGCGCAACCTGAATAACAGTTTGACCTTGGAGCGCGTCGTACTCGATGCCGTCTATCGTGACTTTAGGCATTGTGTAACAATAATATCGTAATTATTTAATGAAGTTACGCGAATCTTCGAATTTCATTCCGAAAGCATCGGCTACACCCTGATAGGTCACATGACCATCAATGATATTAAGCCCTGCACGAAGTTCGGCATTAGCACTGATCGCTTTTTCATATCCTTCGTTCGCAAGCTGAACAGCATACGGAAGTGTCGCATTGGTTAATGCGATCGTAGAAGTCATCGGTACTGCGCCTGGCATATTTGCAACGCAATAATGCACGACACCATCAACGACGAACGTTGGATTTTCGTGGGTAGTCGGTTTACAGGTTTCGATGCATCCACCCTGATCAACAGCCACGTCAACGATCACCGAACCCGGCTTCATATCTTTGAGCATTTCGCGAGTGATCAAGCGAGGTGCTTTTGCACCAGGTATCAAGATACCGCCGATCACCAGATCAGCACGTTTAATAAGTTTACGAATATTGTAAGGGTTCGACATCATTGTCACAACATTCTTTGGCATCACATCATCGAGATAGCGCAAACGAGGCAAGCTGACATCGAGAATGGTTACGTGCGCACCAAGACCCGCTGCGATCTTTGCAGCATTGGTACCAACGACACCACCACCTAGCACAACAACTTCAGCCGGCTCGGTACCTGGTACCCCACCAAGCAATACACCGCGTCCGCCTTGTGTCTTTTCGAGATACTTTGCACCCTCTTGCGCAGCCATACGACCAGCTACTTCCGACATTGGAATAAGTAATGGCAATGAGTTGTCGCTCTTCTGAACGGTCTCGTATGCTATTGCGATAGAGCCAGATTTAATGATAGCCTCTGTCAAAACGCGATCTGCGGCAAAGTGAAAATAGGTAAAGAGTAATTGTCCTTTGCGGATAAGCGGATACTCCTGGGCGATAGGTTCTTTGACCTTCATGATCATCTCGGCACGGTCGAAAACTTCTTTCGCCGTCTTGACGATCTCTACTCCGTGAGCAATATAATCTTGATTATTGAAGCCTGAGCCAACTCCGGCGTTATCTTCAACAAGAACAGTGTGCCCGTGAGCTTTGAGAATTTCGGCACCGCTCGGTGTGAGCGCTACACGGTTCTCGTTCGTTTTAATTTCGCGTGGTACTCCGATGATCATAACACAATTTCCGTTTTTTATGAATGAGAAGCGATAGAAACAACAGAAAGTAACGTTTCGTCGCTAAAAAGCTCTTCTGCCAGATCAAGAATCGACCGGCGACTAACCTGCTGGATCTCTTTGATCTCGGCGGCGAGTTCTTGATAGGTATGATAATATGAAATATGCTGACCAGCGCGCATCATCCGCGAGGTCATTGACTCAAGCCCAAGTATCAACGAACCGATCACCTGCTCTTTCGTCCTTTCGATCTCTTGCTCAGTAATAGGCTTCGTAAATAACCCACGTACGATCCGCTTCATCTCCGCTTCAGTTTTCTTTGCATTCTCTTCGGTGACAGCGGCATAAAGCCCAACGGCACCCGTCTCGGCAAATGGCGCGTGAAAAGCTGAAGTCTCGTACGCAAGTGCCAATTCTTCGCGAAGTCGAAGATTAAGTCGGCTCGACATCCCAACTCCGAGCAACGTAATGAGTAAACTGAGTTCTTGTTCTTTGGGGCTATTCATACCAGGCGCGAGTCTGCCAATGATAATATGTGCCTGACCGATACCTTCGCGAGTATCTTTAACCCGCTTGCCTTTTAATATTTTTTGTTGAATGACCTCTCTCTGATAATCCGACTTACGAGCCGCTATATCAGCGAAGTATTTTTTCGCATACTTAAACAGATCGTTATGGCTCTGTGAGCCACTGGCGACGAGAGTAATATTCTCGGGTATATAATGCTGATCGTGAAAAGACCTGAGCGAGCGTTTCGTGGCTCCAGAAACTGAATCGACAGTGCCGATCACCGGATGTGCAAGACCCGTTGCCTTAAAAAGTGTTTCTTCAAAAAGGTCAAATACTAATTCATCAGGTTCGTCATCAAGACCGTGAATCTCTTCGATGATAACATCTTTCTCGCGCTTGACCGCAGACTCGGTTATGGCGGGTCTGAGCACAAGATCGCTCAGGACCGACACCGCATCTTCGAGATATGGGACGCGATTCCAAGTATAAAAGCAAGTATGCTCTTTTGTCGTAAAGGCGTTGAGCATTCCGCCACGAGACTCGATCGAGTTCATGATCTCTTTCATCGAATATCGTTCGGTCTCTTTGAAAACCACGTGCTCGATAAAGTGTGCTGTGCCATATTCTGTTGCCGCCTCATCACGAGACCCAACATCGACCCAAACCCCAACGGCAACCGACGGCGCACCAGCGATGCGTTCGCTGACGATACGAAAACCATTTGGTAGTGTTAATTCTTTAATATCAGCCGCAGGGATCTCGCGAGTATATTGCGCAAGCGATGCTCGCTTATGAATAGCGGGCATACGACTCTGCCTGAATGAAGCGGCGCTTCTTCGTTTCGGCTGTAACTTCTTTTTTGGGGCGGATTTCAAATTATTCGGCAGAGAAAGATTGTTTTCATTACAAATATACGGTGCTGTCATAACCTATCGTATTTTTGCCTACACCAAACAACCAAATGATCTCATCAGTTAAAGGTATCGTCTTACACAAAGAGCCGTCATTGCTCGTGATCGAGTCCTCCGGGATCGGTTATGACATTCATTGCTCGCAGACAGCGTATGAGCAGGCATCGGCTATTGGCCAAGAGTACCGCATCTTCACAAGACACGTTATCCGCGAGGATTCCCAAACACTCTATGGTTTTTCAAGCCTTAGCGAACGTGGATTATTTGATCTGATCATTGCTGTTAGTGGTATCGGACCAAAAACAGGATTGGGCATCATCTCAGCACTTGCCGCGCCCAAAGTCCGAGAAGCGATCATCAACAAAGACCTCGTCACCTTAACAGCCCTCCCTGGGATCGGAAAAAAAACAGCAGAAAGATTGATCGTCGAACTGCGAGATAAAATGCTTAAAGATGATAACTCGATCAGCAGTGAAGGTAGCAACCTCGATCCGAGTAGCTCGAATGTGCGATCGGAAGCATTAAGTGCTTTGATAGCGCTCGGCTATAATCGTGCAACAGCCGAGAAAGCAATTCGTGATGTTATTAGGAATGAGCCGAAAGAATCGGAAAAGATCGAGACATTGATCAAAGCCGCGCTGAGACAGAATATTAGTTAGAGAGCGCCGTTATCCCGGGAAGTTCTTTCCCTTCTAAGAACTCAAGACTCGCACCGCCCCCTGTTGAAACGTGACTCATCTTATCGGCAAGATGATTTTGCTCTAATGCGGCAACACTATCACCGCCACCGACTATTGTTGTTGCTCCGCGCTCTGTTGCTTTTGCAAGTGCTTCGGCTATCGCAATGGTACCTGCAGCAAAGTTTTGCATTTCAAACACACCCATCGGACCATTCCAAACTATTGTTTGTGCATGAAAAATATAATCGCTGAATAAATCTATTGTGTCAGGTCCAATATCCATACCAAGCCAATCTTTTGGGATCGAAGCTGTCGAGACCGTCTTGCGCTGTGCGTCATTATTAAATGCATCAGCAATAACAGTGTCAACGGGCAACACTAATTTTTTTCCTTCACGCTCGGCTCGTTCGATCAATGCTTTGGCGAGATCAAGTTTATCATCTTCACATAAGGATTTGCCAATTTCAAGACCGTGAGCTTTGTAAAAGGTGTACATCATTCCTCCGCCGATCAACACGGCATCGGCTTTATCGAGAAGACTATTGACCACATCTATCTTTCCGCTGATCTTCGAGCCACCGATAATTGCTATCAGCGGACGGCGAGGATTGGTAATAGCACCACCAAGATACTCGATTTCTTTTTGCAAAAGTAAGCCTGCCGCTTTGATCGGGAGATAATGTGTAATACCTTCGATCGAAGCATGAGCACGGTGTGCCGCGCCGAATGCATCATCAACATATACTTCTGCAAGCGAAGCTAATTGCTTCGAGAACTCAGGGTCGTTCTTCTCTTCTTCTTTGTGGAAGCGAAGATTTTCGAGCAAGAGTATTTCGCCATCTTTTAGTGCATTTGCTTTTGTGGTTGCTTCTTCGCCAATACAATCACTCGCAAACTCAACCTTCGCATTCAAGAGTGATGCAAGATGTTCGCGAATAGGTTCGAGCGAGAACTCCGTTGTAACAGCACCTTTTGGTCTGCCAAGATGACTTGCAATAATAAGCCGCGCACCCTTCTCACGCAAGGCATTGATCGTTGGGATCGCTGCCGTAATACGAGTATCATCAGTGATCGTGTACGGAGCGGTTTTCGTTAGTGGAACATTAAAGTCCACCCTGAGAAAAACACGTTTACCTTTTACGTCAATATCGTTAATGGTTTTGCAGTTCATAAAAATTGGGATCAATGATGATTCTATCTAAGCGGTCAGATGCAAATGACCTACATCCTGCTGCGGTTGCCCATTGTTTGGAGGCTTGCAACAGAATTTTTGCTACACCTGAATTTCTATATTTTGGCTCGACAAAAAGACCTTCGATATATCCTGTCGGTGTTTCTACCCCGACTATATCATAGCGTATCGAAAGCTCGACAAAGCCTAAAATAATATGTTCTTGGTTTTCAACAAGAAGGACAGCTTCCGGTTCTGGGAGCTGTCCTTTAAAGAATAATTCTATCTCATCGGCGTGGTCGTCGCCATCAGGCCACAGTAGTGACCGTTGTTGTAGCCAGATATTTTTATCTGCAACCGAGACAGGACGAACACGAAACACGACTTACAACGCAGCCATTTTATTGACAAGATCAACAACGCGGCAGCTATAGCCCCATTCGTTATCGTACCAGCCGAGAATTTTTACCATTTTGCCAGCCATCACCATTGTCTCGCGTGAATCGAGAATACAAGAGTGGGTATCGCCAACGATGTCTTGCAAAACGATCGGGTCTTCGGTGTACGAAAGATATCCTTTCAATGAACCTGACTCGCTCGCTGCTTTAAAAGCGGCATTGATCTGCTCAACGGTTACGTCTTTCTTGAGAATAGCGACAAGATCGGTGATCGAGCCCGTTGGTGTTGGTACGCGGAGCGATGTTCCGTCGAGCTTACCTTTAAGCTCAGGGATGATCGTGCCGATAGCACGGGCCGCACCTGTTGAAGTTGGGATAATATTGATCGCAGCCGCACGAGCGCGGCGAAGATCACTATGCGGAAGATCGAGAATATTCTGGTCGTTGGTGTATGAGTGAACTGTGGTCATCAAACCATGCTCAACACCAAAAGCGTCATTCAATACTTTTACCATCGGTGCAAGACAGTTGGTCGTGCATGAAGCGTTCGAGACGATCTTATCGGCGGCAGTGAGCGTATCGCAGTTTACACCGAGAACGACCATCTTATCAACGGGGTCTTTTGGTGGTACCGTCAAGATCACTTTTTTTGCACCGGCATCAATATGTTTTTGGCAACCAGCACGGGTTGCAAATATTCCTGTTGACTCGATCACGATGTCAGCGCCAAGCTCGCCCCACTTGAGATTTGAAGGGTCGCGCTCTGCGGTGATCTTCAAACGGTCGCCGTTTACGATCAGGTCTGTTCCGTCAACTTCTACCTTTCCGTTGAATCGGCCCTGAGTTGAGTCGTATTTTAGTAGGTGCGCAAGCGTTTTAGCATCTGTCAGATCGTTGACCGCAACGAAATCATAACCGCCAAGCTCCATTGCACGGCGAAATACCGAGCGGCCGATTCGACCGAATCCATTGATACCGATTTTCATATTAGTGTGATTTTAAAGGGTTAACAGTGAAAAAGAACGATAGTAAGAATACAAAGTTACGCAGAAAGCAAGCCGCGGTTTCTATTGCCGTGATTGGCAAAGGCAAACTGGGCACCACTTTTGCCCAAGCAATAGCGAGCCATAAGCATTCATATCAATTATTTGCGCACTTGCCGGCTCGATCAAAGAGCTTCAGATCACTTGGTAAAAATGGCGGACCCGAAGTCGTGATGATCGTCTGCAACGATAAATATATTCCTATTGTGGCAAAACAAGTCATCGCCGAATGTGGTGAAAACCTTAAGCTGATCGTTCATTCAGCTGGAGCATTGTCTTCGGATATTCTCCCAAAACAACAAGGTGTATCTCGATTGATGCTTCATCCTATCCAGACATTCGCGACAGCCGACACTTCCCTATTGAGCGATATTAGTTTTGGTGCGGAGACTTCCGATGAGTCGGCTTTGAAATTTGCAAAGCAGTTTATTACAGTTATCGGCGCTTCTGCAATCATCAGGCTACGCTCAGAACAACTACCGCTTTACCATACGATGATGACCTTCGCCTCAAATTTTACAACCCTCCTCGGCGGGGCTGTCGAACTGATGGGTAATAGCCTGAAGATCGAGAAGAACGTATTGAAAAAAGCAGTAGCACCGCTGATGCGACGCTCGCTAAAGAACGTATTGAAACACGATGCTAAAAACGTCTTAACAGGACCGATCGCTCGTAAAGATTATTCAACGATCCTCAAACAACGTATCGCCCTCAAATCACAACCGCTTGCATTGCGGAAGATCTATGAAGGATTTGTGATGCTGTCCGAAGAATTGTAGCTTATAGAGAAGTATGGTCTTACGAGACATCTACTTGGAAATCACAAACCGCTCAGTCCTGACATTTCCATCAGCATTCAGAAGCAAAATATAGACACCGTTTGGAAGTGCTGAAACATCAGCATTAATATTCCCAACATTACCCTCAGCACTTGAAAGGAGTTCGTGAGTGAGGTCTTGAACTGTCCGCCCCATAATATCATAAATTTTTAATGAGAGAGTATTTACACTGCTCGAATACCAGTATAACTTTCCTGAAAGTCTTGAGGAGATAGGGTTTTGAGTCAATGCTATCCATGAATATTTATTTTGTGGACCAGACTCGATTGTTTGTACCGAAAGTTGCTTCAGATCTATCTTTTTCTTGAGAATACCCTGATAGCCACAGATCATAACCGCGTTGCTGTCAGGGAAAATGATCCTTTCCAATACAGCATAATCTTTTGCCGTTGTTATATTAAGGTCTAAATCAACTGACCATGAATTCCCAGCATCGGTTGTCAATAGTATCTTTCCGCCTGTCACAAGGGCATACCCTACAGTACGGTTAATAAAATTCATTCCGGTAAAAAGTGAAGTACCTTTTTTCACATCTGGCACATTTGGCATTCTTATCCAGGAGTTACCACCATCAAATGTTTTAATCACGACGCCACTATCGCAAATGATGATTCCGGTTTTGTCATCCCAGAAGAAGAAGCCATGAATTCGGGCAGTTGTACCATAATCAAGTAATTCCCAAGACACCCCGGCATTTTGTGTTCTCAACAAAGCACCGACATCTTTACCTTTAGGTATTGTATCAGGAATTGGAATATTGTAATAGCCATAAGCGAAGGATGTCGTTTGAGTTGGGCATACTATTCTTTCAAGAAGAGAAAGATAATTGTTATGCCAAATTGTGGGCAACCATTTCTTACCTCCATCCGTCGTCTTCCAAAAAATCGAATCACCTATGATAAACCCTGAATTCCTATCAATCATACAGATATCTGTCGGTTGTCTATAATTGGTAATGTTAAGCTCATTGACTGTAGGGGGGGGGACAACCTGGGAAGTTTTCCAACCATTTGTTGTTGTTACTAACCAAGAATACCAACCGATCGTCCAAGCTGTATCGATACTTGGGGCATATATTCTCCAGATCTGAGTACTATTTAGATTCTCGACAAGTGATTTCCATGTCTCTCCACCATTCGTTGTACCCATCACTACATTAGTATTCCCGACGGCATATCCGTTTAACGTGTCAAAAAAACGAATATCCGTGAGAAATGTATTTAGTATCGGGCAGGACGAACTTTGATCCCATGAACTACCTGAGTTTGAAGAAGTGAGAATAATGCTTGGATAGCCTACAATAACCCCTCTTTTCTTTTCTTTGTCAAATCCAGAGTTCAGCAGAATCGAGATACCCGACATTTCTTTGGGCAAATGAATGCTCGCCCAATCTTTTCCTCCATTATTAGTTTCAAAGATCCCACTCAGCCCATTTGCTGTTATCCGAGAGAGAGAGAGGTATTGTATTGAGGATAATAATAGCTCGGTATTTGAAACGATCCAACTTCGTTTCCAAGATACTCCACCGTCAACCGTAAAAAAGATGATATTTCCCTTTCCACAAATGATCCCATGAAGTGAATCAAGGAAGTCAATACCTAAGACCTGAATATTTGAATCAAGAGTTATAGGTTGCCAAACATTACCACCACTAACTGTCCTCAAAATTGTACCACTGTCGCCGATAGCAAATCCATTTTGTGAATTAATAAAATAAATATTTCTCAGTTCATTCATTGTCCCCGACTGCAGAGTTTCCCAATTCCATCCACCATTTGTTGATCGAATGATCGAGCCGTGACTTCCGCAACCAAAAACCGTGTCCCGAGTCACCATTTGTATTTTAAATAACGGGACAGTTGTTTTTTTGCGCGATTCTATCCAAGTGTCTCCACCATCAGAAGTGAGAAGTATATTCCCAAAATAAGCGCTAATGAGTCCGTTGAGCGAGTCAATAAAACTAACGGATTTAAAATTTAATGAATCATTTTGGTTTCGTGATCTCCAGCTATTTCCGAAATCAGATGATAAACGGATTTGCCCACCATCTCCGACCACAATAAGTTTTTGTTCGGAAAGCACATCTGAAGAGAGGAAGAATTGCATCCCGATACCATGCCAACCGTTCATATCTTGGGCATTTGCGTATTGCAACTCAAAACCTGAGATGACAACAAAAAAAAGTATCCTATAAAAATATCTTACTTTCATAACATCTTTACTTTGAAATGAAGAGGAGGCAATGGAATGTTATCGCCCCGCTAAGTAAAAGGTTGATTTAGTATTATTAATTCACTCAAAATATCGATCAAATAATTGAACATTAAAGCTTTGACCATGGAATTCCTTGAATAATCATTTCATTAACAATTTTACATAGAAACCGCTATACGGGAGCCATCTATGGTGCTCTTGCGTTTCTTGCTTTTGTATATTTCCTAAAATTCGAGTATTACATATTTATCTACTATATGAGCACTACTATTCAGAAAAAAACGTCGTTGGAAAATGTGTCTTACGACCCAGGTTATAAAAAAGCAGCCATTAACGCGATAGACGTGTGTCTTCGCGTCCAAAAAGGCGAACGAGTTGTTATCATCACCGATAATGAGACCCTGCCAATTGCTGCAAGCCTCTATGACGAATTGAATAACGTCGGCGCAAATACCCATACTTTTGTCGTCGAAGACTATGCCGAACGTCCGTTAGTGCATATGCCGCAAGAAATTTTAGAGAGTCTCGAAAAGGCAGATGTTTCTATCTATTGTATGCAAGGTCAGGAAAATGAGCTTCAGACCCGCAAGGAGATGATGGGCGTTATCAATCGTATCAAACCCCGTCACGCGCACATGGTCAATATCAACCATGAAATTATGATGGAAGGTATGCAAGCCGATTTCCTCGCTGTCGATGCCATCAGCCGCAAAGTTTGGGCACTTGCCAAAGAAGCAAAGAAGATCATAGCCAAGTCCCCTGCCGGGACTCATATCGAAGCCACATTTTCGAAGGATCTGCATTGGCTCAAGACCAGTGGTATCATCACGAATGCTAAATGGGGTAACTTGCCTGGTGGCGAGGTACTAACCTGTCCTGAGCGCGTTGATGGTGTCTATGTGGTCGATGGAGTTGTTGGTGACTATCTCTGCGCAGTCTATGGCGATCTTAAAGCCACACCACTGACTATCCATATCGAGAACTCACGCATTACCAAATGTGAATGCTCGAATCAAGCCTTGCTCGAAGAATTTTTGGAATATACCCACCGCGATGAGAATTCTGATCGCGTGGGCGAATTTGCGATCGGTACAAATATTGGTGTCGAAGATATACGTGGTTTGATCTTACAGGACGAGAAGATCCCAGGCTGCCATATTGCATTCGGATACCCATATTGCGAGCATACAGGCGCTACATGGTACTCTGGTACGCATATTGATGTGGTCGGTCGTGCATTCGATGTTTGGATCGACGACTTGAAGATCATGGAAAACGGCAAATTCTTGATCGAGCCGGAAACAATCTCTCAGAATTAACATAAAAGAGATAAGTAACTCCTTTTTGAAGGGGTTTCCGAACGGAACGACACCTCTTTTGGCAGCGTTTCGTGTATTCTTAACTATTTTTGTGACGGCAAAACCCGTCATTTTATAAAGGATAAACTTATGAAAAACGGTATTCACCCAAACTATCATGCAGTAAGCATCCATTGTGCTGGATGTGGCAACGATTTCGTAACCAACTCGACATCTGCTGAGAATGTCTTACGTGTCGAAATCTGCTCTAACTGCCATCCGTTCTTTACCGGTAAACAGCGTTTCGTTGATACCGCAGGACGTGTAGAACGCTTCCAGAAGAAATTTGCGAAACAGATCGCAGAAAAGAAGGAAGCAAAAGCAACTGCAACGGCAACAACACCTGCAGCCGTATAAGTTACTTGTTTTACAACTGTTTACGAAAGTCCTGCCCTCCGGGTCAGGACTTTTTCTTTTAGCCCGAAACAACTATGCCACAACTTGAAGTATCACAGATCATCCTTTTTGAAGACCAACACGCACAAGGAGCACTCTTCAAACCCCTTTCTTATACACGCTCGATCGCCGAACTCAGAGTCGGGATGTTCACTGCCATCGAACGACTGATCGAGATCGCCGGAACAAACATACAGATCGTTCTTCATACTCGGAAAGAATTGAAAGATGCTGTCGAAGCACGATACCCTTCGATTATCGTAAACACTCTTGACCCATCAAAGCCTACGTTATGTTTGAATGCACGTCTAATGCTGACAGATCATTTATACGAGCAGTTTCGTAGTGAAGCAAATATGATCTTTCATGTGGAAGACCAACCAGAAGATGTTCTTGCAGTATTTTTCAATACGACACTTGATGATTCATTAGTAAAGAAGATCGAACAAGGTTCGCCGCTTACGGGCAAAGATTTTTCTATTGCACAAAAGCATTTACCAAAAGCCAAGCTCTTTACTTCGCTCTGGAATATGGTCAATTCCAACGGAGTGGTAATGCAAAGCGATATTCGTCGTTTGTTGCAAAAAGGTAATCGGAAGATGCACAAACAATCACGAGTATTTCCGAAAGTCGGCATTCGCGAAGAGACCAAAGTCCATCTCGAAGAAGGATGTTTTATTGCTCCCAGAGCAGCTCTTGATGCGACAGGCGGGTTGATCTTCATCGAAAAAGGAGTGACGATCGAGTCAGGTGCTGTTATTATGGGCCCTGCCGTTATCCTTAGTGGAAGCACTATCCGAGCCAATGCTCGCATTCACGAAGGCACAACCATCGGGCCTGTTTGCAAGATCGGTGGCGAAGTGGAGACCTCTATTTTTCAGGGCTATGCCAACAAACAACACGATGGCTACATCGGTCATAGTTTCGTTGGTGAGTGGTGCAACCTCGGCGCAGGCACGACAACGAGTGATCTGAAAAATGATTATTCGAACGTGAAGATCGTGATCGAAGACGAGACCATCGAGACGAAAGCACTTTTTGTCGGCAGTTATTTTGGCGATCATTCAAAAACAGCGATCGGTACCCTTTTGAATACCGGTACGGTGATCGGCGTGAGTAGTAATGTCTTTGGGTATGGCTTCCAACCAAAATCGATACCGAACTTCAGTTGGGGCGGTGCACAAGGTATTGTAAAATACGAGACAGAAAAAGCGATCGAAGTCGCAAGAAAAGTTATTGCAAGAAGGAGTCTCTCTCTTTCTAGTGCAGACGAAGCACTGCTAAGATCATTAGCAAAATAGTATCAATAAAAAGTCCGCCTTTTGAGCGGACTTTTTTTTACTCTTGTTGCAATTCTTCGACGACGATCGATTCAAGCTGCATTAAATGCTCGCGTACTTTGCGGCGATGTTCTTCGCGAAGTCTGACCAAAGGCAAACGATAGTGCTCTTCGATCATCCCCATCATTGCTAACGCTGATTTTACGGGTCCGGGATTTGTCTCGATGAACATTACTCTCATCAAGTCATACAATTCATATTGGATAGCTTTCGCCTCGGCAAATTTTCCATCCATTGCAAAGCGCACCATTCGTGAGAACTCCCCAGGTACAATATTCGAAGTCACGCTAATAACACCCTTCGCACCAACGGCTATCAGTGGGACGGTAAGATTATCTTCGCCCGAAAGCAAACGAAAACCTTGCGGGGCATGACGGATGATCTCCATACATTGCTCCATATTCGCGCTCGCCTCTTTGACACCGATCACATTTTCGATCTCTGAACATCGAAGCGTTGTCTCTGCCGTCATATTAAGTCCGGTTCTGCCGGGCAGATTATACATCAAGATCGGCAATCCAACTTCAGCAACAGCGCTATAATGAGCGAACACACCATCAGGGGTAGGCTTGTTATAATATGGAGTAACCACTAATGCGCCATTGGCTCCAAGATCGTATGCTTCTTTGGTATAAGCGACGGAAGTTTTTGTATCATTGCTACCGGTCCCGACAACGATCACTGCACGACGTGCAACGTACTCGATCACAAATGAGAGGAAGCGTGTGCGTTCGGCATTGCTGATCGTCGGATTTTCACCCGTCGTTCCGAGTGGCACCAACATCTCGATACCACCGGCTATTTGATAGTCGATCAAACGTTTTGTTGCGTCATAGTCGATCTCTCCGTTTGCTAAGAACGGAGTCACCATTGCTGTTCCGGTACCTTTGATCATTTTATTGCTCATTTTAAATTCCCTAAAATTTCGGTGATATGTTCTTCAAAAGAATACATTCCTTTTTTACTGACGACCCACTCCGCCGCGCGAACTGCCCCCAGAGCGAAGCCACGACGTGATTTTGCTTGATGAGTTAGTTCTATTGAATCAACTTCACTATCAAACCCAACCGTATGAGTCCCCATGATCGAACCAGCGCGGATGGAGCTGATGACGATCGAATCGCGTGAAGGCGCTTCGCCTTGCTTTAATTGTGAGGTGATCTTTGATTTTGATCTGAAACCCGAAAGTATCGCCTCAGATATCTTTAATGCCGTGCCACTCGGAAAATCTTTCTTTGTATTATGATGTGCTTCTGAAATATAGACATCATAGTCAGCAGCATTCAATAGACGCGATGCGTCTGCGACAATTTTCAGGAAGAGGTTCACTCCGATCGAATAATTTGATGCATAGACACATCCAATATTCGCATCATCGATCATTTTTTTCAACTTTACTCGATCGTTGTCCCATCCAGTTGTTCCGATCACAATGGGGGTTTCAGATTTTGCAGCGATTCGCACATTGGTGACAACCGAATCGGGCTGAGTGAAGTCAATGATCACTTCAGGATGATGGAGCCGAAGGGCTTCCGGGGAAAGCGGTTTATCGATATCAAATATTGCCACGATCTCGTGGTTGCGGGCTTTCGCCGCCAACTCGACTTCGTGTCCCATTTTCCCATATCCAGCAAGTGCGATCTTCATAGGTGCAAAAATACGACAAGGAAATAGTGACTCTATTGAGTCTTGAATAATAATTATTCCGGCATACGCATGCTAGAACCACTTTCAGTCAACTCGGAATACAGATCAGTGGGTCAGGGCATATACAACAATATTCGTCCCAAATTTTAATGCTTCTTCGCGCTTTTCAGGTGGGTCATTGTGAACGTCAGGGTCGTCCCAGCCGTCACTGGGGTTTGATTCGAATGTATAATACACGCAGAGCCGCCCGTTTGAGAAGAGACCAAAACCTTGCGGAGTCTTTCCATCGTGCTCGTGGATCTTCGGGACACCGTTCGGAAAATCAAAATGGGAATGATACAATTCGTGAGTAAATGGAAGCTCCTTAAATTCTTGTTCCGGAAAGACTTTTTTTATTTCACGTCGAAGCGCTTTGTCAAGCCCATAATCATCATCTATATATAAAAAGCCACCCGCGTCGAGATATGAACGAAGCCGCTTTGCTTCCGACTCGGTAAATTCGATATTGCCATGCCCTGTCATAAACAAGAATGGGTAGTTAAAAATATCTTCGCTGGCAATATCAACCCAAAGATACTCAGCCTGCGTTTGGATATTTGAGTGTGAAGCAACATATCGCAATAAATTTGGCTCTTCGGTTTGTCCGTTATACCAATCACTTCCCCCTTCGTATTTGAGCCGTGCGATCTTAAAGACCGAAGCTGAACGATTGACGCTCCGCTGCTGGGCGTGTGAGATCGTCGTGCTCGCAATGATAGCGCATAAAAAAAGAAAACGATATATGTGTTTTTTCTTCACTATGAATGATATACTATGCTATTAACGAGACGTAAAAGAGGAGTAGAGGTTTCAATCGAGGATGTTCCTGAATATAAAAAAGGCAGACGCTTGCGTCTGCCTTTTCTTGTTTTGACAGTTCAGACAACACAACTCATTAGAGCTCGTCGGAAACAAGACGCTTCTTTAATTGCGAAATATGCCAGGTGATATTAATATCCTTCGGGCAAGCCTCGACGCAGTTAAAAATTGTATGACAACGCCAAATACCATCGGCCGAGTCAACAGCCGCAAGATGTTCTTCGGGGTTGGTATCGCGAGTATCGAAGGTGAATCGGTAGCTCTTCAAGAATGCCGCAGGTCCGAGATAATTCTCGTTTGACCATAGTGATGGGCAACTCGTTGTGCAACAAGCGCACATAATGCACTTGGTTGATTCCATCAAGAGCTCTGCATCTTCGTGCGATTGCAAACGCTCGTGCTCCGGTGGCGCATCTTTTGCGATCAGATACGGCTTGACCAGCTCGTATTTCGCATAAAAATCTTTCATCTCGATGACCAGATCTTTCACGATCGGAAGATATGGCAACGGCTCGATCACTACCGGTTTACCGGAATCAATATTCTTGATATCCTGCAATAAGAGCGAACAAGCGAGCGTGTTCTTCCCGTTGATCCGCATTCCGTCCGAGCCGCACATACCGTGTGCGCAAGAACGGCGAAACGTCAAGGTGCCGTCGAGCTTCCATTTAATGTCATGCAAAACGTCGAGAACTCGGTACGTACCTTCGAGACCATCAAGGGTGTAATCCTTGAAATAGGGCTCTTTATCTACTTCCGGGTTGTAGCGTTGAATGCGAAACGTTATTTTCATTCGTAATTGATCTACTACTTCTTACAAAATTACGGATTTTTTTCAGTCCGAGCTTCAATAACGCCATACTCACTGAATCCCGCGCAGTTATTCTTCCTCAGATTTTAGCTTACTCAGTAACTGCGCCAGAGGTGAAAAGCGCTCATCAACTTCTTCAACTTCATTGTCAGTTAATGGGATTCCCGGGCAGTCAGGGCGGCAAAGCCGTTTCATTGGTAATGTGAGGAAGATGGCATCGTGCACATCTTCGGTTATATCAACTTCGAAAAGCTGAATACCATCAAAGGTATGCAAATACCCACTATCAGGCATATCTTCTTCGTTGCCACTTCGGACATAGATGACTTCCAATGGCGTTTTGACAGGGTATTCAAACCCCTCGGTGCACCGATCACAGATCAGACCGAGTGTCGTGGCGATCTGCATCTTAAAGACAAACAGCTCGCTGGCTGTGAGCTCGCCTTTAATATCAATAATACTCACCACTTCGGCAATGTCGATCAGTGATGGATCAATGAGACATTCGAACGGATGGGTGCCCGCAGCGATACCGCGCAAGCGAAACTGAAGGTTATTTGGATTATAAAACATACTCATCTCACAACTCACATTAGAGCGAGCGAGTTTCTATCAATTCATCGGAAGAGAGAATATTTCCAAAAGCATCGCGGGTGATCTTATAGATCGGACCGATCGACTTTGCATAATATACAACCATCGTAGCCCCTTTTTGATACTCCGCTTCAACAGGCTGAAGACCACTCAAGACATTCGAAATTTTATAGGTAATATGATACACATCAGAGTATTGCTTCCCCGCCACTTGTGTCAGGCTATAATAATCATCAACCAACGCTGAGATCGTGACAGCAGCCCCGTTCGAAGTATTTAATTTTGAAGAAGCTACCCAAGACTCTCCTACTTTCAAAATTCCACGCAATCTCGCGATCGCATTAATACTGTCGCCAATACTCAAATACTCGATCACGATCGAATCAAGTATCACGTATGCTTTTTGAGTTTGTATTTTTGTCGCAGTGTCCGAGCAATGAAAAAACGTTGCTGTTGAATAAATACTCGGATAGAGATTGGGACCGGTATGGTCGAATTGCTCGATACTAAAGAGCGTATCTTTGGAAGTGCTATGTTTCCAGAAAAAAGAAGACGCGCCATTTATTGGCGTATAAAATGTCGAGAGTAAATTATAGGTAGGCAAGACATTCTCATTTGCACTTGGCGAAGGCACACAGCCCGAGAGGGCTGTCATAGCCAACATCAAAACAACAAATGATCTCGCTGATCTCATGGGTGTTAATTAGAATCTCCAGAATAACTCAACCGACGGTCCGAAGAAACCGTCAGTTTCTTTCGTACGATTCTTGCCGATCAACTGGCTATGCGGTGATGCAGCCAACTGTTGATTGAGCGATGATGAGACATCGTGCGAATAGAACATCCCCTCGATACCAACTTTAAGAGCCAGATTTTCTTGAAGATCAAGCGAGGTAAAGAGCGATGCACGAGGCATAACAGTACCCGCAAAATTCGTCATCGCGCCAACCGATACATCAAACGGCATATTGAGCACCGAAAACTGTGAGCCGATCTCAAGACCGACAACATTCTTATAATTGAGAACGGGGTCGAGTTTGTAGAGCTTAGCACCATCACTATTCACTCCAGCACTGACCGGAGTTGATTCGTACGGCATAAACTGACCAACTGAAACGGTAAACGACAACCAATTATTGGCAAACATCGAACCACGAAGCTCGACCAACGAACCGGTATAGCCTTGATCGCTACCTGGTACTTTTCCGCCACCAGTTCTTAAAGAAAGTGAAAATGGCTGAGTGTAGTTCTTACGAGTGTTCGTTTTAGGATCGAACGGATTTACTTTAGTCCTTTCAGGTGCAACATTCTGATCACCACGTATATCATTAGCAGGTTTTACATCCGGTACATCCATCTTCTCGACATGAACGATCGGTGCAGGTGGATTCACTACCGATTTGTTATTTTCACGAACATCAGAAATAGATGCTGGTGGATTGTTATTCTCTTTTGAATTAACTGATGTGATTGTGTTGTCAGTCAAAGTACTTGAGTTACCATCTTTGGCAACCGAATGTATCGAAGTATTTCTTTTGCCTGAGTTCAAAATACTTGAGCGAACAGTATTTCTCGCTACAGAAACATCATTTGCCTGTTTGCCTGAAGTTGCAGGCATAATGTTGCTCGAAGCGGCATCGGATAATTGAGTAGATGCGGTCTGCTGTGTGTTACTCAAATTTTGAGTATTCTTTCGTGAATTTGCAATGTCGGTCTGACTTCCGTTATTTACCAGATAGGTTATGCCACTGCCTGTCAATAAGCATAGCAAAGCAAGAAGCAATACCGGAACCGGGCGCAAGAACCTTGAACGACTCGAAGCAATTGGTTTTGCAAGCGTTGACGATGTCGGTGCGACAACGGTATGCGGCTTCATCGGCTGAGGACCGGTGTAACCGAGCGATCCAACTGTTGCAAAAAGACTTGCAGTCAATGCAGTTGGCACAGCAACTTGCTGTTTTTTTGCAAGTGCGCCGACCATTTCGCGAACTTGAAGATGCTGACGTAGTAACGTGCGGCGTTCAGGAGAAACCGCCAACCGGTGCAACAACTCTTCTTCCTGCGGAGCAGAAAGGTTGCCGTCAAGAAAATCTAAAATTTGTTCTTCCATTTGCATAAGCTATTTCCTCAGTTATTTTGCGCTTCACTTGAGATCTCTTTGGGGTCGATCTCAAGTTGGGCTAACACTTTTTCTCGTACGATCTGTCTGGCTCGGAAGAGGCGTACTTTCACATTGCCTATCGAAATACCAGCCGCCTCGGCAACCTGATCGGTATTTAGATGCTCGAACTCTGACAATAAATAGACTTCTTTGAGCATCATCGGCAGCTGCATCACGACGCTATGAAGTACTTTTAATATCTCTTCGACGCTTCGTTCATCGCTTAGGGGGTCATAAGCTTGTACCGAAGCAGTCCGTAGCACCGAAGACTCGGGGGATAAGTCTCGGAACGGAGTCACATGCTTTGGGCGTCGGATCTGGCTGATCGCGATATTATGAGCGATCCTGAATAGCCATCCCGAAAATGAGCCGGGTCCGTTCTCAGCAAATTTGTCTTTGCCTTTGAATACTCTGACCCACGTCTCTTGAAAAATGTCATCGACATTCTCGCGCTCGCTCCCATTAGAAATGAGCATCCGCAAATACGAGAATAGACGGTCGGCATGTCTATAATAGAGCAGTGTATAAGCGGAGTCCTCTCCGCCGACGAAGGCGACCCAAAGCTCTTCATCTGAAAGAGCCATTTTCGGTCCCTGTGTTTCTGCACTCATTATAAACTACCCACTTAGACTACTCACTGCTGTAGTAGAAACGCTTGTGGAACCCCAAAGTTACAAGAAATCGAGCATAAATCTTTACATTTCAAGAGCATTAGATTCAACGATGGAATTTGCTATGATCTTAAATGTCTTCACTGCGAAGCCCTTCAACAGTATATTCGATGATAAAACAGCAGTTTTATAGCGTATGTCCAGGTTTAGCTTATTCTCATAACTGTTATTTATTCTTACAATTACAGCATCATCAGACTGCTTTCTGTAAGGCGATTTAAGAACAGAGATAATCCCTCCATTTTCAACACTTATCAATGAATACTCCTTGGGAAGCTCCCCGGTATGTGAGTACTCAATATGGCAAATTAGTGGGCATATTAACTGTGCAGATAAGTGAGGCATTCGGGCTGACTGCCAATCTGACGCTCCAAGAACGATAAAATTGGTAAACTCCTGCTCCCCTTGATCAAGATAATTTAGTGTCTCGGATGGGTCGAGTTTATGTGGTGGCTCATGGTGAGCGTAAAGCGCCGAGCGAGCAATAGTGACCAAGAGATACTGATCATCAGCACTATAGCTTGACTTGCTCGGGGCAATGATCCCAATACCCTTTCCATTTTCTTGTGCAAACGCCCAAGCCCCGACCGGTACTTCATTACCATCGGCGGGTCTTGTGATCGAGCCGTATGGTATTTCATAGCGAACATTGGGACTCGTCAGGTTATGGGCATAGCGCAGCTTACAAACTTTTCGTTTCTCATGCCAATCGAGCTTTACTCGATGCTCAATAATCTGCGAATTATTATAGAGGATAAAATCTTCTCTGAGTTCAGAGGTATTATACTGGCTTGTGATCCGAAGTCTTACCCGAATTGGTCCGCGCTCGAGTATTTCGCTTTTCAAAACTGAAAATTCACCTTCCTGGTCAGTAAAGCCGCTAATCCCATGCCCCCATGTATCGCTCAGATCATTAAATACTCCTGCGGGGTTATATTCGAGCGCACAAAGACCATTAGAAATTGTCCGATCGTCTATATGCAACGACGAAGCTTGCTCAATTTTTTTATTTCGAATTATACCAAACGTGTTCCATCCCATTGATGGCAAATCGACTTCTGCGACAAACCTTACCCTATCGCCATTGATCTTACCCGACGCTTCTATCTTCTGTGTTGCGATAAGCCGACCATTCTGATCAATCAATGTAACGTCTGAAAGACTTTCTCCTTTTTCACTTGAGCTCGGATGCCAAAGCTCAAACTCTATTGGTGAGTGAACGGCAAATCCATTCGCATTAAAAACCACGAGTGACTCAATATGTTCACTTGTGTCAATTTGTGAAGCTATGCGAGCTATCGCTAAGTGTTCGTTGCGAGTTGCAATGGAGATAGCTTCGTTGTAAGATAACGTTGCATCTTCCATTGCTTCTTTGATAGCAACACCGCCGAGCGTATCATGAAATTGATTCACGAGTATGAGCTTCCATGCTTCTTCAAGCGATGCCCAATCTGATTGGACTCCCGAAGTTTGATCGGACAGAACTGATAATATTTCGGCTCGAACAAGTGCAGACTCCGCTCTGCGATTCAATGCCTTCACTTGAGAGTGAGCACTATAAGCCCCGATCGCATGGGGTTGCATCTCACCTGTGTAATGCGAAATATTTTTGTTCGATTCTCGAATCTCTTTGAAGAATGAAGAAGGCGAACTGAACCTGCCATCAACTTCTTGCGAATTGCAATGCTTAACAACTTGCGCAATTTGTTCTTTTGTTGGTCCACCACCATGATTTCCTACTCCGTAAAATATCATCCATGGATGAGTGCTTTTAAATAATGGGTACGCCGGTAGTTGTTTTACTTTTTGATCAACACTCAGTTCGAAATTTGAGTAATGCAGTGGTATTCGATATGCCAATA